>NZ_QTPV01000010.1:0-189321 GCF_003857985.1 Burkholderia sp. Bp9090
CGGGGGTCGCGGGTTCGAGTCCCGTCCGCTCCGCCAGAAAATGAAAAAGCCCGCCTCGTGCGGGCTTTTTCATTTGCATCGCCGATCCGGCGCCACTACGAGAAATTCGCGATTGCATCCACCCGCGACTGCGCTATCGTGGCGGAATGCGTTTTTGACCCCTGCGCGATGCTCGATCCGACCGACCTGCGATTGTTGTATCAGCTCCGGCCCGCGGAGCCTGGCGATTTTCCGTTTGCCGAGGCGCTGACGCACGGCAACATGGGCGGCTATTACAAGCGCCATGGGCTCGTCTGGCGCAGCGACCTGTTCTATGCGAGCTGGCGCGAATCCGAAAACTTCATCCTGGAAGCCGACGGCGAACGTATCGGCGTGCTGCGCGTGACCGAGGAGGGCGATTCGCTGCACATCCGCGACGTGCAGATCGCGGCCGGCCATCGCGGACAGGGCGCCGGCACCTACATGCTCGACATGTCGCATCGCTGGGCGCGCGCCCGCGGGCTGCACGAACTGCAGTTGCGTGTGTTCGTCGACAATCCGGCCGCGCGCCTCTACCTGCGTATGGGCTACCGCGTCACCGGGCCGAGGCTGGCCCAGCTCGGCTCGATTCGCCACATGGTGCGTCCGGTTTGAGCGCGTAACGGTTACCCACGCGGGGGGCCACGCGGCGACGGTCAGCGGGCGGCGTCGATCGCGTCGTCGTCGATTGCGATGCCGTCTTCCGCGCCGCGATGCTCGTAGCCGCGCAGCATGAACGCGCGCGGGCTTTCGCCGAACGCGCGCCGGAACATCGCCGAAAACGCGCTCTGGCTCTGGTAGCCGAGTTCGCGGGCGATATGCGACAGCGGGCGCCCCTGGTTCAACAGCGGAATCGCGCGCGCGAGCAGCGCCTGCTGCCGCCACTGCGAAAAACTCACGCCCAGTTCCTGCCTGAACAGCCGCGAGATCGTGCGCGTGCTCGCACCCACCTCGCTCGCCCAGTGTTCGAGCGATTCCGCATGCGCCGGTTGCGCGAGCACCGCCTCGCACAGCATGCGCAGCCGCTTCTCGTCGGGCATCGGCACCGCGAGCGGCAGCGGTTCGGCGCGGCTCAGCTCGTCGAGCACGAGCCCGCACAGCAGCCGTTCGCGGGTGCCGCTCAGGTCGCGCGCGTCGAGCGCGACGATCAGTTCGCGCAGCAAGCCCGTCACCTCGACCACCCGGCATGCGTCGAGCCCGTCCGGCACGACCGACTCGTCGATGTACAGCGTGCGCAAGTACGCTTCCTCGACGATCACGACCTCGTGCGTGACGTGCGGCGGCACCCAGATCGCGCGGGAAGGCGGCACCATCCATGTCGTCCCGGTCGTCGCGACGCGCAGCACGCCGCGCGATGCATACGCGAGTTGCGCCCACGCGTGCGTGTGCAGCGGGATCCGGCGTCCGGCGTCGACCTGCCGTGCCCGGACACGCATCGGGTGGACGCGGGTCGGCGCGAACTCGGGCGGGATGTCGATGACGTCGTACGGGTTCGATGCGTCGGCTTGGGCTGGCGGGTTCATGGACGATTCGGTCGGCGCGGCGGCGATGCCGTCATTTTAGAAGGCGCCGCGCAGGCGCATGCGGCGGTTTTTCGGCCGATAATGCACGGTTCAAATGAACTTTGTATGGGGCAGCACGTGTGCCGGCCGGCGCAAGCCCTGGCCAGCGTGATGCGTCGCGCCGAAAAGAACCATCGTGCCGCCGGCGCGGTCTATCGATGCGGGCGCGTGTTCGCACAAGCAGCGCCCCAACGACGCCGGCGCCCGCGGCACGGCCGCGACGGCCCGGCACGGCAACACCTGAATCGAAGAGGAGGACCACGATGCGCCATGTATTCGTCTACGGCACGTTGAGAGCGGGAGAAGCCAACGACATCGGCCAGGCGGCCGCGCGGAACGGGATCGCCGCGCCGACGCTGCTCGGGGCGGCCGCACTGCCGGGCGAACTGTACGATTTCGGCACGTATCCGGGCATGGTGCCCGGGCCGGCCGGCCGGTCGCTCGTGTGGGGCGACGTCTACGAGATCGACGAGCGACTGGTGCCCGTGCTCGACGAGATCGAGCGCGTCTATCCGGGCGTCGACACGCTGTTCCGGCAGGAGCCGGTGACCGTCGAACTCGGCGGTCGTGCCTATGCGTGCGTCTACTATCCGGTCGCCGCGCATGCGGCAGCCGACCGTCCGCGCATCGTGTCGGGCGACTGGGTCCAGCACCGGCGCGAGCGGGAAGCCGCCGCCGCATCCGCATAGAGAACCCGCTGCCCAGCAAAGGAAAAGCGCCCCGC
The DNA here is from genome assembly GCF_003857985.1 of Burkholderia sp. Bp9090. NCBI lineage: Bacteria > Pseudomonadati > Pseudomonadota > Betaproteobacteria > Burkholderiales > Burkholderiaceae > Burkholderia > Burkholderia sp. Bp9090. Next base: position 2,305 of record NZ_QTPV01000010.1, read on the forward strand.
GGGGCGCTTTTTTCATGCCGCCGTGTTGCGCGACCGGCGGCGGGCAGGACCGGGCGACCCGGCCCGCGTCGTCAGATTTCCTCGTACAGCGGCAGCGTCAGGAATTCGGTGAAGCCTTCCGACGTCGACATCTGTTCGAAGATCGCCGCGGCACGCTCGTACGGTTGCGTGTTGCCGCCGACCGACCGCTTCACGTTGTCGAGCTCGGCCTTCGCGAATTCGCGCACGAGCTCGGCGGTGACCTTGCGGCCGTCGTCGAGCACGCCCTTCGGCGAGCGGATCCACTGCCACACCTGCGAGCGGGAGATCTCGGCGGTCGCCGCGTCTTCCATCAGATTGTGGATCGGCACGCAGCCGTTGCCGTCGAGCCAGGCGCCGAGATAGTGGATGCCGACGTTGATGTTGTTGCGCAGGCCGGCTTCGGTGATCGGCGCTTCAGGCTGGAAGTCGAGCAGGTTCTTGCCTTCGATCTGCACGTCGTCGCGTTGCTTCGCGATCTGGTTCGGCTTGTCGCCGAGCACCTTGACGAATTCCTCCATCGCGATCGGCACGAGGCCCGGGTGCGCGACCCAGCCGCCGTCGTAGCCGTCGGTCGCGTCGCGCTGCTTGTCCGAGCGCACGCCGCCCATCGCCTTGTCGTTCGCTTCCGGATCGTTCTTGATCGGGATCAGCGCGCTCATTCCGCCGATCGCCGGCGCATTGCGCTTGTGACAGGTCTTCAGCAGCAGCAGCGCGTACGCGCGCATGAACGGCACCGTCATCGTGATCTTCGAGCGATCGGCCAGGCAGAAGTCGCGGTCGTTCTTGAACTTCTTGATCGCCGAGAAGATGTAGTCCCAGCGGCCGGCGTTCAGGCCCGAGCTGTGTTCGCGCAGTTCGTACAGGATCTCGTCCATCTCGAACGCGGCGAGGATCGTCTCGATCAGCACCGTCGCGCGGATCGTGCCGCGCGGCACGCCGACTGCCTCCTGTGCCGCGACGAAGATGTCGTTCCACAGGCGCGCTTCGAGATGGCTTTCCATCTTCGGGAGGTAGAAGTACGGGCCCGAGCCGCGCGCGATCAGTTCCTTCGCGTTGTGGAACAGGAACAGCGCGAAATCGAAGATGCCGCCGGACACGCGCTGGCCGTCGACCGTCACGTGCTTCTCGTCGAGATGCCAGCCGCGCGGACGCACGATCAGCGTCGCGACCTTGTCGTTCAGCTGGTACGACTTGCCGTTCTGCTCGAGCGAGATCGTGCGGCGCACCGCGTCCTTCAGGTTGATCTGGCCGTCGATCTGGTTCGTCCAGCTCGGCGCGTTCGAATCCTCGAAGTCCGTCATGTACGAATCGGCGCCCGAGTTCAGCGCGTTGATGATCATCTTGCGCTCGACGGGGCCGGTGATCTCGACGCGGCGGCATTGCAGGTCGGCCGGCAGCGGCGCGACCTTCCAGTCGCCCTCGCGGATCGCCTTCGTGTCGGCCAGGAAATCGGGGCGCTCGCCGGCGTCGAGGCGCTTGGTGCGTTCGACGCGGGCCTGCAGCAGCGCCTGGCGGCGCGGCTCGAACGCGCGGTGCAGCGCCGCGACGAGTGCGAGTGCTTCAGGCGTCAGGATCGCTTCGTAACCCGGCTTGATTTCGCCGGTGATCGCCATGCCTTGCGGCAGCGTGATCGGGGTGCTCATGAGTCTCATCTCCTTGGTCGGTCAGTTGCGGTTTCGGTGAAGGGGGAAGGCGGCAGCGCAGCGAACGTCATGCGCCCGGGCCGGGGCGCGCGCGGTTCGCGGGTCTGCCGGACGGGGCCGGGGTGGCGAGGAATGCGAGCAGGTCGGCCATGCCGCTGCCGGTGCCGTCGGGCGGCGCGCCGAGTTCCTCGGCAGGCGCACCCGTGCGGTTGAGCCAGAACGTCGTGTAGCCGAACCAGGCGGCCCCCGCGACGTCCCAGGCGTTCGACGACACGAACACGATGTCGCGCGGGTTCGCGCCGAACGCGGCGGTGCCGAGCGCGTACGCGGCCGGGCTCGGCTTGTACGCGCGTACCGCGTCGGCCGACAGCACGCGATCGAACAGGCCGGTCATGCCGGCGCTCTTGATCGCGATGTCGAGCATCTCCGGGTTGCCGTTCGACAGGATCGCGAGCGGCGGGCGCGGGTCGAGCGCGCGCAGCTTGCGCAGCGCGGGCACCGTGTCGGGATAGGTGGACAGGCACGCGTATTCGTCCATCAGCCGCTTCTCGGCCGCGCTGTTCAGCGCGAGCCCGAGCCTGCGCGCGGCGAACCGCAACGCGTCGAGCGTGATGTCGCGGAACGGGCGATAGCGGGCGCCGGAGGGATCGGCGAGCGTGCGCAACTGCGAGTATTCGATTTGCTTGCGTCGCCACAGCCGCGACAACCGGTCCCCGTGACCGGGAAACATCTGCTCTGCCGCGGCCACGACCGCATGCACGTCGAACAACGTGCCGAATGCATCGAAGAGGATTGCGTCGGGAGAGGAGAGTGTCGTTGTGGCCGACATAGCCTTGCGCTCCAGTTTCAGAGGTCGGAAACGATTTTATTCGTGCTCGTCAGTGCTAAAAAAGACGCTAAACATCACTTGATCTTTTACTTTCATATACCTAATCTTGACGGCTCAAGCTATTTGAAGGGCGGGAGCGCCGCCCTGCGAGTCATGGACCGGTTCAAACAGATCGAAACGTTCGCCGCGGTCGCGGCGAAGGGCAGCCTGTCGGCGGCCGCGCATGCGGAAGGCGTCGCGCCGGCGATCATCGGCCGCCGCCTCGACGCGCTCGAGGAGCGGCTCGGCGTGAAGCTGCTGGTGCGGACTACGCGCAAGCTCACGCTGACCTTCGAGGGGTCGGCCTTCCTCGAGGATTGCCAGCGGATCATCAACGACATGCAGAACGCGGAGGCGAGCGTGTCCGCCGGCGGCGTGAAGGCGAGCGGCCACCTGCGCATTTCCGCGCCGGCCGGCTTCGGGCGGCGCCACGTCGCGCCGCTCGTGCCCGAATTCAGCGGCGCGCATCCGGACGTGTCGGTCACGCTCGACCTGTCCGACCGGATGGTCGACCTCGTCAACGAAGGGTTCGATTGCGCGGTGCGGCTCGGCGAGCTGCCCGATTCGTCGCTGGTGTCGCTGAAGCTCGGCGAGAACCGGCGGGTGTGCGTCGCGTCCCCCGCGTATCTCGCGCGGCGCGGCACGCCGGCCACGCTTGCGGAACTCGCGCGCCACAACTGCCTCGCGCTTGCCGCGAATGCGAACCAGCAGCGCGGCTGGGCGTTCCAGGAGGGCGACAAGGTGGTGTCGATCCGCGTGAACGGCACGATGGAATGCTCGGACGGCGCGGTGCTGCACGAATGGTGCCTCGCCGGCTACGGCCTGGCATGGCGATCGTGGTGGGAGGTCGGCGACGACATCGCGGCCGGCCGCCTCGTCACCGTGCTCGACGCGTTCGCGGCACCACCGATCGGCATCCACGCGGTGTTTCCGCAGCGCCGTCACCTGCCGCTGCGCGTGCGGCTGTTTCTCGATTACCTGAAACATACGTACGAACGGCCGGGGTATTGGGGCGAGTAGGGCGGGGCGAGCAGGGCGCACCGGCCCGCGCGTTTCCGATATGAGGGCGAACCCGCTGCCGGCGCCGGTCGCCCGGTTTCGCGCACTACAATCGAAACTGGCATGCGCGACGCGCCGGAGCCGGCCCGCATGGGTTCGCGGTGCGCGCGGTGCGTCTGACGCAGGAGGGCGCGATGTTCCGGCACATCCTCGTTCCAACCGACGGTTCCGAACTGTCGCAGAAGGCGATCGACGGCGCGATCGACCTGGCGCGCGCGGTCGGCGCGCGGGTCACGGCCTATGCGTGCCTGCCGCAGTATCCGTACTCGCCGTTTTCCGAAGTGATCATCGAGCCGCCCGCCGATTTCCGGGCGCGCAGCGAGCGCGAGGCGCGCGCGCACCTGGACGACGTGCAGGCAGCCGCGAAGGCGGCCGGCGTCGATTGCGACAGCTGGACGAGCGTGCATCCGTCGCCGTACCTCGGCATCATCGAGGCGGCCGAACGTGGCGGCTGCGACGTGATCTTCATGGCGTCCCACGGACGCCGCGGGCTCGGCAGCCTGCTGATCGGCAGCGAAACGCAGCGCGTGCTGACCCATACGAAAATTCCGGTGATCGTCTATCGGTAGACGCGGCGCCCGTCGTTCGTAGCCGCCCGGGCGACAGCACGGCGGCGCCGCTGAAAAAAGGGCGCGCCGGACGAAGCCGGCGCGCGTCGTTGCTGGCGGCCACTGGCCGCGCGCGACCGGTCGCGCGACGTCGATCGCGCGCCAGCCGTCTCCTCCCTGATTGTTGTCCGGTGCCGCCGATGCCGCGCCGTCGCGTGACGGGCCGGCATCGGCGTGACGCTTGCGCGCGTTACGCGACCTTCTTGCCGTCGAAGAACTGTTCGTCTTCGGTCGAGCCGTGCAGCGCGGTCGTCGAGGCTTCCCGCTCGACCGTCTGCGTGACCGCGTCGAAGTAGCCGGTGCCGACTTCGCGCTGGTGCTTGACGGCCGTGAAGCCCTTGTCGGCCGCCGCGAACTCCGCCTGCTGCAGTTCGACGAACGCGCTCATCTGCGTGCGGGCATAGCCGTGCGCGAGGTTGAACATCGAGTAGTTCAGCGCATGGAAGCCGGCCAGCGTGATGAACTGGAACTTGTAGCCCATCGCGCCGAGTTCCTTCTGGAACTTCGCGATCGTCGCGTCGTCGAGGTTCTTCTTCCAGTTGAACGACGGCGAGCAGTTGTACGACAGCATCTTGCCGGGGAACTGCTTTTGGATCGCTTCCGCGAATTTCTTCGCGTACTCGAGATCCGGCTTGCCCGTCTCACACCAGACGAGGTCGGCGTACGGCGCATACGCGAGGCCGCGCGAGATCGCCTGCCCGATGCCCGGCTTCGTGCGGAAGAAGCCTTCGACCGTGCGCTCGCCCGTCAGGAACGGCTTGTCGTTGTCGTCGATGTCGGACGTGATCAGGTCCGCCGCTTCCGCGTCGGTCCGCGCGACCAGCACGGTCGGCGTGCCCATTACGTCGGCCGCGAGACGCGCCGCCGACAGCTTCGCGACCGCTTCGCGGGTCGGCACCAGCACCTTGCCGCCCATGTGGCCGCACTTCTTTACCGACGCGAGCTGATCCTCGAAGTGCACGCCCGAGGCGCCGGCCTCGATCATCGCTTTCATCAGTTCGAACGCGTTCAGCACGCCGCCGAAGCCGGCTTCCGCGTCCGCGACGATCGGCGCGAAGAAATCGACGTAGCCTTCGTCGCCCGGATTCTTGCCTTCCGACCACTGGATCTGGTCGGCGCGCGTCAGCGTGTTGTTGATGCGCTTGACGACGAGCGGCACCGAGTTCGCCGGGTACAGCGACTGGTCCGGGTACATTTCGCCCGCGACGTTCGCGTCGCCGGCCACTTGCCAGCCCGACAGGTAGATCGCCTTCAGGCCGGCCTTCACCTGCTGCATCGCCTGGTTGCCGGTCAGCGCACCGAGTGCGTTGACGAACGGCTCTTCGTTGATGAGGTGCCACAGCTTTTCCGCGCCGCGCTTGGCCAGCGTGTGCTCGACGGCGATCGAGCCGCGCAGGCGCACCACGTCCTCAGCCGTGTAGCTGCGCTTGATGCCCTTCCAGCGCGGATCGGTTTCCCATTGCTTTTGCAGTTCCTGTGCCTGTTGCTGTCGCGACATGATGAGCTCCTTGATGCGGTGTGTTGCCAGATCGGTCGAATCGGACGGTGCTGATGCTGTTCTCGAAGCGGGGCGCGGTGCGTGCCGCTTTGAGAAGTCTTGTATAAGAGTCTAGGCAAACCGATCCGAGTGAAACAGGGGCTATACCAGGAAGTTTGAAACTTTTTAATCGTTTTTAATCAACAACTTGTGTTTTGTGTTTCGCAATGAGAAACGATTTTTCCCATCTCGCAATTGTAAGGTTGTGCCGCGCAGCATGATTTTTTACGACGCAAAAAAATTTTCCGCATCGTGAAATTTGGCGCGGGACGAAAAAAAACCGGCGCGGGTGCGCCGGTTTGCCGGATGGGCGGGCGGCCACGGGGGCCGCCGGGGCGTGCTTACGACGCCGAATTGCTGCGACGCGGGCCGCCGCTGCGCTGGCCGTCGCGACGCGGGCCGCCGTCACGGCTGCCGCCCGGCTTGCCGCTCCAGCCGCCGCCATTGCCGCCGCCGTAGCTGCGGCCGTTGCCGCCATGACCGCCGCCCGGCTTGCCGCCGAAACGACGACCGCCGTTACCGCCGCCCGGACGGCCGCGGCCGCCGGTGCCGCGATCGTTGCGCGGGGGTGCCTTGCGGGGCTCGAAGCCTTCGATCACGTTGACCGGCAGCGGCGAGCGCACGAAGCGCTCGATGCGCTTGAGCGCGCCTTGCTCGGCGTGGTGCACGAGGCTCACCGCGGTGCCCGAACGGCCGGCACGGCCCGTACGGCCGATACGGTGCACGTAGTCTTCCGCGAACTTCGGCAGGTCGTAGTTGAACACGTGCGTGATGCCCGGGATGTCGATGCCGCGGGCTGCGACGTCGGTCGCGACCAGCACGCGCACGCGGCGCTCGCGCAGCGCACGGATCGTGCGGTTGCGCGCGCCCTGCGGCAGGTCACCGTGCAGCGCGGCCGATTCGAAGCCGGCGTCGGCGAGACGGCCGGCGAGCTGGTCGGCATCGATCTTGGTCGCCGTGAAGATGATCGCCTGGTCGAGCGCGTCGTCGCGCAGCAGGTGATCGAGCAGGCGGTCCTTGTGGTCGCGATCGTCGACGTAATGGACGGTCTGTGCGATGTTCGCGCGCGATTCGAGGCGCTGCTGGATCTCGATGCGTTCCGGATCCTTCAGCAGGCGGCTCGTCAGCGAACCGATCTTGCCGTCGAGCGTGGCCGAGAACAGCATCGTCTGGCGCGACTCGGGCGTCGCGGCGACGATCGTCTCGATGTCTTCGATGAAGCCCATGTCGAGCATGCGGTCGGCTTCGTCGAGCACGAGCATCTTCAGTTCGGACAGGTCGATGCGGCCGCGCTCGAGGTGATCGAGCAGACGGCCCGGCGTGGCGACCAGGATCTCGGGGTTCTTCGCGAGCAGCATCAGCTGCTGGCCGTAGGCGACGCCGCCGAGGATGCTGACCGTGCGCAGGCGCTTCAGGTGCTTGCCGTAGGTCGACGCGGCCGTGGTGACCTGCATCGCGAGCTCACGGGTCGGCGTCAGCACGAGCAGGCCCGGGCGGGCGACGGGCTGCGGGCGGCGCGCACGGCGGTCGCCCTGATTCGGTTCGCGCGGCGCACGCGGTTGCTGCGCCTGCGCCTTCTGGAGCTGCGCGAAACGTTCGATCGCGGGCAGCATGAATGCGGCCGTCTTGCCCGAACCGGTCGGGCTCGACACCAGCAGGTCCCGACCGGCGATGCCGGCCGGAATCGCGCGCTGCTGGACCGGCGTCGGCTTGGCGTAGCCGGCGGCCTGCAGCGCGGAGACGATCTCCGGCGACAACCCGAGCGACGCGAAAGTCGGCTCGTCCGACGCCGGTTCGACCGCGGCCGGTGCGGCGGCGTTCTCGAGACCGAGCGCCTGGTCGGCGATCGCGTTGAGCGGGCTGGAGTTGATGCTCGAAGTCATAACAATCCTTGAAACACAGTGGGTGAAACGTCGGCGCCAATCGCGCATACCCAAGTCGTCGGATTCAGCGAGCAAATCGGGAAACGGGTGCAATCCGCCGAACCGTCGGCGGATGAGGCATTAGAAGCTGTTTTGGGTGCGGCGCGCTTCTGGAGCGGGGGCCGCCAGCCTAGTTGACGACCGCGAGGGTCGAAGCAGGAGGGGACAGGTTCTAAACCGGATTGGAGCTTAACGCTACGAGGCGTCGGGCCGGAACGGCTTGCGAGCCGAGCGCGGGAGGTGACGCAGCCAGCATTATAGAGATATTTGCTGCGCTGCGCCACTGATTTGATTGCCTATTGATTGACTGTCGCGGCAGGCGGGACAGATCAGGACGCCGTGCCGTTCTTCAGCGATTCGACGAGTTCGATGTATTGCTGCTTCGCCGCATCCTGGGTCGTGCCTTTCAGCGCTTCCCACGCGTCGTACTTGTACTTGCCGACGATGTCGGTGAAGCCCGGCTTGTCGCCGTGCGCGTCGCCGTCGGTCGCCTGCTTGAAGAGCGCATACAGGCGCAGCAGCGTCAGGTTGCCCGGTCGCTCTGTCAGTTGCTTGACGTCGACCTGGGCCTGGTCGAATTGGGCGGTGAGTTCGCTCATCGTGTGTCTCCGTAAGGGTTTCAGGTCGGGCGATCTTAACAAGCGCCGCGCCGCGCGGGGTCGAGCGATCCTTCCAAACCGCCAGCCGCGCGGCGCGCGCATCGCGATCGGGTCCGACCGCCCGTGGGAGCGGGGCGCCGCATTACAATGTCGGCCATGACGCAAACAGTGCTCCTCGCCATCGATACGTCGACCGAATACTGCTCGGTCGCGCTGCTGCGCTCGGCTTTCGCCGATGACGCCGTTTCCACCACGCAAACCTGGGTCCGCCACGAGCTGACGGGCGCCGTGTCGAGCACGCGCGTGCTGCCGGCCATCCAGGAACTCTTCGCCGAATCGGGCCTCACGTTCGCCGATTGCGACGCGATCGCGTTCGGCGCGGGCCCCGGCTCGTTCACCGGGCTGCGCACCGCGACCGGCATTACCCAGGGGCTCGCGTTCGGGCGCGGGCTGCCGGTCGTGCCGGTCAGCACGCTGCTCGCGTGCGCCGAACACGCGCGGCTGCGCGCACCCGGCACGACGCGCGTGCTGGCCGCGCTCGACGCGCGGATGGACGAAGCGTACTGGGCCGACTTCGCATGGGACGAGCAGGCGGGCGACTGGCGCACGCTGCATCCGGCGTCGCTCGATGCACCGGGCGCCGTCGGCGTGCCCGACGCGCCGTTCACGCTCGCGGGCAACGCGGCCGCCGCGTTCGGCGCGCAACTGCCGGCCGCGGCGGCCGCGGCCGTGATCGACGGCGACGCGCTGCCGCATGCGCTGGCGGTCGCGCATGCCGCGCTGCGGGCATTCCGCGCCGGCCGGACGGTGCCGGCCGACCAGGCCGCACCCGAATACGTGCGCGACAAGGTCGCGCAGACCACCGCCGAGCGCATGGCCGCGCGTGCCGCGCAGACGGACGGAGCAAAACGATGACGGGCGTCCTGTTGAGCGACCGCTATCTGTCGCCGATGACCGACACCGATCTTGACGAGGTCGTCGCGATCGAGCAGGTCGCGTACGAATTCCCGTGGAGCCGCGGCAATTTCCAGGATTCGTTGCGCAACGGCTATTTCGGCGTGTGCCTGCGGCACGTGACGGGCGCGCTCGTCGGCTATTGCGTGCTGATGCCGGTGATCGACGAAATGCACCTGCTGAACCTGTGCGTCGCGCCGGCCGCCCAGCAGTCGGGCGCGGGCCTCGCGCTGCTGCGCGAAGCCGTGCGCATCTCGCGCGCGGAGGGGCTCGACGGCGTGCTGCTCGAGGTGCGGCCGTCCAATCCGCGGGCGATCCATCTGTACGAGCGCTTCGGCTTCGTGACGATCGGCCGGCGCAAGAACTACTATCCGGCGCGGCATCGCAGCCGGGAGGACGCGATCGTGATGCGTCTGACGCTGAACAAGGACGAAGGGGACGCGCATGGCGTGGGCTGAAGCAGCGCTCGAGGAAATGGGGCTCGCGCAGATCTGGGTGCGGCGCGGGTCGCGCGCGGAAGGCGCCGAAGCGGGTGGGGCGGGGGCCGGGCCGGTTGGCGTGCCGGGCGCGGCCGACGATGCGTCCGCCGTTGCGGCCGCAACCGTCGCGCCCGCGTCGCGGCCGACGTCGGAGCAGCCGCGTGACACGCAGGCGGCTGCACGCGTGTTCCCGCGCGGCGATATGCCGCTGGCGGATACGCCGCCCGCTGGGGGCGCCGCGCGCTCCGCGGCACCGGCTGCGGAAACGGGCAGCGGCGCGCGTGCCGCGATCGACGAAGAGCGCGCATCCGCCGGGCCGGCATCGTCCCCGGCCGCCGCCGCCGCCGCGGACGACCTGCCGCCGCTCACCGAAGACGATTTCGCGTGGTTCGACGCGGCGCCGCCTGGCGATCCGCTGCCGCCGGCCGAAGCGCGTCCTGCTGCAACGCCGGTCGCGATGCTCGACTGGGATGCGCTCGCCGCACGCGTCGCCGGCTGCACGAGCTGCCGCCTCTGCGAGAAGCGCACCAATACCGTGTTCGGTGTCGGCGATCGGGAAGCGGACTGGATGCTGATCGGCGAAGCGCCGGGCGAGAACGAGGACAGGCAGGGCGAGCCGTTCGTCGGCCAGGCCGGCAAGCTGCTCGACAACATGCTGCAGTCGCTCGCGCTCAAGCGCGGCGACAACGTCTACATCGCGAACGTGATCAAGTGCCGCCCGCCCGGCAACCGCAACCCGGAACCGGACGAGGTCGCGCGCTGCGAGCCGTACCTGCAGCGCCAGGTCGCGCTCGTGAAACCGAAGCTGATCGTCGCGCTCGGCCGCTTCGCCGCGCAGACGCTGCTGAAGACGGACGCGAGCATCGCATCGCTGCGCGGCCGCGTGCACACGTACGAAGGCGTGCCGGTGATCGTCACCTACCACCCGGCGTACCTGCTGCGCAGCCTGCAGGACAAGTCGAAGGCGTGGGCCGACCTGTGCCTGGCGCGCGATACGTTCCAGCGGGCGGAGGGCGCCGCCGCGCACGGGCCGGCCGGACAATGACGCGCGGCGCGGCGGTCGCGTTCGTCGATACGCTGCACGATGCCGCGGTCCGCGATCTGGGCTGGCTCCTCGCGAGCCCGAGCCTGCTCACTGCCGCGCCCGGGGCGCCGCTCGCGCATCCGTGGGCGGATGCGGTCGAGCGGGTGGCCGTCGAAGCGTGGCTCGTCGCGCTCGATGCCGCGCCCGAGCCGCTGCACCGCGCGCTCGACGGGCTGCGGCCCGTGCGACTCGGCCGCTATGCCGAATGCCTGCTCGAGTATTTCCTCACGCACGGGCCGTCGCTGCGGCTCGTCGCCGCCAACCTGCCGCTGCGCAGCAACGGCAAGACGCTCGGCGAGGTCGATTTCCTCGTCGATGCGCCGGGCGGGCTGCGCCTGCACTGGGAACTCGCGGTCAAGTGCTATCTATGCGCGCCGGTCGACGGCGACGCGTCGCTCGCGGATTTCGTCGGGCCGAATCTCGTCGACCGCCTCGACCGCAAGCGCAGCCGGCTGCTCGAGCATCAGCTGCGGCTGAGCGATCGCCACGGGTTCGCGCTGCTGGGCTACGGCGCGCCGTCCGATGCGCAGATGTTCATCAAGGGCTGGCTGTTCTATCCGCACGGCGTGCCGCTGCCGCCGGTGGCCGCGGAAATCGCGGCCGATCATCCGCGCGGGTTCTGGCTCACGCACGCGCAGTGGCCGGCGTGGGCATCCGCACAGCCCGACGGTGCGGCATGGAACGTGCTGCCGCGGCTCGCATGGCTCGCGCCGCGGCGGGTGGCGGCCGACGCCGCGCCCGAACCGCTGGCGTATTCGCTCGAATTGCCGTCCGCCTTGACGGCGCGCCAGGCGCCCGCGCTGATCGGCGTCCATCGACTGGACGGCAACGGCGTATGGCGGGAGACGGCGCGCGGTTTCATCGTGCCGGACGACTGGCCCGCGCGTGCGCAGGCGTTCGCTGCCCAGGACCACTGACGCCGCATCAGCCGGCGCTTACCACCAGCGATGGAAGTGATGGACGGGGCCGACGCCGTGGCCGACGTCGAGCTGGCCGCTCGCGGCGATCGCGCCGGTCAGGTAGGCCTTCGCTTCGCGCACCGCGCTGTCGAGATCGGGCCGCTGCGGCAGCAGCGCGGCGATCGCCGACGACAGCGTGCAGCCCGTGCCGTGCGTGTTGCTGACCGGCACGCGCGTGCCGTCGAACCGCACCGCATGCGCCGCATCGACGAGCCAGTCGGGGCTCGCGGCCGCGTCGGGCAGGTGGCCGCCCTTCATCAGCACGGCGCGCGCGCCGGTCTTCAGCAGCGCCTGGCCTTGCCGGACCATGTCGTCTTCGGTCATCGCGGGCGTGTCGCCGAGCAGGGCGGCCGCTTCGGGCAGGTTCGGCGTGACGACGGTCGCGAGCGGCAGCAGCGCGTCGCGCAATGCGTCGACCGCATCGGGCGCGAGCAGCGCGTGCGAACTCTTCGAAATCATCACCGTATCGAGCACGACGAAACGCGGCGCATGGCGCCGCAGCGCGTCGGCGACCGCGTGCACGATCGCCGCGTTCGCGAGCATGCCGATCTTGACCGCGTCGATGCGGATGTCGTCGAACACCGCGTCGAGCTGCGCGGTCACGAACGCGGCGTCCGGAGCGTGCACGCCGGTCACGCCGCGCGTGTTCTGCGCGGTCAGCGCGGTGATCACGCTCGCGCCGTACGCGCCGAGCGCGGAGAAGGTCTTGAGGTCGGCCTGGATGCCCGCGCCGCCGCCCGAGTCGGAGCCGGCGATCGTCAGGACGTTGGGTATCGGGTGCGTCATGATGGCAAGGCGCCGGTTCGAAGACCGGCACCGACGGACGGAAACAGGAAGTGTAGCGTCAGTGCCGCGATTCACCGATCAGCGCGACCGAGTCGAACTGACGCTGGTTCGCCTGGTGGCGGCGCATCACGAGCCACATCGTCAGGCACACGAACGTGCCGAACAGCACGATCACGACGCCGACCGGCACGTCGAGCCAGACCAGCACCGCATACAGGCACAGCATCACGAGCACCGACAGGTTCTCGTTGAAGTTCTGCACCGCGATCGAATGGCCGGCCGACAGCAGCACGTGGCCGCGATGCTGCAGCAGCGCGTTCATCGGAACCACGAAGTAGCCGGACAGCGCGCCGACGCAGATCAGGAAGATGTACGCGACGATCAGGTACACCGGCAGGCGCAGGTGGCCGAAATGCACGGCCCAGTGCGCCGGGAACAGGTCGCGCGTGTAGAACGCCATCAGCATGACCGCGATGCCCATGATGATGCCGACCGGCAGCACGCTGAGCGACTTCTTCAGCGGGATCCGCGCGGCGGCGGCGATCGCACCGCCCGCGACGCCGACCGCGACCACCGCCTGCAGGATCGCGCCTTCGGACAGCGACATGTTGAGCGACACTTCGGCCCACTTCAGCACGATGAACTGCAGCGTCGCGCCCGCGCCCCAGAACAGCGTCGTGACCGCGAGCGAGATCTGGCCGAGCTTGTCGCGCCAGAGCACCATGAAGCAGTCGGCGAAGTCGGTGAGGAGCTTGACCGGGCCGCGCTCCTGCTTCGGGTAGCGCGCGCCGGTATCGGGGATCCGCAGATTGAAGATGGCGGCGATCACGTAGATCGCCATGATGATCACCATCGCCGCTTCGGCGGGCGTGGCGATCCAGGCTGGCGTGTGCGCGATCACGTGCGACGCGATGTGCGGGCTGATCAGCGCGCCGCCGAGCACGGTGCCGAGGATGATCGAGCTGACGGTCGTGCCTTCGATCCAGCCGTTCGCGGCGACGAGCCGGTCGGCCGGCAGCAGCTCGGTCAGAATGCCGTACTTCGCGGGCGAGTAGGCCGCGGCGCCGAACCCGACGATGCCGTATGCGATCAGCGGATGGGCGCCGAGCAGCATGATCAGGCAGCCGACCACCTTGATCGAATTGGTGATGAACATCACGCGCCCCTTCGGACGCGAATCGGCGAACGCACCGACATAGGCCGCCAGCACCACATACGACAACACGAAGAACAGCTTGAGCAGCGGTGTCATCCAGTTGGGGGCGTGGAGGTCTTTCAGCAGGGCGATGGCGGCGATGAGAAGCGCATTGTCGGCCAGCGACGAGAAAAACTGCGCGGCCATGATGGTGTAAAAACCTTTTTTCATCTGATGCGATGCTTTCGTCGCTGCGGCAGGGCCGCGTAGGCCGCCTGGTATGCGATCGGCTTATTCCGTTCGAAATGGGTTGTGCGCACGGCTTTATAACACGAAAATACGGCAATTCGGACTAGCAAGATTCCCCGATCGTTCCGCAAATTGTCGGCTTCGGTGCTCAAAAGGCGCGGTAAGCTGATGATTCGCAAGCGTCTTTACGTAAATTTCCCATGCCGCGCCCGATCTCCGCCACCATCCACACCGCCGCCCTCGCGAACAATCTCTCCGTCGTCCGCCGCTTTGCCGGCCCGTCCAAGGTCTGGGCGGTCGTCAAGGCCAACGCGTACGGCCACGGTCTCGCGCGCGTGTTTCCCGGCCTGCGCGGCACCGACGGCTTCGGCCTGCTCGACCTCGACGAGGCCGTGAAGCTGCGCGAGCTCGGCTGGGCCGGCCCCATCCTGCTGCTCGAAGGGTTCTTCCGGTCGACCGACATCGACGTGATCGACCGCTACAGCCTCACGACCACCGTCCACAACGACGAGCAGATGCGGATGCTGGAGACGGCGCGGCTGTCGAAGCCCGTCAACGTGCAGCTCAAGATGAACAGCGGGATGAACCGGCTCGGCTACGTGCCGGAGAAGTACCGCGCCGCGTGGGAGCGCGCCCGTGCGTGCCCCGGCATCGGCCAGATCACGTTGATGACCCATTTTTCGGACGCCGACAACGAGCGCGGCGTCGCCGAGCAGCTCGCGACGTTCGAGCGCGGCGCGGCAAGCATCGCGGGCGCGCGCAGCCTCGCGAATTCGGCGGCCGTGCTGTGGCATCCGGATACGCACTTCGACTGGGTGCGGCCGGGGATCGTGCTGTACGGCGCATCGCCGTCGGGGCTGTCGTCCGACATCGCCGATACGGGCCTGAAGCCTGCGATGACGCTCGCCTCCGAGCTGATCGCCGTGCAGACGATCGCGAAGGGGCAGGCGATCGGCTATGGCTCGACGTTCTCCGCGCAAGCGCAGATGCGCATCGGCGTCGTCGCGTGCGGCTATGCGGACGGCTATCCGCGCGTCGCACCCGAAGGCACGCCCGTGATCGTCGACGGCATCCGCACGCGGATCGTCGGCCGCGTGTCGATGGACATGATTACCGTCGACCTGACGCCGTGCCCGCAGGCCGGCGTCGGCGCGCGGGTCGAGCTGTGGGGCAACGCGCTGCCGATCGACGACGTCGCGCGCCATTGCGGGACCATCGGCTATGAACTGATGTGCGCGGTCGCCGCCCGCGTACCGGTGCGCGCGGAATAAGGGCAGCACGCGTGGCCAAACAGAAAACCGTCTACGTCTGCAGCGAGTGCGGCGGACAAACCCCGAAGTGGCAGGGGCAATGCCCGTCGTGCCAGGCCTGGAACACGCTCGTCGAATCGGTCGCCGAGTCGCCGGCCGCCCATCGCTTCCAGTCGCTCGCGAAACGCGCGCCCGTGCAGCGCCTCGTCGACATCGAGGCGGCCGACGTGCCGCGGTTCTCCACCGGCATCGGCGAATTCGATCGCGTGCTGGGCGGCGGGCTGGTCCCTGGCGGCGTCGTGCTGATCGGCGGCGATCCCGGCATCGGCAAGTCGACGCTGTTGCTGCAGTCGCTCGCGGACATCGCGAGCGAGCGGCGCGCACTCTATATCAGCGGCGAGGAATCGGCCGCGCAGATCGCGTTGCGCGCGCAACGGCTCGCACTGCTCGACGGCGGCGCGCCGGCGGCCGAGCTGAAGCTGCTCGCCGAGATCCAGCTCGAGAAGATCCAGGCCGCGATCGACGCGGAACGGCCGGACGTCGCCGTCATCGACTCGATCCAGACCGTCTATTCCGAAGCGCTGACATCGGCGCCCGGCTCGGTCGCGCAGGTGCGCGAGTGCGCGGCGCAGCTCACGCGCATCGCGAAGCAGTCCGGCACCGCGATCATCATGGTCGGGCACGTGACGAAGGAGGGCAACCTCGCGGGCCCGCGCGTGCTCGAGCATATCGTCGACACGGTGCTGTACTTCGAGGGCGACACCCATTCGTCGTTCCGGCTCGTGCGCGCGTTCAAGAACCGCTTCGGCGCGGTCAACGAGCTCGGCGTGTTCGCGATGACCGAGCGCGGGCTGCGTGGCGTCGCGAACCCGTCCGCGCTATTCCTGTCGCAGCACGAGCAGGTCGTGCCGGGTTCCTGCGTGCTCGTCACGCAGGAGGGAACGCGCCCGCTGCTCGTCGAGATCCAGGCGCTCGTCGATACGGCCCACGTGCCGAACCCGCGCCGGCTCGCGGTCGGCCTCGAGCAGAACCGGCTCGCGATGCTGCTCGCGGTGCTGCACCGGCACGCGGGCATCGCGTGTTTCGACCAGGACGTGTTCCTGAACGCGGTGGGCGGCGTGAAGATCACCGAGCCGGCCGCCGACCTCGCGGTGCTGCTCGCGATCCATTCGTCGATGCGCAACAAGGCGCTGCCGAAGGGCCTGATCGTGTTCGGCGAAGTGGGGCTGGCGGGCGAGATCCGGCCATCCCCACGCGGCCAGGAACGCCTGCGCGAGGCGGCGAAGCTCGGTTTCACCGCCGCGCTGATCCCGAAGGCGAATGCACCGAAACAGCCGATCGAAGGACTGAACGTGATGGCCGTCGAGCGGATCGAGCAGGCGATCGACCGTGTGCGCGATCTCGAATAGCCGTGGCTGGCCAGCGCCGCCGTGCATTGGCCACGGTGATCTGTCGCGTAATTGAATGTAATGAATATGTAGGCTGATGTAACCCGCCGGACATCGCTTTTCCCTATCCTTTGCCGGATTGTCGAACCGCGCAATGCGAAGGGAACCTATGTTTAAACAGTATGGGGAAGCGCCGAGCGGACGCAGTTACAACCTGCGCGGCTGCCGTGTGTCGGAGCCGATCGTTCAGCCGTGGGGCGGCGGATGCCGGATCGTCGAATGGATCGACGACGAAGGGCGCCTGGCGCGCCGGGTCGTGTCCGAGGACGTGACGGAAGCGGAGGTCGCCGCGGCGATCCGCCGGCCGACCGAAGGGCGGCGTCACCTGATGGGCGATGACGAGCAGATGCCGCGCGATACGTTGCCGCGGCGTTGAGCGGATGGCGCGGCCGGCGGACGGCGGACGCGATCACGTCGAACGCAACAATGACAAAGAGGCCGGGCCCGGGCGCCCGGCCTTGTCGTTTCCGCGCCCGGTGCGGCCGGGCGGGTTCGCCGGTCGTGGATCGTGCCTAGGCGTGCGGCCGCCGCTGAAACGACCGGCTGACGGCGCGCCGGGCGCGTTCAGCCGATCTGCTCGAGTTCTTCCTGCACGGCGAGCCAGTCCGCCTCGACCGTTTCGAGCCGGGCATTGACCTCGCCCAGCTTGCGGATCGCTTCGGTCAGTTCCGTCTTGCGCGCGGCTTCGTAGCTCGCCGGATCGGCGACGAACGCGTCGAGGCGCGCCTTCTCCGCGTGCAGCGTTTCCATTTCCCTTTCGAGCTTCGTGATGCGGTTCTGCAGCGGTTTCTTCAGCTGCGACAGCCGCTGGCGCTCCTCGGCCGCCTGACGCTTCTGATCCTTGCGGTTGACGCCCGGATCCGCGCCCGCTGCCGCCGCGCTGTCGGCCTTCGCGGCCGCGCGTTGTTCGGCCGCATGCTGCAGCAGCCAGTCGCGGTAATCGTCGAGGTCGCCGTCGAACGGCTGCAGCCGGTGCTTCGCGACGAGCATGAACTGGTCGGTGGTCGCGCGCAGCAGGTGGCGGTCGTGCGAGACGAGGATCAGCGTGCCTTCGAACTGCGCGAGCGCCATCGTCAGCGCGTGACGCGTCTCGAGGTCGAGGTGGTTGGTCGGCTCGTCGAGCAGCAGCAGGTTCGGTTTCTGCCAGATGATCAGCGCAAGCGCGAGCCGCGCCTTCTCGCCGCCCGAGAACGGGCCGACCGGGCTCGTCGCCATGTCGCCGGAGAAATTGAAGCCGCCGAGGAAGTCGCGCAGTTCCTGCTCGCGCGTATCGGGGGCGAGCCGTGCGAGATGCGCGAGCGGCGAATCGTCCTCGCGCAAGGTTTCGAGCTGGTGCTGCGCGAAATAGCCGATCGTCAGCCCCTTGCCGTCGCGCACGTGGCCCGACAGCGGCGCGAGCGTGCCGGCCAGCGTCTTTATCAGCGTCGACTTGCCCTGGCCGTTCGCGCCGAGCAGGCCGATGCGCTGGCCGTTCTGGATCGACAGCGCCACGCGTTCGACGATCGGGATGTCCGTGCCGTCCTCGGCGTGGTAGCCGCAGCGGACGTCTTCCATCACCATCATCGGGTTCGGCGCGGCGTCGGGCGTGCGGAATTCGAACGTGAACGGCGACGCGATGTGCGCGGGCGCGATCAGCTCCATCTTCTCGAGCGCCTTCATCCGGCTTTGCGCCTGCTTGGCCTTGGTCGCCTTGGCCTTGAAGCGGTCGACGAAGCTCTGCAGGTGCTCGATCGTCTTCTGCTGCTTTTCGTACGCGCTTTGCTGCAGCGCCAGCTGCTGCGCCCGCAGCACTTCGAACTGCGAGTAATTGCCGCCGTAGCGCTTCACCTGGCGATTTTCCAGATGCAGCGTGACGTTGCAGATCGAGTCGAGGAATTCGCGGTCGTGCGAGATCACGACGAGCGTGCCGGCGTAGCGGTGCAGCCAGTCTTCGAGCCAGACGATCGCGTCGAGGTCGAGGTGGTTGGTCGGTTCGTCGAGCAGCAGCAGGTCGGAGCGGCACATCAGCGCCTGCGCGAGGTTCAGCCGCATGCGCCAGCCGCCGGAGAAGCTGGCGACCGATTCGCGCGTCTGCGCGAGCGTGAAGCCGAGGCCGAGCAGCAGCGCTTCGGCGCGCGCGGGGGCCGTATAGCCGTCGGCGTCGGCGAACGCCGCGTGCGCGTCGGCTTCGGCCGCGCCGTCGTGCGCGGCCGAGGCGGCGGCGATACGCGCCTCGATCTCGCGCAGCGCGGTGTCGCCGTCGAGCGTGTAGTCGAGCGCGGAGCGGTCGACGGCGGGCGTTTCCTGCGACACGTGGGCGATCCGCCACGACGGCGGCATCGCGAAATCGCCGCCGTCGGAATGCAGCTCGCCGCGCAGGACCGAGAAGAGCGTCGATTTGCCGGCGCCGTTCGCGCCGATCAGGCCGGCTTTCTCGCCGGGATTGAGCACGAACGAGGCCGACTCGAACAGCGGCTTGGTGCCGCGCGCAAGGCTGAACTGATTGAAACGGATCACGGCGGGAATGACTGACCAAAACCGCTATTCTAGACTGCGCGCGCGTCGCCCCGGATATCGGCCGTTCGGCAGGTGCCGCAACGGCGCGATTTCGCCTAGACTCCACGTCGATACGGTTTCGTAAAAGGAGTGCCCGATGTCCACCCTGTATTCGTTCAGCGCAGAGACGCTCGCCGGTGCGCCGGCGTCGCTCGACGCGTATCGCGGCAAGGTGCTGCTGATCGTCAATACCGCGAGCGAGTGCGGTTTCACGCCGCAGTATGCGGGCCTGCAGAAGCTGTATGACCAGTACGCGGCCCGCGGTTTCTTCGTGCTCGGTTTCCCGTGCAACCAGTTCGGCAAGCAGGAGCCGGGCGACGCCACGCAGATCGGCGCGTTCTGCGAGCGCAACTACGGCGTCACGTTCCCGATGTTCGCGAAGATCGACGTGAAGGGCGACCACGCGCATCCGCTGTACCGCTACCTGACCGACGAGGCGCCCGGCATCCTCGGCCTCAAGGCGATCAAGTGGAATTTCACGAAATTCCTGATCGACCGCGACGGGCGGATCGTCAAGCGCTACGCGCCGTCGACGAAGCCCGAGGAAATCGCCGCGGATATCGACAAGCTGCTTTGACGGTTCGATGCGGCGAGCGGGCGGTTCGGATCGAGCCTGCCTGGGTCGCGGCGCCGGGGCATGCCGTGCGAAAGCATGCGCCGCCGGGCGGCGGCGCGGGGCCGGCGCTCGCGCAACCGCTACAGGATCGGCGCGAACAGGCGCGCGACGTGCATTGCGATACGCCGCCACGCGGGCGAGTGCCGATACTCGTTCGCATCGACTTCGTAGGCCAGCGCGAAATCGGCGTCGAGCATCGCTTCGACTTCGGCGGCGAACGCGCGGTCGACGGTCAGCACCATGATTTCGAAGTTCAGCCGGAACGAGCGGTTGTCGAGATTCGCGCTGCCGATGGCGGCCGCGACGCGGTCGATCAGCAGCACTTTCTGATGCAGGAAGCCGGGCCGGTAGCGAAACACCTTGACGCCAGCGTCGACGAGATCGCGCGCATAGAGCTTCGACGCTTCGAACACCACGTAGTGATCGCGCCGGCTCGGAATCAGGATGCGCACGTCGACGCCGCGCATCACCGCAAGCTTCAGCGCGGCGATCACCGCTTCGTCGGGCACGAGATACGGCGTCGTGATCCAGATCCGCTCGCGCGCGGCGTTGATCGCCTCGACGAAGAACAGCGAGCCGGTTTCCTGCTTGTCGGCCGGTCCCATCGGCACGGCGAGGCAATGCATCGCGTCGTCGGGTAGCGCCTCCGGCGGCGCGGCGAGCGGCGGCAGCGTCTGCGTGGCCCAGTGCCAGTCTTCGGCGAACACGTACTGGATGCTGGCCACCACCGGGCCGCGAATCTCGATATGGGTGTCGCGCCACGGCGACAGGCGCCGGTTCGCACCGAGATATTCGATACCGACGTTGAGGCCGCCGACGAACGCGCGATTGCCGTCGACGACGACGATCTTGCGATGGTTGCGGAAGTTGAGCTGGAAGCGGTTGACGAACTTGCGGTGGGTCGCGAACGGATGGACCTCGACGCCGCCGCGGCGCAGCGTGTCGACGTAGCCGCGCGGCAGGTCGAAGCTGCCGATGCTGTCGTACAGCAGGTAGCAGCGCACGCCGGCCGCCGTGCGGGCGAGCAGCGCGTCGCGCAGCATCTGGCCGAGCGCGTCGTCGCGCACGATGAAGAACTGGACGATCACGTAGTCGCGCGCGGCGTCGATCGCCGACAGGATCGCCGAGAAGGTTGCGTCGCCGTTCACGAGCGTGCGCACCGCATTGCCGCCGACGAACGGCATTCCGCCCAGCCGCGTGAGCGCGAGCACGGCGGCCCGGCCGATCGCGTCGGCGGCCTGCCCGTCGGTTGCGTCCGCAGCGAGCCATGGCGCGCGCGGTGCGTGCGTGCGCAGCGCTTCCATCTCGTGGCGTCGTGCATCGACGTAGCCGGAGAACTTGCTGCGGCCGAGGAACAGGTACGGGATGAGCGTCAGGTACGGCATCGCGGCGAGCGACACGGCCCATGCGATCGCGCCTTGCGACGTGCGGGTATTCATGAGCGCATGACACGCCGCGATGATCCCGAGCACATGGATGGCCAGGACCAGGGTGCCGAGATGTAGCCAGTCGAGGGTCATGGGCGCGTGACGGACTCCTGAAGTCGTGCGGCGCGACGGCCGCGTACGCGCATCTTACCCAACCGTGCGGGACAGCGGTGTGCCGTACCGCACGGTTGGGTCGCGGCGCGCCGTCAGGCCTTGCGCGGCAGGTCCGACGCCTGGATCAGGAACACGGCGTCGTCGCCCGCGCTGGTGGGCAGCCACGTGAGCTCGAGGCCGCCGAACGCGGCTTCGACGTGCTCGCGCTCGTTGCCGATCTCGACGACGAGCACGCCGTCGTCGTGCAGCCAGTTGTGCGCTTGCCCGATGATGCGCCGCACGATGTCCATCCCGTCGTCGCCGCCCGCGAGCGCCATTTCCGGCTCGTGCCGGTACTCGGGCGGGAGGGCCGCCATCGACGTCGCGTTCACGTACGGCGGGTTCGTCAGGATCACGTCGTAGCGCGTGTCGGGTTCGGCGCGGAACGCGGGCAGCGGCGTATAGAGGTCGCCGCGATGCAGCGTGATGCGATCGTCGAGGCCGTAGTCGCGCACGTTGATCTCGGCGACTTCGAGCGCCTTCTCGGACAGGTCGACCGCGTCGATCTCGGCATTCGGGAACGCGCTGGCCGCGAGGATCGCGAGGCAGCCGGAGCCGGTGCACAGCTCGAGCACCGCGCCGACCTGCTCGGGATCGGCGACATACGGCTGCAGCCCGTCGTCGAGCAGTTCGCCGATGAACGAGCGCGGCACGATCACGCGCTCGTCGACGTAGAAGCGGTGGCCGTGCATCCACGCTTCATGCGTGAGATACGCGGCCGGCACGCGGTCGGTCGCGCGTCGCTCGATCACCGCGAGCACGGCCGCGATTTCGTCGGGCAGCAGGCGGGCATCGAGGAACGGCTCGAGCGTGTCGAGCGGCAGGTCGAGCGTGTGAAGTACGAGGTAGGCGGCTTCGTCGTATGCGTTGTCCGAGCCGTGGCCGAACGCGAGCTTCGCCTTCGAGAAGCGCGTGACCGCATAGCGCAGCAGGTCGCGAACAGTTGCAAAAGGTGTCGTCATGCGAGGCTCCGTCAGGCGATCAGTTGTTCGAGCACGCGGCGGTACACGTTCTTCAGCGGGTCGACGAAGCGCACGTCGATGTGCTCGTCGATCTTGTGGATGCTGCCGTTCGGCGGACCGAACTCGATCACCTGCGGGCAGATGCGCGCGATGAAGCGCCCGTCGGACGTGCCGCCCGTCGTCGACAGCTCGGTCGTGAGGCCGGTCTCGGCGCGGATCGCGTTCTCCAGCGCGTTCGACAGGTCGCCGCGCGGCGTGAGGAACGGCAGGCCGCTCACCGACCACTTCAGCGAATATTCGAGGCCGTGCTTGTCGAGGATCGCATGCACGCGCGCCTGCAGGCCCTCGACGGTGCTCGCCGTCGAAAAGCGGAAATTGAACATCAGGTCCGCGTGGCCGGGGATCACGTTGGTCGCACCGGTGCCGGCGTGCAGGTTCGACACCTGCCAGGTGGTCGGCGGGAAGTATTCGTTGCCTTCGTCCCACTGTTCGGCGGCGAGCTCGGCGAGCGCCGGCGCGAGCAGGTGGATCGGGTTCTTCGCGAGGTGAGGGTAGGCGATGTGGCCCTGCACGCCCTTGACGATCAGTTCGCCCGACATCGAGCCGCGGCGGCCGTTCTTCACGACGTCGCCGAGTTCGGTGGTCGACGTCGGCTCGCCGACGATGCAGTAGTCGAGACGTTCGCCGCGCGCTTTGAGCAGCTCGACGACTTTCACGGTGCCGTCGGTGGCCGGGCCTTCCTCGTCGCTCGTGATCAGGAACGCGATCGCGCCGCGGTGGCCGGGGTGGGCCGCGACGAATTCCTCGGACGCGACGACGAACGCCGCGAGCGACGTCTTCATGTCGGCCGCGCCGCGGCCGTACAGCTTGCCGTCACGATGCGCGGGAATGAACGGCGGCGAGGTCCACTGCTCGAGCGGGCCGGTCGGCACGACGTCGGTGTGGCCCGCGAACGCGAGCAGCTTGCCGTCGCGGCCGTCGGCGCCGCGCTTGACGGCCCACAGGTTGGTCACGCCGTGCGACGCGATGGTTTCGCATTCGAAGCCGAGCGCGGCGAGGCGCTCGGTCATGATCTGCTGGCAATGCTGGTCGTCGGGCGTGACGGACGCGCGGGCGATCAGCTGTTCGGTAAGGGCTAGGGTGGCGGACATGGTTCGGACCACTTTCGATAAAAAATGCCGGCGCGGTGGCCGGCAGCGATGAGGCGTCGTGTGCAGCGCGGGCGCCGCGCGGGCCGCCCTAGGCGGCAAACAGCGCCGCGTACTGATCGGCCACGAAGCCGAGCGATTTCACGCGGCCGTTGACGACGAGCACGGGGCGCTTGATGACCGACGGCTTGTGGATCATCAGCGCAACCGCGCCGGA
The DNA here is from genome assembly GCF_003857985.1 of Burkholderia sp. Bp9090. NCBI lineage: Bacteria > Pseudomonadati > Pseudomonadota > Betaproteobacteria > Burkholderiales > Burkholderiaceae > Burkholderia > Burkholderia sp. Bp9090. The sequence continues at coordinate 25,964 of NZ_QTPV01000010.1, forward strand.
CTTCGTTTCCGCGGCCGCCTTCATGGCGTCGTCCAGGCCGCGCCACGTCGTGCCGCGCTTGTTCACGAGCGCGTCGAGCGATACGTCCTTCAGCCAGTCTTCGACCAGCGGTGCGCTGACGCCGAGCTTCTTGAAGTCGTGGAACTCGAACGCGACGCCGTGATCGTCGAGCCACACGCGGGCCTTCTTCACGGTGTCGCAGTTCGGAATGCCGTAGACGACCACGGTGCGCGGCTTCGCCATCAGTCGCCTCGCAGCAGCTCGTTCAGACCGACCTTCGCGCGGGTCTTCGCGTCGACCTTCTTCACGATCACCGCGCAGTACAGGCTGTGCGAGCCGTCCTTCGACGGCAGGTTGCCGGCGACGACGACCGAGCCGGCCGGGATGCGGCCGTAGCTGACTTCGCCCGTTTCGCGATCGTAGATCTTGGTGCTCTGGCCGAGGTACACGCCCATCGAGATCACCGAGTTCTCCTCGACGATCACGCCTTCGACGACTTCCGAGCGCGCGCCGATGAAGCAGTTGTCTTCGATGATGACCGGGTTGGCCTGCAGCGGCTCGAGCACGCCGCCGATGCCGACGCCGCCCGACAGGTGCACGTTCTTGCCGATCTGCGCGCACGAGCCGACCGTCGCCCACGTGTCGACCATCGTGCCTTCGTCGACGTACGCGCCGATGTTGGTGTACGACGGCATCAGCACGACGTTCTTCGCGATGAACGAGCCGCGGCGCGCGATGGCCGGCGGCACGACGCGGAAGCCGCCCGCGGCGAAGTCTTCGGCCGTGTAGTTCGCGAACTTCGACGGCACCTTGTCGTAGAACTGCGAGTAGCCGCCCGCCGGCATCGGTGCGTTGTCCTCCAGGCGGAACGACAGCAGCACGGCCTTCTTCAGCCACTGATGGACGGTCCAGTTGCCGTCGATCTTCTCGGCGACGCGCAGTGCACCCTTGTCGAGCTGCTCGATCGCGTGCGCGACGGCTTCGCGGACGTCGGCGGGCGCGGCCTTCGGCGACAGCTCGGCGCGGTTTTCCCAGGCGGTATCGATGATTTGCTGAAGTTGTTGCGACATGTTCGTTTTCGCAGGAGATGAATGGAATTGATCGGGATGGACGTCTTACCGCGCGAGAGCCCGGCAGAAATCGACGATGCGTTGCGCGCCCTCGACGCATTCGGGGGTGCCCGCGACGAGCGCGATCCGGATGAAATCGCGGCCCGGATTCGTGCCGTGCGCATCGCGCGCGAGGTACGAGCCGGGCAGAACCGTCACATTATAGTCGGCGTACAGGCGGCGGGCGAACTCGGTGTCCGACAGGCCGGTGCGCGCGACGTTGGCCCACAGGTAGAACGCGGCGTCGGGCAGCTTCACGTCGATCACGTCGGCCAGCATCGGCGTGACCGTGCTGAACTTCTGCAGGTACAGCGCGCGGTTCTCGTGCACGTGCGCTTCGTCGTTCCACGCGGCGATGCTCGCGTGCTGCCAGACCGGCGACAGCGCGGCGCCGTGGTACGTGCGGTACAGCAGGAATTTTTTCAGCAGCGCGGCGTCGCCGGCGACGAAGCCCGAGCGCATGCCCGGCACGTTCGAGCGCTTCGACAGGCTCGACAGCATCACGAGCCGCTCGAAGCCGCGGCCGAGGCGGTGCGCGGCCTCGAGGCCGCCGAGCGGCGGCGCCGCTTCGTCGAAATAGATCTCCGAATAGCACTCGTCGGACGCGATCACGAAACCGTGGCGGTCGGACAGCGCGAACAGCTCGCGCCAGTCGTCGAGCGTCAGCACGGCGCCCGTCGGGTTGCCCGGCGAGCACACGTACAGCAGCTGGGTGCGCGCCCACACTTCATCGGGCACGGCCGCGTAGTCGCACGCGAAGTTGCGGGCCGGGTCGCTGTTCGCGAAATAGGGTTCGGCACCGGCCAGCAGCGCCGCGCCTTCGTAAATTTGATAGAACGGATTCGGACAGAGTACGATCGCCTTCTTGCCATCCGCGCGCGGGCGCGCGTCGATCACCGTCTGCGCGAGCGAGAACAGCGCCTCGCGCGACCCCGACACCGGCAGCACCTGCGTGGCCGGGTCGATTGCCGGCAGCCCGTAGCGGCGTTCGAGCCAGTGTGCGATCGACGTGCGCAGCGCATCCGAGCCGGCCGTGGCCGGGTACGACGCGAGACCGTCGAGCGCGGCCACCACGGCGTCGCGGATCAGCGCCGGCGTCGGGTGCTTGGGCTCGCCGATGCCGAAGCTGATCGGTTTCAGGTCGCTGGAAGGCGTCACGTCCTTGAACAGGGCGCGCAGCTTTTCGAAGGGATAGGGCTGGAGCGAGTCGAGTCGAGGGTTCACGGGCGAAGCGGCCATCGCGGCCGGTTGGAGCGAAAGGGGCGGCGCGGGTGCCGCACGGCTGCGAGCGGGCGCCGACGGCGCGCGGCTCGCAGCGGACGATTATAACGTGACGCAATGCGGTCGCGGCCCGCCGGAACGGCGGCCGGGCCGCTCGAATAAAGGGTAGCGAATCAAATGAATAACGCGGTACGTGGCAGCCTGCCGACGCTGGCCATCCTGATCGGCGCGTCGGTATGGGGCCTGATCTGGTATCCGCTGCGGATTCTCGCGTCGCTCGGGCTCACCGGCACGCTGGCGAGCGCGCTGACGAGCGTGGTCGCGTTCCTGTTCGTGGTCGTCGTGCGGCACCGCACGATCGCCACGCTGCGCTGGCACTGGGTGCTGCCGGGCATCGCGATCACGGCGGGCGTGACCAACCTCGGTTTCGTGTGGGGCACGATCCACGGCGAAGTGCTGCGCGTGATGCTGTTGTTCTACCTGACCCCGGCATGGACCGCGATCTACGCGCATTTCCTGCTGCGCGAGCGGCTGACCTGGGCCGGCGCGGCGCTCGCGGCGCTGTCGATCGGCGGCGCGATGCTGATGCTGTGGTCGCCGCAGCTCGGCGTGCCGCTGCCGGCCAACCCGGCCGAATGGGCGGGGCTCGCGGCCGGCCTGAGTTTCGCGATGAGCAACGTGCTCGTGATCAAGGCGAGCCGCGAGCTGCCGGAGATGCGCGCCGAGATGCGCACGGCGACGCTGTTCGGCGGCGCGGCGGTGTTCGGCGCGGTCGCGTCGCTGTTCGAGGGGCTGCCGGCCGCGCCGGCGGGAAGTCAGCTCGGCGTCGCGGCAGCGATCATCGCCGCGATCGGCGTGACGATGGCCGCCAACAACCTGCTCGTGCAATACGGGCTCGCGCGCGTGCCGGCGAACCGCGCGTCGATCATCATGCTGTTCGAGATCGTGATCACCGCGCTGTCGGCGTGGGTGTTCGCGAGCGAACTGCCGAGCGCGCGAGAGTGGGCGGGCGGCGCGTGCATCGTGCTGGCGACGCTGCTGTCGAGCCGGGTCCATCGTGCCGCGCCGGCATCGGGCAAACCCGGCGACGGGCGGGACGGCGCACGCGCGATGGTATGATGGAAGCCGTTTGCGGGGCCCAACGCTTGAGATGCGCGCGGCCCCGCTTTTGAATTCCGGGGCGCATCGCGCGCACGGGCCGTCCGGCCCCGCGCGTCGCGGCCCCGTCCGTTTCACCTCTTCTTCACATCCGATACCGCCGTGCGTCTGAGCTCGATCAAACTCGCTGGCTTCAAATCCTTTGTCGATCCCACGCATTTCCAGGTTCCGGGCCAGCTTGTCGGCGTGGTGGGCCCGAACGGGTGCGGCAAGTCCAACATCATCGATGCCGTGCGCTGGGTGCTCGGCGAGTCGCGCGCGTCCGAGCTGCGCGGCGAGTCGATGCAGGACGTGATCTTCAACGGCTCGACCGCCCGCAAGCCCGGCAGCCGGGCCAGCGTCGAACTGATCTTCGACAACTCCGACGGCCGCGCGGCCGGGCAGTGGGGCCAGTACGGCGAGATTGCCGTGAAGCGCGTGCTGACGCGCGACGGCACGTCGAGCTACTACATCAACAACCTGCCGGCGCGCCGCCGCGACATCCAGGACATCTTCCTCGGCACGGGCCTCGGGCCCCGCGCGTACGCGATCATCGGGCAGGGCATGATCGCGCGGATCATCGAGGCGAAGCCGGAAGAGCTGCGCGTGTTCCTCGAGGAAGCCGCGGGCGTGTCGAAGTACAAGGAGCGCCGCCGCGAGACCGAGAACCGCCTGCACGACACGCGCGAGAACCTGACGCGCGTCGAGGACATCGTCCGCGAGCTCGGCGCGAACCTCGAGAAGCTCGAGGCGCAGGCCGTCGTCGCGACCAAGTACAAGGAACTCGTCGCCGACGGCGAGGAGAAGCAGCGCCTGTTGTGGCTGCTGCGCAAGAACGAGGCCGCCGGCGAGCAGCAGAAGCAGCAGCGCGCGATCGAACAGGCGCAGATCGACCTCGAGGCGCAGACGGCGAAACTGCGCGAGGTCGAATCGCAGCTCGAGACGCTGCGGGTCGCGCATTACTCGGCGAGCGACGCGATGCAGGGCGCGCAGGGCGCGCTCTACGAGGCCAACGCCGAAGTGAGCCGCCTCGAGGCCGAGATCAAGTTCATCGTCGAATCGCGCAACCGCGTGCAGGCGCAGATCGCCGCGCTGAACGCGCAGCGCGAGCAATGGCGCGCGCAGGCCGAGAAGGCGCAGGACGAACTCGAGGAAGCCGAAGAGGCGCGCGCGATGGCCGACGAAAAGGCCGCGCTCGCCGAAGACAACGCGGCCGCGAAACACGACGCGCTGCCGGCGCTCGAGGCGAAATGGCGCGATGCGCAGGCGCAGCTCAACGACGAGCGCGCGCGGATCGCGCAGACCGAACAGTCGCTGAAGCTCGAGGCCGCGCACCAGCGCAATGCCGACCAGCAGCTCCAGCAGCTTCAACAGCGCCACGAGCGCCTGAAGTCCGAGGCGGGCGGGCTCGACGCGCCCGACGAAGCGCAGCTCGAGGAACTGCGCATGCAGCTCGCCGAGCAGGAAGAAATCCTCGCCGAAGCCCAGGCGCGCCTCGCCGATGCGCAGGAAACGGTACCGCGCCTCGACGGCGAGCGCCGCGCGGCCCAGGAGCGCGTGCAGGCCGAAAGCGCGCAGATCCACCAGCTCGAGGCGCGGCTCGCCGCGCTCAAGCAGCTGCAGGAGAACGTGCAGACCGAAGGCAAGATCCAGCCGTGGCTCGACAAGCACGAGCTCGGCGCGCTGCCGCGTCTCTGGAAGAAGCTGCACGTCGAGGCCGGCTGGGAAGCAGCGCTCGAGGCCGTGCTGCGCGAGCGGCTGGCCGCGCTCGAAGTGTCGAATCTCGACTGGGTGAAGGCGTTCGCGACCGATGCGCCGCCCGCGAAGCTCGCGTTCTACGCGCCGCCCGTGGCCGGCGAGCCGCCGGCCGCCGCGGCCGGGCTGCGCCCGGTGCTGTCGCTCGTGCGCATCGACGATGCAGGCATCCGCGCGGTGCTGAACGACTGGCTCGGCAACGTGTACGTCGCCGACGACGTCGCGCAGGCACTCGCGACGCGCGCGCAACTGCCGGCCGGCGGCGCGTTCGTCGTGAAGGCCGGCCACATCGTCACGCGTGTCGGCGTGCAGCTGTACGCGGCCGATTCGGAGCAGGCCGGGATGCTGGCCCGCCAGCAGGAGATCGAAAACCTGACGCGCCAGGTGCGCGCGCAGGCGCTGCTGGCCGACGAGGCCCGCACGGCGGCGGTGCGCGCGGAAGCCGCACACACGCAAGCCACGCAGGCGCTCGGCGACGTGCGCGCGCAGGCCGAACGCGCGACCCAGCGCGTGCATGCATTGCAGATGGACGTGCTGAAGCTCGCCCAGGCGCATGAACGCTACACGCAGCGCAGCACGCAGATCCGCGAGGAACTCGAGGAGATCGGCGCGCAGATCGACGAGCAGCGCGCATTGCGCGCGGAATCGGAAGCGAACTTCGAGCGCTTCGACGGCGAACTCGCGGAACTGCAGGCGCGCTTCGAGGACAACCAGCTCGCGTTCGAGGCGCTCGACGAATCGCTGACGCAGGCGCGCCAGGAAGCGCGCGACCTCGAGCGCGGCGCGAACGACGCGCGCTTCGCCGCGCGCAACGCGGTCACGCGCATCGACGAACTGAAGCGCAGCATCCAGGTCGCGCACGAGCAGAGCGAGCGCGTCGCCGCGTCGCTGGAAGACGCGCGCGCCGAACTCGAAACGATCAACGAGCAGACCGCGCACACGGGCCTGCAGGACGCGCTCGAAATTCGCGCGGTGAAGGAAGAGGCGCTGCAGGCGGCACGGATCGAACTCGACGACCTGACCGCGAAGCTGCGCGCGTCGGACGAGCAGCGTCTCGTCGCCGAGCGCTCGCTGCAGCCGCTGCGCGACCGCATCACCGAGCTGCAGCTGAAGGAGCAGGCCGCGCGCCTGTCCGTCGAGCAGTTTGCCGAGCAGCTCGCGGCGGCCGAGGTCGACGAGGAAGCGCTGCGCGAGAAGCTGACGCCGGACCTGAAACCGTCGTACCTGCAGGGCGAGGTCACGCGCCTGAACAACGCGATCAACGCGCTGGGTCCGGTCAACATGGCCGCGCTCGACGAGCTGAAGGCCGCGAGCGAGCGCAAGGTGTTCCTCGATGCGCAGTCGGCCGACCTGACCGACGCGATCACGACGCTCGAGGATGCGATCCACAAGATCGACCAGGAAACCCGCACGCTGCTGCAGGGTACGTTCGACGAGGTCAACCGTCACTTCAGCGACCTGTTCCCGCGCCTGTTCGGCGGCGGCCAGGCGAAGCTGATCATGACGGGCGACGAAATCCTCGATGCGGGCGTGCAGGTGATGGCGCAGCCGCCGGGCAAGAAGAACGCGACCATCCACCTGCTGTCGGGCGGCGAAAAGGCGCTGACCGCCACCGCACTGGTGTTCGCGATGTTCCAGTTGAACCCGGCGCCGTTCTGTCTGCTAGACGAGGTCGACGCGCCGCTCGACGACGCGAACACCGAGCGTTTCGCGAATCTCGTGCGCGCGATGTCCGACAAGACGCAGTTCCTCTTCATCTCGCACAACAAGATCGCGATGGAGATGGCGCAGCAACTGATCGGCGTGACGATGCAGGAGCAGGGCGTGTCGCGGATCGTCGCGGTGGACATGGAAACCGCCGCGGGTTTTGCCCAGAATTGACGTTTGAAGAAACCGGACCGCGTTCGCGCGGCGCATGGGCGCCCGTTCGCGGTTCCGACGAACAAGAATTGCTGATGGAGCGTGCATGGACGAGTTGACACTCGGTTTGATCGGCGCGGGCGCCGTCGTGGTGGGCGGCGTCGTGGTCTACAACGCGTGGCAGGGCGCGAAGGTGCGGCGCAGGATGCCGCGCCCGATGCCGGAAGAGGCGGTCGAGGCGATGAATCGCCCCGAGCGCGACGAAGAGCTGCCGTTCATCGAGCCGGTGCGCCAGCCCGCACGCCGCGAGCCCGCGGCGCCGGCACCGGCCGCCGCCGCCGCGAGCGCGCCGGTCGAAGCCGCGCGCGTCGAGCCGACCTTCGGCGGCGTGGCGCCTGCCGACACGCCGGCCGACCTGCAGGCCGAAGCCACCGGAGGCGACGCGCCGTCGGGGTCGACCGAGTCGGCCGAGCAGGCCGTCGACGATGCAGCCGCCGCGCAGGAAGCGCCGGCCGCCGCCGCATCGCACGAACCGGCCGAACCCGTGCTGCCGGCCGCCACGACGATTTCGTCGGCGCCGCCCGCGATCGTCGACCGCCGGATCGACTGCATCGTGCCGATTCGCCTCGGCGCGCCGCTGCCGGGCGACAAGATCCTGCCGGCCGCGCAGCGGCTGCGCCGCGCGGGCAGCAAGCCCGTGCATATCGAAGGCAAGCCGGAGGGCGGCCAATGGGAGCTGCTGCAGAACGGCGTGCGCTATGAAGAGCTGCGCGCGGCCGCGCAGCTCGCGAACCGCAGCGGCGCGCTGAACGAGCTCGAATTCTCCGAGTTCGTGACGGGCGTCCAGCAGTTCGCCGACACGATCGACGGCGCACCGGAATTCCCCGACATGATGGAGACGGTCGCGATGGCGCGCGAACTCGACGGCTTTGCCGCGCAGTGCGACGCGCAGTTGTCGATCAACGTGATGTCGGACGGCGCGCCGTGGTCGGCGAACTACGTGCAGGCCGTCGCGTCCCAGGACGGGTTGCTGCTGTCGCGCGACGGCACGCGGTTCGTGAAGCTCGACGCGAAGCAGAACCCCGTGTTCATGCTGCAGTTCGGTGACACGAACTTCCTGCGCGACGACCTGACCTACAAGGGCGGCAACATGATCACGCTGGTGCTCGACGTGCCGGTCGCCGAAGAGGACATCCTGCCGTTCCGGCTGATGTGCGATTACGCGAAGTCGCTGTCCGAGCGGATCGGCGCGCGGGTCGTCGACGATTCGCGCCGGCCGCTGCCGGAATCGACGCTCGTCGCGATCGACCAGCAACTGATGAAGCTGTACGCGAAGCTCGAGGAAGCGGGCATCCCGGCCGGTTCGCCGGTCACGCGCCGTCTCTTCAGCCAGTAACGCGTTGCACGGGTGGCGGCCTGACGTGCCGTCGCCCGTCGGTCGTTGCTGCTGCAGTGCACACACACACCGCCTGGGTGCACTGCAGCGGGCTTGCGCGGCACGCATCGCGCGCCCCCGTCGCGGCGTCAAACTGAGATAATCGAACATCCGATTTTTCAGAACGAATCTGCCGCCAGCATGGCCCGAACCCAAGCCGAACCGCCAGCCAGCCAGCCCGACGCGCGTGCCGCGTGGCTGCGCGACCAACTCGAGCGGGCGAATTACGCCTATTACGTGCTCGACCAGCCGGACCTGCCCGACGCCGAATACGATCGGCTGTTCGGCGAGCTGCAGCAACTCGAAACCGATCATCCCGAACTCGTGACGCCCGATTCGCCGACGCAGCGCGTCGGCGGCGAAGTGGCGGGCGGTTTCACGCCGGTCGTCCACGACGCGCCGATGCTGTCGCTGAACAACGGTTTCGCCGACGAGGACATCGTCGCATTCGACAAGCGCGTCGCCGATGCGCTCGACAAGACGACCGATCTCGCCGGCTCGGTGACGGACCCGGTCGAATACGCGTGCGAGCTGAAGTTCGACGGGCTCGCGATCTCGCTGCGCTACGAGCAGGGCGTGTTCGTGCAGGCGTCGACGCGCGGCGACGGCACGACCGGCGAGGACGTGACCGAGAACGTCCGCACGATCCGCTCGATCCCGCTGAAGCTGAAGGGCAAGCACGTGCCGGCCGTGCTCGACGTGCGCGGCGAGGTGCTGATGTTCAAGCGTGATTTCGCACGCCTGAACGAACGCCAGCGCGCGGCCGAGCAGCGCGAATTCGCGAACCCGCGCAATGCGGCGGCCGGCAGCCTGCGCCAGCTCGACCCGAAGATCACCGCGCAGCGCCCGCTGTCGTTCTTCGCGTACGGGGTCGGCAGGCTCGACGGGATGCCGATGCCGGACACGCACAGCGCGCTGCTCGACTGGTACGAGACGCTCGGCCTGCCGGTGAACCGCGAACGCGCGGTCGTGCAGGGCGCCGACGGCCTGCTCGGCTTCTTCCGCAAGGTCGGCGAGAAGCGCGAGTCGCTGCCGTACGACATCGACGGCGTCGTCTACAAGGTGAACCGGCGCGACGAGCAGGACCGCCTCGGCTTCGTGTCGCGCGCGCCGCGCTTCGCGCTCGCGCACAAGTTCCCGGCGCAGGAAGCGCTGACGAAGCTCGTCGCGATCGACGTGCAGGTCGGCCGCACGGGTGCGATCACGCCGGTCGCGCGGCTCGAACCCGTGTTCGTCGGCGGCGCGACGGTGACCAACGCGACGCTGCACAACGAGGACGAAGTGCGCCGCAAGGACATCCGGATCGGCGATACCGTGATCGTGCGGCGTGCGGGCGACGTGATCCCCGAGGTCGTCGGTGCGTTGCTCGAGCGCCGGCCGGATGACGCGGCCGAGTTCGTGATGCCGACCGAGTGCCCGGTGTGCGGCTCGAAGATCGAGCGCCTGCCGGACGAGGCGATCGCGCGCTGCACGGGCGGGCTGTTCTGTCCGGCGCAGCGCAAGCAGGCGCTGTGGCACTTCGCGCAGCGCCGCGCGCTCGACATCGACGGGCTCGGCGAGAAGATCATCGATCAGCTCGTCGAACTGAATCTCGTGCGCACGCCGGCCGACCTGTTCAATCTCGGTTTCGCGACGCTCGCTGAACTCGACCGGTTCGCCGAGAAGTCCGCGCAGAATCTGCTCGACTCGCTCGAGAAGGCGAAGCACACGACGCTCGCGCGCTTCATCTACGGGCTCGGGATCCGCCATGTCGGCGAATCGACCGCGAAGGATCTCGCGAAGCATTTCGGGTCGCTGACCCCGATCATGGACGCGTCGATCGAGGAACTGCTCGAAGTGAACGACGTCGGGCCGATCGTGGCCGAGTCGATTCACCAGTTCTTCGCGGAAGAGCACAACCGCACGGTGATCGAGCAATTGCGCGCGCCCGGCAAGGTCACGTGGCCCGAAGGCCCGCCCGCGCCGAAGGCGCCGCAGGGCGTGCTGGCCGGCAAGACGGTCGTGCTGACGGGCACGCTGCCGAACCTCACGCGCGACGCGGCGAAGGAGATGCTCGAAGCGGCCGGCGCGAAAGTCGCTGGCTCGGTATCGAAGAAGACGGATTATGTGGTCGCGGGCGCCGACGCCGGCAGCAAGCTCGCGAAGGCCGAGGAACTCGGCATCCCCGTGCTGGACGAAGACGGACTGCACCAACTCCTGGAGGGCAACACGCCATGATTCGCGAGATCCTGAAGATGGGCGATCCGCGCCTGCTCGAAGTCGCCAAGCCGGTCGAGCGGTTCGACACCCCCGAGCTGCACGAGATCGTCGCGGACATGTTCGAGACGATGCATCACGCGAACGGCGCGGGGCTTGCCGCGCCGCAGATCGGCGTCGGGCTGCAGATCATCATCTTCGGCTTCGGCAGCAACAACCGTTATCCGGACGCACCGCCGGTGCCCGAGACCGTGCTGATCAACCCGAAGCTCGAGTACATGCCGCCGGACATGGAAGAGGGCTGGGAAGGCTGCCTGTCGGTGCCGGGCATGCGCGGCGTCGTCAGCCGCTACGCGAAGGTGCGTTACAGCGGCTTCGACCAGTTCGGCGCGAAGCTCGACCGTGTCGCGGAAGGCTTCCATGCGCGGGTCGTCCAGCACGAATACGATCACCTGATCGGCAAGCTGTATCCGATGCGGATCACCGACTTCACGCGCTTCGGCTTCACCGAGGTGCTGTTCCCGGGGCTCGATCCGGCAGCAGACGACTGACCTTGATGCGGCTGCGCGCGCCGTGTTGCGCGTGGTTTCGTACCGGACACGAAAAAGCCCGCTTGCGCGGGCTTGTTTCATGGTGCGGCACGCAGCGCGTGCCCGCTGTCAGAACGACTCGTCGGCCGACAGGTAGCGCCATTGCCCCTGCGGCAGCGCGCCGAGCATCACGCGGCCCATCCGCACGCGCTTCAGGCCGATCACTTCGAGACCGACCAGTTCGCACATGCGGCGGATCTGGCGCTTCTTGCCTTCACGCAGCACGAAACGCAGCTGTTCGCCATTCTGCCAACTCACCATCGCCGGCTTCAGCGGGACGCCGTCGAGTTCGAGGCCGTGGCGCAGCTTCGCGAGCGATTCCGCGGGGAAGTGCTGGTCGATGTCGATCAGCCGTTCGCCGAAGCGCACGCGCACCAGATACTCCTTGTCGATGTCCGACTGCTCGCCGATCAGCTGCTTCGCGATCACGCCATTCTGCGTCAGTACGAGCAGGCCGGTGGAGTCGATGTCGAGCCGGCCGGCCGGCGCGAGCGCGTGCAGGTGCTGCGGCGAGAAGCGCAGCGGCGAGCGGTCGCCGCTCCACTGGTTGGCGCGCGTGATCAGCACCGATGCCGGCTCATAGCCGTCTTCCGCCTGACCCGACACATAGCCGACCGGCTTGTGCAGCAGGATCGTCACCTGCGCGGCCTGCGCGGCGCTCGCGCGCTCGTCGATCTCGATCTTCTGGTCCGGGCGGACCTTGGTGCCGAGCGTGTCGATGCGTTCGCCGTCGACGAGCACCCAGCCCTTTTCGATCCATTCGTCGGCTTCGCGGCGCGAGCACAGGCCGAGTTCGGACATGCGCTTCGACAGGCGCATCAGGCCGGTTTCGTCGCCGTGGTCGACGTCGGCCGCCGCGCGCTTGACCGGTTGCGCGGTCTTGACCGCACCGAACGAGCGGCGTTCGCCGTCGCGTGCGGGGCGCGTCGGGCGTTCGCCGAAGCTGCGCTTCGCGCCTTCGCCGGATGCCTTGTCGCGATAGGACGGGCGTTTGCCTTCATCGGCGCCTGCGCGGCGCGGGCGGGCGTCGTCATCACGACGCGGCGGGCGATCGGACGACGTGCGACGGTCGCCGAAGCTGCGTTTTGCGCCTTCGCTGGATGCGTTGTCGCGATAGGGCGCACGTGCGCCGCCTTCGCCACCCGCGCGACGCGGACGTGCATCGTCGTCGCGACGCGGCGGGCGATCCGACGACGTGCGACGGTCGCCGAAACTGCGTTTTGCGCCTTCGCCGGATGCGTTGTCGCGATACGGCGCACGTGCGCCGCCTTCGCCACCCGCGCGACGCGGACGTGCATCGTCGTCACGACGGGGCGGGCGATCCGACGACGTGCGACGGTCGCCGAAACTGCGCTTCGCCCCTTCGCCGGATGCGTTGTCGCGATACGGCGCACGCGGGCCACCTTCGCCACCCGCGCGACGCGGACGTGCATCGTCATCACGGCGCGGCGGACGATCCGACGACGTGCGACGGTCGCCGAAACTGCGCTTTGCGCCTTCGCCGGATGCGTTGTCGCGATAGGGCGCACGCGGGCCGCCTTCGCCACCCGCGCGACGCGGACGTGCATCGTCGTCACGACGGGGCGGACGATCGGACGACGTGCGACGGTCGCCGAAACTGCGCTTTGCGCCTTCGCCGGATGCGTTGTCGCGATACGGCGCGCGCGTGCCGCGTTCGGCACCGCCCTCACGCGGCGCACGCTTGGCCGGTGCGCGATCCGCGCCCGGGCGCTCGGCGCCTGCCGCGCCGCGCGGCTTGAACGAGCGTTCGCCGGCGGCGGCCGGCGCGGCCTTCTTCGGGCGCGCCGGCTTGTCGCCTGCGGGTAGCGCGGCGGGGCGCACCGCCTTGCGGGCGACGAGGCTGCCGGAGCGGACAGGGGCGCGGGTCGGCGACGCCGGCTTCGGATTCTTGACGGTTAATTTGGTGCGCATAAACGCTGGGATTCATTCAGACTGCGATCGCGCGCAGCAATTCGGTTTCGAGCTGGATCTGCAGGCGGTTGTCGGACAGGCCGGCACCGTCGAGCAGGAAGATGTCCTCGACGCGTTCGCCGAGCGTATTGATCCGCGCCGCGTGGACGCCGACCTGATGCTCGGCCAGGACGCGCGCGATCGAATAGAGAAGGCCCGGCCGGTCGTTGGCGGACACGGACAGGATGTAGTACTGGCCGCGCTCGTCGGCCCGGAGGTCGACGCGCGGCGTGATCGGAAACGTCCGCGACAACCGCGACAGGCGGCCCTTGGACGGCTCCGGCAGCGACGCGGTTTCGGCCAGGCGCGCCGCGAGTTGCTGTTCGACGAGATTCGCGATGTCGCGGTAGCGCACGTCGCGTTCGGTCTGCGTGACGATGAAGTTGTCGAGCGCATAGCCGTGCCGCGTCGTGCTGACACGTGCATCGAGCACCGACAGCCCGTTGCGGTCGAAGTACGCGCAGATGCCCGCGAACAGGTCGGGGCGATCCTTCACGTACACGAGCACCTGCAGCGCGTCGCCGATCGGCGACGGCCGCGCGCGCACGATCGCGGTTTCGGCGTTCACGTGCCGGTACAGCACGCGCGTCTGCCATGCGATGTCGGCCGCGTCGTGACGCAGGAAGAAGCCGACGTCGAGCTGGTCCCACAGCGCGCGGTGCGCGTCGTCGGGCACGGTCTCTAGGCGCAGCAGCGCGAGCGCCTGCTCCTGCCGCGACTTCAGTTCCGAATGCGCGTCGGGGTTCGCTCCGCCGAGCACCGCGAGCGTGATGCGGTACAGGTCCTCGAGCAGCTTGCCCTTCCAAGTGTTCCACACCTTCGGGCTCGTGCCGCGGATATCGGCGACGGTCAGCAGGTAGAGTGCGGTGAGGTAGCGCTCGTTGCCGACGACTTCGGCGAAGCGCTTGATGACTTCTGGGTCGCTCGTGTCCTGCTTCTGCGCGACCTGGCTCATCGTCAGGTGATGCTGGACGAGCCACACGATCAGCGACGCGTCGTCGCCGGTGATCCCGTGCTCGCGGCAGAAGCGCCGCGCGTCGGCCATCCCGAGCGTCGAGTGGTCGCCGCCGCGGCCTTTCGCGATGTCGTGGAACAGCGCCGCGACGTACAGCACCCACGGGCGCTCGAAGTTGCCGATCAGCTGGCTGCAGAACGGGTACTCGTGCGCATGCTCGGCCACCGCGAAGCGGCGGATGTTGCGCAACACCATCAGGATGTGCTGGTCGACCGTGTACACGTGGTACAGGTCGTGCTGCATCTGGCCGACGATGCGGCGGAAATTCAGCAGGTAGCGGCCGAGCACGCTCGTCTGGTTCATCAGCCGGAACGCATGCGTGATGCCTTCGGGCTGCTGCAGGATCTGCATGAACGTGCGGCGGTTCTGCGGATCGCGCCGCCACGTGTGGTTCATGATCTCGCGCGAGTTGTAGAGCGCGCGCAGCGTGCGGGCGGACAGGCCCTTCACGCCGCGGGTCGCCTCGTACAGCAGGAACGCCTCGAGGATCGCGTCGGGATGGCGTTCGAACACGCCGTCGTCGACGATCTCGAGCATGCCCTGCTTCTCGACGAAGCGATCGGGCGACAGCACGCGCGTGATGCCGCTCGTCGCGGGGAACAGCTGCGCCTCGATGTTCTGGATCAGGATCGTCGCCAGCTGCGTGACTGCTTTCGCGGCCCAGTAGTAGCGGCGCATCAGCTGCTCGCTCGCGCGTTTGGCCTGCGTCGGCCGGTAGCCGAAGCTCTCGGCGGCCTGCGTCTGCAGGTCGAACACGAGCATGTCCTGGCGGCGTCCGGCGATCACGTGCAGCCGCGCGCGCAGCGTCTTCAGGAATCCTTCGTTACGGCGCAGCTCGCGCGCTTCGCGATCGGTGATGAGGCCGCGCGTGTCGAGCTCGCGCCAGCTGCTGCCGAAGCCGGCCGCGCGCGCGATCCAGAGGATCGTCTGCAGGTCGCGCAGCCCGCCGGGGCTCTCCTTCACGTTCGGCTCGAGGCTGTACGGCGTGTCCTGGAACTTCGCGTGGCGCTGACGCATCTCGAGCACCTTCGCGGTGAAGAAGGCGCGCGCGTCGAGCGCCTCGTGATACCGCACGGTGAAGCGCTCGAACAGCGCGGTGCTGCCGACGATGCGGCGCGCTTCGAGCAGCGAGGTCTGCACGGTGACGTCCTGCGACGCCTCCTCGATGCATTGCTCGACCGTGCGCACGCTGCTGCCGATCTCGAGGCCGAGATCCCACGCCATCCCGATGAAGCGCTCGATCCGCGCGTCGAGCGCCGGGTCGTGCGCATCGGGCAGCAGCACCAGGATGTCGACGTCGGAGTGGGGCGCGAGCTCGCCGCGCCCGTAGCCGCCGACGGCGACGAGCGCGAGCGTCGCGGGCAGCCCGCAGTCGTCCCACACGCGCTTGAGCGCATCGTCGGTGAGTCTCGACAGCGCGTGCATCAGCGACGTGACGTTCGTCGCGCTGCGAAAGCGCTCGAGCAGGTCGGCCTTGGCGGCCTTGAATTCGGCGCGCTGCGACAGCGCTGCGGGCGAGGGGGCGGCGTGAGCGCTCATGGGCGGCCGTTCAGGTCAGCAGGTGAGGGGTGGGCGGGGCGGGCGCGACGGCGCTCAGACCGCGGCGGCCGGTTGCGCGAACACCGGGCGTGCCGGCGTGCCGGCGGACACGGTCAGCACCTCGTAGCCGGTTTCGGTGACGAGCACCGTGTGCTCCCATTGCGCGGACAGGCTGCGATCGCGCGTCTTGACCGTCCACTGGTCGGGCATCGTGCGGATGTCGCGCTTGCCGGCGTTGATCATCGGCTCGATCGTGAAGATCATCCCGGCCTTCAGTTCGATGCCGGTGCCCGGGCGCCCGTAGTGGACGACCTGCGGATCCTCGTGGAACACCGTGCCGATGCCGTGGCCGCAGTATTCGCGCACGACGCTGTAGCCCTGCGCTTCGGCGTGCTTCTGGATCGCGTAGCCGATGTCGCCAAGGTGCGCGCCGGGCTTGACCTGGTCGATGCCGAGCCACATGCACTCGTAGGTGGTCTGCACGAGGCGCTTCGCGAGGATCGAGCCTTCGCCGACGATGAACATCCGGCTGGTGTCGCCGAAGTAGCCGTTCTTGATCACGGTGATGTCGATGTTCAGCGCGTCGCCGTTCTTGATCACCTTCTCGCCGGGAATGCCGTGGCAGATCACGTCGTTGACCGAGATGCAGGTGGCCTTCGGGTACGGCGGATAGCCGGGCGGCTGGTAGTTCAGCGGCGCGGGGATCGTGCCCTGCTCGTTGAGCATGAATTCGTGACAGAGCCGGTCGAGTTCGGCGGTCGTGATGCCCGCGACGACGTGCGGCGTGATGAAGTCGAGCACTTCGCTCGCGAGACGGCAGGCGACGCGCATCTCGGCGATGTCGTGTTCGTTTTTGAGCGTAATAGCCATCGAGGTATGCCTGGAATGCGGTGAATTGACGGATTATCGCACCTTATGGCGGGCCTCGCAGCCCCTGCCGGCGGTGCCGGTGCGGGTTTTCGCGGATTGTCCGGCCGGCTGCCCCGCGGCAGGCGAAAGTGGCGGGCGACTTGAGAGCCGACAAATCGGCGTGCTATACTCTTTGGCTAAGTCGACATCCAAATGCCGAACATGCCCCGATGTGGGGTGGTATCGCGACGGCATCAGGATGAAAGGCTTGCGGCACGGGCAGTTTCGCACGTGCCGAATCGCAAGCCGGCGCAACCAGGGTGCCGGCCGCGCGGAACGCGCGGCGGTACGGCAGCCGGCTTAAGACCCAACCCTCGTGGAGAATTTACATGGCAGTCACGATGCGCCAAATGCTGGAAGCGGGTGTCCACTTCGGTCACCAGACGCGCTTCTGGAACCCGAAGATGGCCCCGTTCATTTTCGGTCACCGCAACAAGATTCACATCATCAACCTCGAAAAGACGCTGCCGATGTTCACGGACGCACAGAAGTACGTGCGCCAGCTGGCAGCGAACCGCGGCACGATCCTGTTCGTCGGCACGAAGCGCCAGTCGCGTGACACGATCGCCCAGGAAGCGCAACGTGCGGGCATGCCGTACGTCAACGCGCGCTGGCTCGGCGGCATGATGACCAACTTCAAGACGCTGAAGGTATCGATCAAGCGCCTGAAGGACATGGAAGCGGCAGTCGAGGCAGGCGAGCTCGAGAAGATGAGCAAGAAGGAAGCGCTGCTGTTCGAACGCGAAATCGCCAAGCTGCAGAAGTCGATCGGCGGCGTGAAGGACATGGGCGGCATTCCGGACGCAATCTTCGTCGTCGACGTCGGCTACCACAAGATCGCCGTCACGGAAGCGAACAAGCTGGGCGTGCCGGTCATCGCCGTGGTCGACACGAACCACTCGCCGGAAGGTGTGGACTACGTGATCCCGGGCAACGACGACTCGAGCAAGGCAGTCGCGCTGTACGCTGAAGGCGTGGCCGACGCGATCCTGGAAGGCCGTGCGAACGCGGTCAACGAAGTGGTCCAGGCAGCGCGTGGCGACGACGAGTACGTCGAGGAAAACGCGTAACTGGCCCCGAGCCGGCGCAAAAAGGGGGCTCTCAACAGGCCCCCTTTTTTTAAGCTTGTGCGCCGGACCTGATCGCGCCGAATCGGCGCGGGTCCGGAAACGATTTTCGGCCGTTCGCGTCCAAGCGGGCGGCGTTGTGAATACAGACTCAAGGAGCGAATGATGGCGGCAATTACCGCAAGCATGGTGGCAGAACTGCGCGCAAAGACCGACGCACCGATGATGGAGTGCAAGAAGGCGCTGACGGAAGCCGACGGCGACCTGGCCAAGGCTGAAGAGCTGCTGCGCGTCAAGCTCGGCAACAAGGCGAGCAAGGCGGCATCGCGCGTGACGGCAGAAGGCGTCGTCGCATCGTTCGTCGGCGGCAACGCAGGCGCGCTGGTCGAGCTGAACTGCGAAACCGACTTCGTCGCGAAGAACGACGACTTCCTCGCATTCTCGAAGACGGTTGCAGAACTCGTCGCGACGCAAAACCCGGCCGACGTGGCAGCGCTGTCGGCACTGCCGCTCGACGGTTCGACGGTCGACGCAGTCCGCCTGGCCCTGATCGGCAAGATCGGCGAGAACGTCTCGATCCGCCGTTTCGTCCGTTTCGAAACCGCGAACAAGATCGCAACGTACCTGCACGGCGCGCGCATCGGCGTGATCGTCGAGTACACGGGTGCGGAAGAGCAGGTCGGCAAGGACGTCGCGATGCACATCGCCGCGATGAAGCCGGTCGCCCTGTCGTCGGCCGACGTGCCGGCGGAACTGATCGAGACGGAACGCCGCGTCGCCGAGCAGAAGGCTGCCGAATCGGGCAAGCCGGCTGAAATCGTCGCGAAGATGGTCGACGGCAGCGTCCAGAAGTACCTGAAGGAAGTGTCGCTGCTGAACCAGACGTTCGTGAAGAACGACAAGCAGACGATCGAGCAGATGCTGAAGGCAGCGAATGCGGCCGTGCAGAAGTTCGCGCTGTTCGTCGTCGGCGAAGGCATCGAGAAGCGCCAGGACGACTTCGCCGCCGAAGTGGCCGCGCAAGTCGCAGCAGCAAAGCAGCAGTAAGCAGTCAGGCAGTATCCGCGGCGGGCGTCCGCTCCGCCGCGGCCGGCGGCGCCGCCGGCCGGCCGGGAAACCCGGTCCGGTCGCCGGCGCTTGCCCGAATCAGTATTTCGCCCCTACAGTTCGTGGTTGTCATCCTCTCGTCGCTCGGAAGCCCCTATGTCCAATGCCTATAAACGCGTCCTCCTCAAACTCTCCGGCGAAGCGCTGATGGGCGACGATGCCTTCGGCATCAATCGCGCGACGATCGAACGGATGGTGGCGGATATCGCCGAAGTCGTGGGTCTCGGTACGCAACTCGCGGTCGTGATCGGCGGCGGTAACATTTTCCGCGGTGTCGCGGGCGGTGCGGCCGGCATGGACCGCGCGACGGCCGACTACATGGGGATGCTGGCGACGATGATGAACGCGCTGGCGCTGCAGGACGCGATGCGCCACGCCGGCATCGTCGCGCGCGTGCAGTCCGCGCTGCGCATGGATCAGGTCGTCGAGCCGTACATCCGGCCGCGCGCGATCCGCCAGCTCGAGGAGGGCAAGGTCGTGATCTTCGCGGCCGGCACGGGCAACCCGTTCTTCACGACGGACACGGCCGCCGCGCTGCGCGGTTCGGAAGTGGGCGCCGAGGTCGTTTTGAAGGCGACCAAGGTCGATGGCGTATATTCTGCCGATCCGAAGAAGGATCCGTCGGCCACGCGCTACACGACGATCAGCTTCGACGAGGCGATCAGCCGCAATCTGCAGGTGATGGACGCGACGGCCTTCGCGCTGTGCCGCGACCAGAAGCTGCCGATCCGCGTGTTTTCGATCAACAAGCCGGGCGCGCTCAAGCGCATCGTGCTGGGCGAGGACGAAGGTACGCTCGTCCACGTGTAAACTCCCGCGGATGCGGGCAAGCGGCGCGGGTCGCCGGCCGTGGTGCGTGGCGCACCGGGCGCGGCCCGCGTTCATTGAAGGTTGGAAGGTTCGGAGGTTGAAATGAGTGTCGCTGATGTCAAGAAGGGCGTAGAGCAGAAGATGCAGCGCTCGATCGAAGCGTTCAAGAACGATCTGGCGAAGATCCGTACGGGCCGTGCGCATACCGGTCTGCTCGATCACGTGCAGGTCGACTACTACGGTTCGATGGTGCCGATCTCGCAGGTTGCGAACCTGACGCTCGTCGACGCACGCACGATCGGCGTGCAGCCGTGGGAAAAGAACATGGTCGCGAAGGTCGAGAAGGCCATCCGCGAAGCCGATCTGGGCCTGAACCCGGCCACGGCCGGCGACCTGATCCGCGTGCCGATGCCCGCGCTGACGGAAGAGCGCCGCCGCGAGCTGACCAAGGTGGTCAAGAGCGAAGGCGAAACGGCCAAGGTCGCGATCCGCAACCTGCGCCGCGACGCGAACGAAGCGCTCAAGAAGCTCGTGAAGGACAAGGAAATCTCGGAAGACGACGAGCGCCGTGCGAGCGACGACGTGCAGAAGCTGACCGACAAGCACGTCGCCGAAGTCGACAAGCTCGTGCAGAGCAAGGAAGCCGAGATCATGACGGTCTGACGACCGTCCTCGCGCGCCGCCTTCTTCCCGCAACTGTCTCAACGGCCATGACCTATACCAGCTCTACCGTTCGCGTGCCTGACGTCGGCGCCGTGCCGCGTCATATCGCGATCATCATGGACGGCAACGGCCGTTGGGCGACCGAACGCCGCTTGCCGCGCGTCGCGGGGCACACCCGCGGCGTCGACGCCGTGCGGTCGGTGGTCGAAGGCTGCGCGCGCGCCGGCGTCGAATACCTGACGCTGTTCGCGTTCAGTTCGGAGAACTGGCGCCGGCCGAACGACGAAGTGTCGTTCCTGATGCGGCTGTTCATCACCGCGCTCGAGCGCGAGATCGGCAAGCTGCATGCGAACGGGATCCGCCTGCGCGTCGTGGGCGATCTCGAGCGTTTCGAGCCGCGCATCCGCGAACTGATCCGCCGCGCCGAAACCAAGACGGCGCGCAACACCCGCCTGACCCTGACGATCGCCGCGAACTACGGCGGCCGCTGGGACATCCTGCAGGCGACGAAGAAACTCGTCGAGCAGGCCGTGCGCGAGGGCCGCGAGGTCGAGGTGACCGAAGACGCGTTCGCGCCGCACCTGGCGATGGCCTATGCGCCGGAGCCCGATCTCTTCATCCGCACCGGCGGCGAGCAGCGCGTCAGCAATTTCCTGCTGTGGCAGCTCGCGTACGCCGAATTCTATTTCACCGACAAATACTGGCCGGATTTCGACGGCGCGGCGCTGGCCGACGCGATCGCGTCGTATACCGAGCGCGAGCGCCGTTTCGGGCGCACCAGCGCGCAGCTCGAACCGCAATCGCAGAACGCCGATTCCCTTTCATGCTGAAGACCCGTGTGATCACGGCGGTCGTGATGCTGGCCGTGTTGCTGCCGGTGACGCTGTTCGCGCCGCTCGCGGCCTTCGGCGCGCTGATCGGCGTCGTGCTCGTGTTCGCCGCGTGGGAATGGGCGCGCCTGCTGAAGCTCGGCGCGGTCGGTTCGGTCGTTTATGCGATCGTCGCCGCGCTGGCGCTCGCGGCGACCGCGCCGCTCGGCGTCGAGGCCGCTTCGTCCCGTCCCCTTTTCATGGCGGCCGGCGTGTTCTGGCTGCTGGTCGGCCCGTTCTCGCTGCGGCGCAAGCCGGAACTCGCGGGCGGCGTGTGGCGGCCGTTCCTGCTCGCGGCCGGGCTCGTGGTGTTCGCGGCCTGCTGGCACGCGGTCGTCGCGGCGCGTGCGCAGGGCGTTCCGTTCGTGCTCTCGCTGCTGCTGGTCGTGTGGCTGGCCGATATTGGTGCATATTTCGCGGGCAAGGCCTTCGGAAAGCGTAAACTGGCCGTTACGATCAGTCCCGGGAAGAGCTGGGAAGGCGCGATCGGCGGCTGGCTCGCCGTGATGGTCGTCGCGGGAGCCGCGATGGCCGCGCACTGGTTCGAGCCGACCCTGTTTTCCGCATTCGCGACGCGCTACGGGATGCCCGGCGCGTGGGCCGCGCTGACGCTGCTGGTTGCGTACAGCGTGATCGGCGACCTGTTCGAGTCGCTGCTCAAGCGTCAGGCGGGCGTGAAGGATTCGAGCGGTCTGCTGCCCGGTCACGGCGGCGTGCTCGACCGCGTCGACGCGCTGCTGCCGGTGCTGCCGCTCGCAATGCTGCTGCTTGGTTAAACCACTATTTCTGTTATGCAAAAACGTCTGACACTGCTCGGTTCCACGGGCTCGATCGGAGACAGCACGCTCGACGTGGTCGCCCGCCATCCCGAGCGTTTCTCGGTCTATGCGTTGACCGCGCACCGCAATGGCGACAAGCTCGTCGAGCAGTGCCTGCGCTTCGCACCCGAAGTCGCGGTGGTCGGCGATGCGAACACGGCAGCGCACGTCGAGGCGAAGCTGCGCGCGGCGGGCAACAAGACCACGGTGCTGTACGGGCCGCAGGCGCTCGTCGACGTGTCGAACAGCGACGGCTGCGACACGGTCGTCGCGGCGATCGTCGGCGCGGCCGGCCTCGCGCCGAGCCTGGCGGCTGCGCGCGCCGGCAAGCGCATCCTGCTCGCGAACAAGGAATCGCTCGTGATGTCGGGCGCGATCTTCATGGACGCCGTGCGCGACCATGGCGCGATCCTGCTGCCGGTCGACAGCGAACACAACGCGATCTTCCAGTGCATGCCGCGCGACGCGAACGAGCACGGCGGGATCTCGAAGATCATCCTGACCGCGTCGGGCGGCCCGTTCCGCACGCGCGAGCCGGCCACGCTCGTCGACGTGACGCCGGACGAGGCCTGCAAGCATCCGAACTGGGTGATGGGCCGCAAGATTTCCGTCGATTCCGCGACGATGATGAACAAGGGCCTCGAAGTGATCGAGGCGCACTGGATCTTCGGCCTGCCGGGCGACCGGATCGACGTGCTGATCCACCCGCAGAGCGTGATCCATTCGCTCGTGTCGTACCGCGACGGCTCGGTGCTCGCGCAGCTCGGCAACCCCGACATGCGTACGCCGATCGCGCACGCGCTGGCGTTCCCGGAGCGCGTCGACGCCGGTGTCGAGCAGCTCGACCTCGCGCAGATCGCCCAGCTGTCGTTCGAGAAGCCCGACTACACGCGCTTCCCGTGCCTCGCGCTCGCGCTGAAGGCGCTCGAGGAGGGCGGCATCGCGAGCGCCGCGTTGAACGCGGCGAACGAAATCGCGGTCGAAGCGTTTCTCGAGCGCCGGATCGGCTTCATGGCGATCGCGGCGACGGTCGACGCGGTGCTCAACGCACTGCCGAACCGCAACCCGAACGGGCTCGACGACGTCCTTGCGGCGGATGCCGAGGCACGCCGCCTCGCTGCCGAGATCATTGCGAAAGCGCCTGCGCCACGCGTGGAGCGCACTGTCTGAATGAGGTGCTCATGAACGTGCTGGTCGAACTGATCGCGTTTGCGGTGGCGATCGGGGTGCTGGTCGTCGTGCATGAGTACGGACATTATCGCGTCGCGCGCTGGTGCGGCGTGAAGGTGCTGCGTTTCTCGATCGGCTTCGGCCAGCCCGTCGCGCGCTGGGTCAGCCGCAAGACGGGCACCGAATGGACGCTCTCCGCGCTGCCGCTCGGCGGCTACGTGAAGATGCTCGACGAGCGCGAGCCGGGGGCGGGCGTCAAACCCGAGGAGCTCGGCCAGGCGTTCAACCGGCAATCGGTGTTCAAGCGCATCGCGATCGTCGCCGCCGGCCCGATCGCGAACTTCCTGTTGGCAATCGTCCTGTTTTCCGCCGTATTCGCAACCGGCGTGACCGAGCCGGCCGCGGTGCTCGCGCCGCCGGCCGCCGGCACGGCGGCCGCCCGCGCGGGCTTCGACGGCAGCGAGACGATCGTATCGATCCGCGACGTGCGCGTAGGCGACGCGCAGGGCGGCGACGCCGTGCCGGTGCGCTCGTGGTCGGACCTGCGCTGGAAGCTGCTGGCGGCCGCGTTCGATCATCGCGAGGTCGTGCTCGGCGCGCGCGACGGCGGCGCGGCGACGTTCGACTTCCGCGTCGACCTGCGCAATGTTCCCGAAAGCGCGCTCGACGACGATTTCATGCTGCACCTGGGCTTCGAGACCGGCGGCGGCGCGCTGTCGGTGGCGTCGGTGCAGCCCGGCAGCGCGGCCGAGCAGGCGGGCCTGAAGGCCGGCGACAAGCTGCTCGCGCTCGACGGCAAGCCCATCGGCGGCGCCACGCGCTTCATCGACGCGGTGAAGCACCATGCGGGCCAGGCGGTCGAACTGCAGATCGAGCGCGGCGGTGCCTCCCGGACGGTGTCGATCGTGCCGCAGGCGCAGCGCGACGACGAAACGGGGCAGCAGGTCGGCCGCATCGGCGCGGCGCTGTCGATGCACACGCCGTCGGTCGACGTCCGCTACGGGCCGATCGAGAGTCTGCGCCTCGGCGCGCACCGCACGTGGGACATCGCCGTTTACTCGCTGAGGATGTTCGGGCGGATGATCACGGGCGATGCTTCGCTGAAGAACCTGTCCGGCCCGGTGACGATTGCGGACTACGCGGGCAAGAGCGCGCGGCTCGGTCCGTCGGCCTTCCTGTCGTTCCTCGCCCTTGTCAGCATTAGCCTCGGGGTGCTGAACTTGCTGCCGATTCCCGTTTTGGACGGGGGGCATCTGTTATATTATCTGGTTGAAGCCGCGACCGGGAAAGCCGTATCGGAGCGCTGGCAGCTGATTCTGCAAAGAGCCGGGTTGATCTGCATCGTCGCGTTGTCGGCGATCGCGCTGTTCAACGACCTGGCTCGGTTAATCCATTTCTGAAGCGTCAGGCGGCGGCCAGTCGGCCGCCGCCTGATTTGATGCAGCTAAATATTGGGGATGCACGTTGTTCAAACCTCATCGCTTTGTACCTAAGACAGTTGCAGCGGCCGCGCTCGCCGCGCACGGCCTCGCGGCGCATGCAGCGGCACCGTTCGTGGTGCAAGACATCAAGATCGAGGGGTTGCAGCGCGTCGAAGCCGGTTCGGTGTTCGCCTACCTGCCGATCAAGCAGGGCGATACCTTCACCGACGACAAGGCATCCGAAGCAATCCGCGCGCTGTACGCGACGGGCTTCTTCAACGACGTGCGCATCGCCACCCAGGGCAACGTCGTGATCGTGCAGGTGCAGGAGCGTCCGGCCATCGCGTCGATCGACTTCACCGGCACGAAGGAATTCGACAAGGACAACCTGACGAAGGCGCTGCGCGCGGTGGGTCTGGCCGATGGCCGCTACTACGACAAGGCGCTCGTCGACAAGGCGGAGCAGGAGCTCAAGCGTCAGTACCTGACGCGCGGCTTCTATGCGGCCGAGGTCAAGACGACGATCACGCCGGTCGACGCGAACCGCGTGTCGATCCTGTTCGCGGTCGCCGAAGGCCCGAGCGCGAAGATCCGCCAGATCAACTTCATCGGCAACAAGGCGTTCAGCACCAGCACGCTGCGCGACGAAATGCAGCTGTCGACGCCGAACTGGTTCTCCTGGTACACGAAGAACGACCTGTACTCGAAGGAAAAGCTCACGGGCGACCTCGAGGCCGTGCGCTCGTACTACCTGAACCGCGGCTACCTCGAGTTCAACATCGAATCGACGCAGGTGTCGATCTCGCCCGACAAGAAGGACATGTACCTGACGGTCACGCTGCACGAAGGCGAGCCGTACACGGTGTCGGGCATCAAGCTGTCGGGCAACCTGCTCGATCGCGAAGCCGAACTGAACAAGCTGATCAAGATCAAGCCGGGCGATCGCTTCTCGGCCGAAAAGCTGCAGCAAACGACGAAGTCGATCGTCGACAAGCTCGGTGAATACGGCTACGCATTCGCGACCGTCAACGCGCAGCCGGACATCGACCAGGCGAACCACAAGGTGAACCTGAACCTCGTCGTCGATCCGAGCCGCCGCGTGTACGTGCGCCGCATCAACGTGGTCGGCAACACGCGCACGCGCGACGAAGTCGTGCGCCGCGAAATGCGCCAGCTCGAAAGCTCGTGGTTCGATTCGAACCGCCTCGCGCTGTCGAAGGACCGCGTGAACCGTCTCGGCTATTTCACCAACGTCGACGTGACGACGGTGCCGGTCGAAGGCACGAACGACCAGGTCGACGTGAACGTGAAGGTCGACGAAAAGCCGACCGGCGCGATTACGCTGGGCGCGGGCTTCTCGTCGACGGACAAGGTGGTGCTGTCGGCCGGCGTGTCGCAGGACAACGTGTTCGGCTCGGGCACGAGCCTGTCGGTGAACGTCAACACCGCGAAGAGCTACCGCACGCTGACCGTCACGCAGGTCGACCCGTACTTCACGGTCGACGGCATCAAGCGGATCACCGACGTCTACTACCGCACGTACCAGCCGCTTTACTACTCGACGAGCTCGAGCTTCCGGATCATCAGCGCGGGCGGCAACCTGAAGTTCGGCATTCCGTTCTCGGAAGTCGACACCGTCTACTTCGGCGCGGGCTTCGAGCAGAACCGTCTCGACGTCGACTCGAACACGCCGCAGAGCTACCAGGATTACGTGAACGAGTTCGGCCGCGTGTCGAACACGGTGCCGCTGACGGTGGCATGGTCGCGCGACGCGCGTGACAGCGCGCTGATCCCGAGCCGCGGCTACTTCACGCAGGCGAACGTCGAATACGGCGTGCCGGTCGGCAAGATCCAGTACTACAAGGCCGACCTGCAGGCGCAGTACTACTATTCGTTCTCGCGCGGCTTCATCCTGGGCCTGAACCTGCAAGGCGGCTACGGTAACGGCATCGGCAACCCGTACCCGATCTTCAAGAACTACTACGCGGGCGGTATCGGCTCCGTGCGTGGCTACGAGCCGAGCTCGCTGGGCCCGCGCGACACGAAGACGAACGACCCGATCGGCGGTTCGAAGATGGTGGTCGGCAACATCGAGCTGACGTTCCCGCTGCCGGGCACCGGCTACGACCGCACGCTGCGCGTGTTCACGTTCCTCGACGGCGGTAACGTGTGGGGCAACGCGCCGGGCGGCACGAGTACCGGCGCGAACGGCCTGCGTTACGGCTACGGTGTGGGTCTCGCGTGGATCTCGCCGATCGGCCCGCTGAAGCTGAGCCTCGGCTTCCCGCTGCAGAAGCACGAAGGCGACCAGTACCAGAAATTCCAGTTCCAGATCGGGACGGCGTTCTGATCGAACGCATGACAACAGTAACGAGAGGGTAATTTTGCTAACCGGTAAGTTTTCGAAACGAGTGATGTGTGCGCTGACCGTTGCGCTGGCCTTGGGCACGGCGACGGCGCATGCTCAGGACGTCGCCCGCATCGCGGCGGTCAATTCGGATCGGATCCTGCGCGAGTCGGCGCCCGCCAAGGCGGCGCAGACGAAGCTCGAAGCCGAGTTCGCGAAGCGCGACAAGGATCTGCAGGACCTCGCGGCGCGCCTGAAGTCGATGTCCGATTCGCTGGACAAGAACGGTGCGTCGCTGTCGGCGGCCGATCGCGCGCAGAAGCAGCGCGATCTCGCGCAGCTCGACACCGACTTCCAGCGCAAGCAGCGCGAGTTTCGCGAAGACCTGAACCAGCGCCGCAACGAGGAGCTCGCGGCCGTGCTGGAGCGTGCGAACAAGGTCATCAAGCAGATCGCCGAGCAGCAGAATTACGACCTGATCGTGCAGGAAGCCGTGTACGTCAGCCCGCGCATCGACATCACCGACAAGGTGCTCAAGGCGCTCGCGTCCGGCTCGACGAACTGAACGGAGCAGACGACGAATGGCATTGACGCTTGAGGCACTCGTAACGCGGTTCGGCGGCGAGATCGCCGGCGACGCCCAGTGCAAGGTGGGCGGCCTCGCGCCGCTCGACCAGGCAGGCCCTCAGCAACTCGCGTTTCTCGCGAACCCGAAGTACCTGTCGCAGGTCGAGACGACCCGCGCCGGCGCGGTGCTGATCGCGCCGAAGGATCTCGAAAAGCTGGGCGCGGCCGCGAGCGGCCGCAACTTCATCGTGACGCCGAATCCGTACGCGTACTTCGCGCGCGTCGCGCAGATGTTCATCGATCTCGCCACGCCGCCGCGCGCGGCCGGCGTGCATCCGAGCGCGACGATCGATCCGGCCGCGCAGGTCGCCGCGACCGCGGTGATCGGCCCGCACGTGACGGTCGAGGCCGGCGCGGTGATCGAAGACGACGTGCAACTCGACGCGAACGTGTTCGTCGGCCGC
Organism: Burkholderia sp. Bp9090; assembly: GCF_003857985.1. Classification (NCBI taxonomy): domain Bacteria; kingdom Pseudomonadati; phylum Pseudomonadota; class Betaproteobacteria; order Burkholderiales; family Burkholderiaceae; genus Burkholderia; species Burkholderia sp. Bp9090. The sequence continues at coordinate 54,004 of NZ_QTPV01000010.1, forward strand.
GGCACGACGATCGGCGCCGGCTCGCACCTGTATCCGAACGCGTCGGTGTACCACGGCTGCCAGATCGGCCCGCGCGCGATCATCCACGCGGGTGCCGTGATCGGTTCCGACGGCTTCGGCTTCGCGCCGGATTTCGTCGGCGACGGCGACGCGCGCACCGGCAGCTGGGTCAAGATCCCGCAGGTCGGCGGCGTGTCGATCGGCCCGGACGTCGAGATCGGCGCGAACACGACGATCGACCGCGGCGCGATGGCGGACACCGTCATCGAAGAATGCGTGAAGATCGACAACCAGGTGCAGATCGCCCACAACTGCCGGATCGGCGCCTACACGGTGATCGCCGGCAAGGCGGGCATCGCGGGCAGCACGACGATCGGCCGCCACTGCATGATCGGCGGCGCGGCGGGGATCGCCGGCCACGTGACGCTCGGCGACTATGTCATCGTCACGGCGAATTCGGGCGTGTCGAAGTCGCTGCCGAAGGCCGGCATCTACACGAGTGCGTTCCCGGCCGTCGACCACGGCGAATGGAACCGGAGCGCCGCGCTCGTGCGTAACCTCGACAAGCTGCGCGACCGCATCAAGGCGCTCGAAACCGCGCTGGCCGCCCAGGGCGGCACGCACGCCTGACCGACACCATGCGAGACCACGAACCGGGCACGGCCAGCGCATCCGGCCCGGTTTGCCAGACTGGGCCGCACGGCGGCCCGCTTCAGCCTTTGCATCACCACCGCGCAGCCTCTGCGTGAGACGAACCATCATGAGCACTGAAAAAATCAATCTCGACATCCACAAGATCCTCACGCTGCTGCCGCATCGCTATCCGATTCTGCTCGTCGATCGCGTGCTCGAACTCGAGCCGCACAAGGGGATCAAAGCGCTGAAGAACGTGTCGATCAACGAGCCGTTCTTCCAGGGGCACTTCCCGAAGCGGCCGGTGATGCCGGGAGTGCTGATCCTCGAGGCGCTCGCTCAGGCGGCCGCGCTGCTGACGTTCTCGGAAGAGCAGCCGAAGGATCCGGAAAACACGCTGTACTACTTCGTCGGGATCGACGGCGCGCGCTTCAAGCGCGTGGTCGAACCGGGCGACCAGCTGATTCTGAACGTGACGTTCGAACGTTACATCCGCGGCATCTGGAAGTTCAAGGCAGTGGCGGAAGTGGACGGCAAGGTGGCGGCGGAAGCCGAACTGATGTGCACGGTCAAGACGGCCGACGCGGCGCCCTGAGCGACGCGGCACGCATGGGTAACGTAACGCGGGCAACGCGACACATCACATCGAGAGGCAACGGCGCATGACCAGGATTCATCCTACCGCGATCGTCGAACCGGGCGCACAGATCGACGAGTCCGTCGAGATCGGGCCGTACGCGATCGTCGGGCCGCACGTCACGATCGGCGCGCGCACGACGATCGGCTCGCACAGCGTGATCGAAGGTCACACGACGCTCGGCGAGGACAACCGCATCGGCCATTACGCGTCGGTGGGCGGCCGTCCGCAGGACATGAAGTACAAGGACGAGCCGACGAAGCTCGTGATCGGCAACCGCAACACGATCCGCGAATTCACGACGATCCACACCGGCACCGTGCAGGACGTCGGCGTGACGACGCTCGGCGACGACAACTGGATCATGGCCTATGTGCACATCGGCCATGACTGCCGCGTCGGCAACAACGTGATCCTGTCGAGCAACGCGCAGATGGCCGGTCACGTCGAGATCGGCGACTTTGCGATCGTCGGCGGGATGTCCGGTGTGCACCAGTTCGTGCGCATCGGCGCGCACTCGATGCTGGGCGGCGCCTCGGCGCTCGTGCAGGACGTGCCGCCGTTCGTGATCGCGGCCGGCAACAAGGCCGAGCCGCACGGCATCAACGTCGAAGGCCTGCGCCGGCGCGGTTTCTCGCCCGACGCGATCTCGGCGCTGCGCAGCGCGTACCGCCTGCTGTACAAGAACGGCCTGTCGCTCGAGGAAGCGAAGGTGCAGTTGCGCGAGCTGGCGGCCGCGGGCGGCGAAGGCGACGCAGCGGTCACCGCGCTCGTCGAGTTCATCGACGCGTCCCAACGCGGCATCATCCGCTAAGCGATGTCGCTCCCGACCAATCAGCTCCGGCTCGCGATGGTGGCCGGCGAGCCGTCGGGCGACCTGCTCGCGGCGTCGCTGCTCGGCGGGCTTCAGGCGCGGCTGCCCGCATCGACCCGCTACTACGGGATCGGCGGGCAGCGGATGCTCGCGCACGGCTTCGACTCGCACTGGCAGATGGACAAGCTGACGGTGCGCGGCTACGTCGAGGCGCTGGGCCAGATTCCCGAGATCCTGCGGATTCGCGGCGAGCTGAAGCGCCAGCTGCTCGCGGAGCGGCCCGACGCCTTCATCGGCGTCGACGCGCCCGATTTCAACTTCAGCGTGGAGCAGGCCGCGCGCGACGCGGGCATCCCGTCGATCCACTTCGTGTGCCCGTCGATCTGGGCGTGGCGCGGCGGCCGGATCAAGAAGATCGCGAAGTCCGTCGACCACATGCTGTGCCTGTTCCCGTTCGAACCGGCGATCCTCGACAAGGCAGGCGTCGCGTCGACGTATGTCGGCCACCCGCTGGCCGACGAGATTCCGCTCGAGCCCGACACGCACGGCGCGCGCATCGCGCTCGGCCTGCCGGCCGAGGGCCCCGTGATCGCGGTGCTGCCGGGCAGCCGGCGCTCGGAGATCGGGCTGATCGGCCCGACGTTCTTCGCCGCGATGGCGCTGATGCAGCAGCGCGAGCCCGGCGTGCGGTTCGTGATGCCGGCGGCGACGCCCGCGCTGCGCGAACTGCTGCAGCCGCTCGTCGACGCCCATCCGCAACTCGCGCTGACGATCACCGACGGCCGCTCGCAGGTCGCGATGACGGCCGCCGACGCGATCCTCGTGAAGAGCGGCACCGTCACGCTGGAAGCCGCGCTGCTGAAAAAGCCGATGGTGATCTCGTACAAGGTGCCCTGGCTGACCGGACAGATCATGCGCCGGCAGGGCTATCTGCCGTACGTCGGCTTGCCGAACATCCTGGCGGGGCGCTTCGTCGTGCCCGAGCTGCTGCAGCATTTCGCGACGCCCGAGGCGCTCGCCGATGCGACGCTCACGCAGCTGCGCGACGACGCGAACCGCCGCACGCTGACCGAAGTGTTTACCGAAATGCATCTCTCGCTGCGGCAGAACACGGCCGCGAAGGCGGCCGAAGCGGTCGTGCGCGTACTCGAGCAACGCAAGGGGCGCGCATGACGGCAGCTCGTGCACCACGCCGCCGCGCGTCGACCGACGTGCAGGGCGGCTTCGACTTCAGCCGGCCCGACGAGATCGTCTGCGGCGTCGACGAAGCGGGCCGCGGCCCGCTCGCGGGGCCGGTGGTCGCCGCCGCGGTGATCCTCGATCCCGCGCAGCCGATCGACGGGCTCGACGATTCGAAGGCGCTGTCCGCGAAAAAGCGCGACGCGCTGTACGACCTGATCGTCGCGCGCTCGCGTGCGTATTGCGTCGCGTCGGCCAGCGTCGACGAGATCGACACGCTCAACATCCTGCACGCGACGATGCTCGCGATGAAGCGGGCCGTCGAAGGCCTGTCGGTGCTGCCGACGCTCGCGCAGATCGACGGCAACCGCTGCCCGACGCTGATGGTGCGTGCCGAGGCGATCGTCAGCGGCGACGCGCTCGTGCCGAGCATCTCGGCCGCGTCGATCCTCGCGAAGGTCGCGCGTGACCGCATGCTCGTCGAGCTGCACGAACGCTTCCCGGTGTACGGGTTCAACGTGCATGCGGGCTACGGCACCGAGAAACATCTCGCCGCGCTGCGCGAGCACGGCCCGTGCGAAGCGCATCGGCGCTCGTTCGCACCCGTGCGCGCGGCACTCGACCTGATTCGATGAAAAGCATTACTTCCCGCGACAACCCGCTGTACAAGCGCCTGAAGGCGCTTGCGGGTTCGACGTCCCAGCAGCGCCGCGGCGGCCAGGCGCTGCTCGAAGGTTTTCACCTCGCCAGCGCGTATCTCGATACGGGCGCGATACCCGAGCTGTGCGTCGCCACCGAAGGCGCGCTCGCGCACGACGAAGCGCAGGCGATCATCGCGCGCGTCGACGTGCAGCGGGTCGTCACGCTGCCCGATGCGCTGTTCGGACAACTGTCGAACGTGGTGAGCGGCGTCGGTTTCCTGCTGCTCGTCGATCGTCCCGCGCAGCCGCTGCCGGAGCGTGTCACGCACACGTCGGTCGTGCTCGACGGCGTGCAGGACGCCGGCAACGTCGGCTCGATCCTGCGCAGCGCGGCCGCGGCCGGTGTGCGGCACGTGTTCTGCGCGCCGGGCACCGCCTATGCGTGGTCGTCGAAGGTGCTGCGCTCGGGAATGGGCGCGCACTTCCTGCTGTCGATCCACGAGGATGTCGAGGCCGGCGCGCTCGCCGAACGCCTCGACGTGCCGGTCGCGCTGACCGATTCGCACGGCGCGCAGGCGATCTACGACTGCGACCTGGCCGGTCCCGTCGCATGGGTGTTCGGCAACGAGGGCGCCGGCGTGTCGGCGTTCTGGCGCGACGTGGCCACGCATCGCGTGACGATCCCGCAGCCGGGCGGCATGGAGTCGCTGAATGTGGCGGCTGCGGCGGCGGTGTGCCTGTTCGAGCAGGTGCGGCAGCAGCGGCACGCATGACGTCACGACGTGACGCACGGCGTTGCCCGCGCGTCGTATCCCGCACATGAAAAAAGGCCGCGTTCGCGGCCTTTCTGCTTCTGGCGGCGGCCTGACGGCCGCGCCGGCGGGCAAATCGTCAGTACGACTGCCGGTCGAGGCGGATTTCCTGCAGGATCGTCGTCGCGATCTCCTCGATCGACTTGTGCGTCGACGACAGCCACTTGATCCCTTCGCGGCGCATCATCGCCTCGGCCTCGTTGATCTCGTAGCGGCAATTCTCGGGCGCCGCGTACTTGCTGCCGGGGCGGCGCTCGTTGCGGATCTCCGACAGGCGCTGCGGATCGATCGACAGCCCGAACAGCTTGTCGCGATGCGGCGACAGCGCCGACGGCAGCTTGCCGCGCTCGAAGTCTTCCGGAATCAGCGGATAGTTGGCGGCCTTCACGCCGTACTGCATCGCGAGATACAGGCTCGTCGGCGTCTTGCCGCTGCGCGACACGCCGACCAGGATCACGTCGGCTTCCGACAGGTTGCGGTTCGACTGGCCGTCGTCGTGCGCGAGCGAGAAGTTGATCGCCTCGATCCGCGTCTTGTATTCCTCGGTGTCGGCGTTCTGGTGGCCGCGGCCCATCGCGTGGCTCGACTTCAGCTCCAGTTCCTGCTCGAGCGGCTCGACGAAGCGCTGGAACATGTCCAGCACGAGCGCGTTCGAGCGCTTGACGATGTCGTTCGACTCGCTGTCGACGAGCGTCGTGAACACGATCGCGCGGCGGCCGTCGTGCACCGCGGCTTCGTTGATCTTCTCGACGGTCGAAAAGGCCTTGTCGAGCGAGTCGACGAACGGCACGCGCACGAGCCGGAATTTCTGGTCGAACTGGGAGAGGATCGAGTGCGCGAAGGTTTCGGCAGTGATCCCGGTGCCGTCGGAGACGATGAAAACGGTAGGCAGCATGAATCTGGGCGTCGAGCGTGAAGGGCGGTTGCGCGGGCGGCTGGAGGTCCGCCTCCAGGCACAGTGACAAGGTCGCGCCACATCCGGCAGCCGGCACGGTAGAATAGCGGCAACCTGTTGGATAAGCAATTGCGGGGGCGGGGTGCGAACGGCACGCCAGACTTGCCGCGAACGTTCCAGAACTCCCGGCAAGTTCGGCGATTCGTCTGAATATATCGCCCTTCTGCCGGGATTTTTGCAAATCGGGTCGGAAGATTTCCCGCCTGCGATTGTTTCTCCAACAGGTTGCGCAAGACGCGCCGCGCCTTTTTGCAAGCGCCCGCGTCCGAGCCCACTTGCGCAATCGAGCATTTTTTTCACACTTAGGGGCTTGTATGACTAACGCAGCAAACGTCGCAAAGGACCAGGCGTATGTAATCCCGTTCGAGCAGTTGCGGATGACCGATGTGGAGATCGTGGGCGGCAAGAATGCGTCGCTCGGCGAGATGATCAGCCAGCTTTCCGAAGCAGGCGTTCGCGTACCCACCGGTTTCGCCACGACCGCGCTCGCATTCCGCGATTTCCTCAAGCACAACGATCTGACCGATCGCATCGCCAAGCGTCTCGAGTCGCTCGACATCGACGACGTGAAGGCGCTCGCCGAAGCCGGTGCCGAAATCCGCAAGTGGATCGTCGACGCGCCGCTGCAGGCACGTCTCGAGGAGGAAATCCGCGCACAGTTCGAAATCCTGAAGAACGGCTCGCCGGGCGAGCTGTCGTTCGCCGTGCGTTCGTCCGCGACCGCGGAAGACCTGCCCGACGCGTCGTTCGCCGGCCAGCAGGAGTCGTACCTGAACGTCGTCGGCATCGACGACGTGCTCGACCGCATGAAGCACGTGTTCGCGTCGCTGTACAACGACCGCGCGATCTCGTATCGCGTGCACAAGGGTTTCACGCACGCTGAAGTCGCGCTGTCGGCCGGTGTGCAGCGCATGGTCCGCTCGGACGTCGGCGCGGCCGGCGTGATGTTCACGATCGACACCGAATCGGGCTTCAAGGACGCCGTGTTCATCACGTCGAGCTACGGCCTGGGCGAAACCGTCGTGCAGGGCGCCGTGAACCCGGACGAGTTCTACGTGTTCAAGACGACGCTCGCACAGGACAAGTACCCGATCATCCGCCGCTCGATCGGCTCGAAGCTGATCAAGATGGAATTCACGCAGCCGGGCGAGCCGGGCCGCGTGAAGACGGTCGACGTGCCGCACGAGCAGCGCAACCGCTACTCGATCACCGACGAAGACGTGATCGAACTCGCGAAGTACGCGGTCATCATCGAGAAGCACTACCAGCGTCCGATGGACATCGAGTGGGGCAAGGACGGCCGCGACGGCAAGATCTTCATCCTGCAGGCGCGTCCGGAAACGGTGAAGAGCCAGGCGAGCGGCAAGGCCGAGCAGCGCTTCAAGCTGAAGGGCCAGTCGCAGGTGCTGGCAACGGGCCGCGCGATCGGCCAGAAGATCGGCGCGGGCCCCGTGCGCGTGATCCAGGACCCGTCGGAAATGGAACGCGTGCAGCCGGGCGACGTGCTGGTGGCGGACATGACCGACCCGAACTGGGAGCCGGTGATGAAGCGTGCGGCGGCGATCGTCACGAACCGTGGCGGCCGCACCTGCCACGCGGCGATCATCGCGCGTGAGCTCGGCGTGCCGGCAGTCGTCGGCTGCGGCGACGCGACCGACGTGCTGAAGGACGGCGCGCTCGTCACGGTGTCGTGCGCGGAAGGCGACGAAGGCAAGATCTACGACGGGCTGCTCGAGACGGAAGTCACGGAAGTGCAGCGCGGCGAACTGCCGGAAATCCCGGTCAAGATCATGATGAACGTCGGCAACCCGCAGCTCGCGTTCGACTTCTCGCAACTGCCGAACGGTGGTGTTGGCCTCGCGCGTCTCGAGTTCATCATCAACAACAACATCGGCGTGCACCCGAAGGCGATCCTCGAGTACCCGAACATCGACCAGGACCTGAAGAAGGCGGTCGAGAGCGTCGCGCGCGGTCACGCGTCGCCGCGCCAGTTCTACGTCGACAAGCTGACGGAAGGCGTCGCGACGATCGCCGCGGCGTTCTATCCGAAGCCCGTGATCGTGCGTCTGTCCGACTTCAAGTCGAACGAGTACAAGAAGCTGATCGGCGGTTCGCGCTACGAGCCGGACGAGGAAAACCCGATGCTGGGCTTCCGCGGCGCGTCGCGTTACATCGCCGAAGACTTCGCGCAGGCGTTCGAGATGGAATGCCGTGCACTGAAGCGCGTGCGCGACGAGATGGGCCTGACCAACGTCGAGATCATGGTGCCGTTCGTGCGTACCGTGAAGCAGGCGGAGCGTGTCGTCGGCCTGCTCGAGAAGTTCGGCCTGAAGCGCGGCGAGAACGGCCTGCGCCTCGTGATGATGTGCGAAGTCCCGACTAACGCGATCCTCGCCGAAGAGTTCCTCGAGCACTTCGACGGTTTCTCGATCGGTTCGAACGACCTCACGCAGCTCACGCTCGGCCTCGACCGTGACTCGGGCATGGAACTGCTGGCCGTCGACTTCGACGAACGCGACCCGGCCGTCAAGTTCCTGCTCAAGCGCGCGATCGATACCTGCCGCAAGATGGGCAAGTACGTCGGTATCTGCGGCCAGGGCCCGTCCGATCACCCGGACTTCGCGCAATGGCTGACCGACGAAGGCATCGTGTCGATCTCGCTGAACCCGGACACGATCATCGATACGTGGCAGGCGCTCGCCAACCGGAAGTAACGGTCGGTAACGCTTATTCGGCGCAAGCGCGGTACGCCGCGCTTGCGTTGAAGGCAAAATGCAAGGTTCGTGTTATAAACACCCCGGTAAGCGCCGGGGTGTTTTTTTTCGTCGGTACGCGCCGCGTTGCGTCATGCGTGTCGACCGCGACCCACGGGCGGGCGCGCAGCGAATATAGTGAGCAGCGGGGACGTTTTTCGGGAGACCACAATGATGTCGGGACATCTGTTCTGGTGGGTCGGAGTCGGCGTGCTGGTCGTCGCCGAATTGCTGACCGGCACGTTCTATCTGCTGATGATCGCGCTCGGCTTTCTCGCGGGCGCGCTGCTGCAGCTCGCCGGTTTCGCGCCGCACGTGCAGTTCGGTGCGGCCGCCGTGGTCGCGATCGTCGCGATGATCGTGCTGCGCCGCTCGGGGCTCGGGCGCAAGCAGAAGCGCGACACGTCGACGAATCCGGACGTCAATCTCGATATCGGCGCGACCGTCACGGTCGACGCGTGGCACGACCGCCGCGCGCGTGTGCAGTATCGCGGCGCCGACTGGGACGTCGAACTCGCGGCCGGCGAGCGCGACGATGCACGCGTGTATCAGGTGCGTGCCGTGCGCGGCAACAGTCTCGTCGTCATCGCGAAACCCGCGGGCTGATCGTCCACTGATACAACAAGGAGGGAATATTTCATGGATTCGCTGATCATCTGGGTCGTCCTGCTCGTCATCGCCATCGTGATCGTGTCGAAGACGGTGAAGATCGTGCCGCAGCAGCATGCGTGGGTGCTCGAACGCTTCGGGCGCTATCACGCGACGCTGTCGCCCGGTCTCAATATCGTGCTGCCGTTCGTCGACCGCATCGCCTACCGGCACGTGCTGAAGGAAATTCCGCTCGACGTGCCGAGCCAGGTCTGCATCACGCGCGACAACACGCAGCTGCAGGTCGACGGCGTGCTGTACTTCCAGGTGACCGATCCGATGAAGGCGTCGTACGGGTCGAGCAACTTCGTGCTCGCGATCACGCAGCTCGCGCAGACGACGCTGCGCTCGGTGGTCGGCAAGCTCGAACTCGACAAGACCTTCGAGGAGCGCGACTTCATCAACCACAACATCGTGTCGGCGCTCGACCAGGCCGCCGCGAACTGGGGGGTGAAGGTGCTGCGCTACGAGATCAAGGACCTGACGCCGCCGAAGGAGATCCTCCATGCGATGCAGGCGCAGATCACCGCGGAGCGGGAAAAGCGCGCGCTGATCGCTGCTTCCGAAGGCCGCAAGCAGGAGCAGATCAACCTCGCGTCGGGCGCGCGCGAAGCGGCGATCCAGAAGTCGGAAGGCGAGCGGCAGGCCGCGATCAACCAGGCGCAGGGCGAGGCGGCCGCGATTCTCGCGGTGGCCGAGGCGAACGCGCAGGCGATCCAGAAGATCGCGAACGCGATCCAGTCGCAGGGCGGGATGGATGCCGTGAACCTGAAGGTCGCCGAGCAGTACGTCGGCGCGTTCTCGAACCTCGCGAAACAGGGCAATACGCTGATCGTGCCGGCGAACTTGTCGGATCTCGGCACCGCGATCGCGTCGGCGCTGACGATCGTCAAGAACGCGGCACCGGCGGCGAGCGGGCGGGGCTGAGCGGCACGCGCGGGTTACGCGTGCCGGCGATCGCCGCGAGCGTCGCCGGGTGTGCGCCGCTCGTGCGCCCGTCGTGTGCCCGGCATGTGCCCGTCGTGTGCCGGGCATGCGCCCGGTATGTGCCGGTCATGTGCCGGTCATGTGCCCGGCATGCGGCGAATCGTCGCGCGACCGCGGGCGCGATCGCGCCCGCATGTCAGCAGCGCAGGCTGCGCAGCGGTTCGTCCCGGAACGCGAGCGGCGGTCCGGCCATGCGCTTCGCATCGCACACAGCAACACGGCCCGCTTCGAGCGGGCCGTGTTGTTTGCGAGGCTGGCTTTCCCGAGCGTCAGGTGCCGGCGCGCATGATGCGCGCCTTTTCGCGTTCCCAGTCGCGCTTCTTCTCGGTTTCGCGCTTGTCGTGCAGCTTCTTGCCCTTCGCGAGCGCGATGTCGCATTTCACGCGACCGCCCTTGTAGTGGAAGTTCAGCGGCACGAGCGTGTAGCCACGCTGCTCGACCTTGCCGATCAGTTTCTTGATTTCGTCACGGTGCAGCAGCAGCTTGCGCGTGCGGACCGGATCGGGCTTGATGTGCGTCGAGGCTTCGGGCAGCGGGCTGATGTGGGTACCGATCAGGAAGATCTCGGCGTTCTTCACCACGACGTAGCCTTCCTTGATCTGGCCGCGCCCGGCGCGCAGCGCCTTGACTTCCCAGCCCTCGAGCACGAGCCCCGCCTCGTAGCGTTCCTCGATGTGATAATCGAAGTGCGCTTTCCTGTTGTCGATGATGCTCATGAAAGGATCGGGCCAACTCGTTTAAAATCACGATTTTAGCAAAGCAGGGCGGGAATCGCCCGGCTTGCGTTCTCACCTTGAGCGATGCCGCGCGATTTATGGCAGATGTCCAGAAAACCGTATTGATCCGTCATTCGGCGGAACAGATGTTCGACCTCGTCACCGACGTGGCCGATTACCCCAATTTCCTGCCCTGGTGCGGTGGCGTCGAGATTCGCCGTCAGGACGACAGCGGTATGGAAGCGCGCATCGACATCAACTTCAAGGGCATCAAGCAGCATTTCGCGACGCGCAACACGCAGCAGCGCCCGACGCGGATCGACATGGAGTTCGCGGACGGCCCGTTCCGGAAGTTCACGGGCTCGTGGCGCTTCATCCCGCTGCGCGCCGATGCATGCAAGATCGAATTCGCGCTGCACTACGAGTTCTCGAGCATCCTGCTCGAGAAGATCATCGGGCCGGTGTTCAGCCATATCGCGAACACGTTCGTCGATTCGTTCGTCAAGCGCGCCGACCAGCGCTACGGGAAGGGGTGACGCGATGCTGTCGATCGAAGTCTGCTACGCGCTGCCGGATCGCCAGACGCTGATTCCGGTGTCGCTGCCCGAAGGCGCGACCGTGCGCGCGGCGATCGACGCGAGCGGCGTGCTCGCGCTGCACCCGGAAATCGACCTCGCGCACACGAAAACCGGCATATTCGGCAAGCTCGCGCCGCTCGACGCGCCGCTCGCCGACCACGACCGCGTCGAGATCTACCGCCCGTTGATCGTCGATCCGAAGCTCGCGCGTCAGCGGCGCGTCGACAAGACCCGCCGCGAGGGCTCCGTCGAGGGCCGCAAGTGGATGCACAAGGACGCGCGCTGACGCGTCGCGTCGGCGTTGCTGCATCTTCTCCGTTCCGATTCGTCAGACCAGGCGCGGCGGCGCTCAGTGCGCCGTGACGTTCGCGTTCACGGCCGCGCTGCCGGGCGTGTTGCCGCCCGCATGCGTGTCGTTGTGCCGGCGCACCGACCCGTAGACGCCCGCCAGCAGCAGGGCGAGCGCCACGATCTCGAGTACGCGCGGCATCCGCTGATCGTAGACGAACGCATAGAGCATCGCGAACACGGTTTCGAACACGATCAGCTGGCCGGACAGCGTGAGCGGCAGCCGCTTCGACGCCGCGTTCCACAGTCCGTTGCCGAGCCACGACGCGCCGATCGCAAGCACGAGGTTCAGCAGCCAGAACAGGTGCCAGCGCGATGCCGGAACGGCGGCCTGCACCGTGCCGGCCGGCAGCGCGAGGATCGCGAGCCAGCAGAGGCCGCCGATCAGCCCCGTCACGACACCCCACAGCACCGACCACTCGTTGCCGCCGAAATGAGGGTGGCGCTGCAGGTAGCGCGTGTTCGCGACCGCGTACCAGGTCCAGCTCGCGAGTGCGCCGCTTGCGCACGCGATGCCCGCGAGCTTCTGGCCGAGCGTCGTCGCCTGCGCGGCTTCCGACGTGAAGAGGTCGACGTTGATGCAGACGATGCCCGCGATCACCAGCGCGAGCGGGGCGGCGAGGCGCCGCAGCGGCATCGCGCCGTGGTCGCCGACGCCCGCGAGCGTGACGGTCACGGGCAGCACGCCGACGATCAGCGAACTGGGTGCGATGCCGATCAGGTGCACGGCACCGGACAGCAGCATGTAGTACGCAACGTTGCCGATCAGCGCGAGCTTCGCGAGCGCGACGAGGTCCTCGCGGGTCAGCCGGGCGAGCAGCGAGCGGGCGGCCGGCAGGGCCGCCGCCAGCGACACGAGGCCGTACATCGCATAGCGGCCCGCGCTCAGCAGCAGCGGCGAGAAGTCGGTCATCAGCCGCGGCACGAGAAAGACCATGCCCCACAACGCGCCCGCGAGGACGCCATACACCACACCGCGCTGCATCGACTACTCCGAACGAAAGACTGACGAGCGCGCATCTTAACGACGGCGGCGCGACCGCGTCTTGTTCATTCCTGCACTCGGGAGCGGGACGTGGGAAGGATCGGCTGCAAGCGCCGCCGCGACCCGGTCCTGTTTGACCGGGGGCTGCGGTGGGTCGCGTTGCCCTTCGACGATCAACCGATCAGCGCTCGACCGGCTCGGCCGCCGCAGCACTGTCGCCCGCCGCGGCTGCACGCGCGGGGCGGCGCACGGTGCGCAGCTTGCCGCTGTTGCCGCCGCCGCAGTAGAAGAGGTCGCGGCCGTCGGACTCCAGCCCCGACACGCCGACGCCGGGCGGCATGTCGACCTGTTCGAGCACTTGCCCGGTGCGCGGGTCGATCCGCCGCAACGCGCTCTCGTCCGCTTCCCAGGTGCCGTGCCACAGCTCGCCGTCGACCCACGTCACGCCGGTGACGAAGCGGTTCGATTCGATCGTGCGCAGCACGGCGCCCGATTGCGGATCCACCTGATGAATCTTGCGTTCGCGGTACTGGCCGACCCACAGCGTGCCTTCCGCCCAGGCCAGCCCCGAATCGGCGCCGCCGCCGGGCGCGGGGATCGTCGCGAGCACGCGGCCGGAGTCGGGATCGATCTTCTCGATACGGTCCTCGACGATCTGGAACAGGTGGCGCCCGTCGAACGCGGTGCCTGCGTGCGCGGCGACGTCGAGTGCGCGCACGGTCGTGCCGCGTTCCGGGTCGAGCGCGTTCAGCTTGTCGCCGGACGCGAACCACACGTGCCGCCCGTCGAACGTGACGCCGTGTACGCCGTCGACGCCCGGAAACGGGCCGTATTCGCGGAGGATGTCTGCGGTGGAGCGTTTCATGTTTGTCACCTCGTCGTTGGTATCCCCATCCTAGTCGCCCGGCAGCGGCGCGGGGAGTAACAAGGTCGTCGCGAATCCGGGCAGCGGCGGCGTCATCCAGCGGCGCGCGCGACCGCGGCCGACCGCCTGCACCTTGTCCGCTTCGGCGAGCGCATCGAGCGCGCGCTGCACGGTGCGCGGGTTCACGCCGAGTGCGAGCGCCAGCGCGGAGCTCGACCACGCCTCGCCGTCCGCGAGCAGCGCGAGCACGGCCGCGTGGCGGTCGTCGACCGGACGCGCGAGCACGACGGCCTCGTGCGGGCCGAGCGGTTCGAGCGCGAAGCCGCTCGGCGTCGCAGTGATGTTCGCGAGCGGCCGCAGCACCGCGCGCAAGCGGCCGATCTCGACGCGCAGGCGGGCGCGATGCGATTCGTCCGCATGTCTCGCGCGAAACGCCGCGGCGACGAGCGTGTTTCTCGACACGTCGCCGGGCCACGCCTCGCCCAGTGCGCGGGCGAGCACGAACAGCACCGGGCGGCGTGCGAGCGACACGGTCGTGCGCGCGTCGCGCACCGCGTGGCGGCATGCATCGACGACCAGCGCGTTCGATGCCAGCAGCGCCTCGACCTCGTCGAGCAGCACGAGCCGCGACGCACCGCGCGCGATGAGTCGCGCGGCCGGCGTATCGAGCATGCGGGCGGCCGTGTCGACTTCGGCCGTCAGCGCGGCGATGCCGGCGTCCCGTGCGGCCGCGCGCGCACGGGCGAGCGCCAGGCGCGCCGCGTGCGGGCGGATGCGGCGCATCGCGATGCCGGCCGCGATCAGTTCATGAGCTGCGCGCGATGCGGCGGGCAGCGGTGCGGGATCGAGGCTCGCGAGCCGCTGTTCGGCATCCCCGACGTGCCCGATCAGCAGCAGCCGGCGCACGCCGAGATAGCGCGCATGCGCGGCGTTCGTGCGGTCGCCGTGTGCGTCGAGCGTCGCGCAGGCGGCGTCGAGGGCGCGCGACGGCCAGCCGAGGTCGCGTGACGCCAGCGCGATCTCGGCCTCCGCGACGACGCAGCGCGCCCGCGCGACGGCTTCCTTCGCGCCGAACGCGCGAGCCGCGCTGCGCACGAGCGCGCGTGCGCGCTCGAAATCGCCGAGCTGGGCCATCGCGATGCCGCGCAACGCGAGCGCCGGCGCGTCGTCGCGCAACGCGACGCGGTTCAGCGCGCCGAGCGGGTCGCCCGCCGCGAGCGCCCGCGCGGCGGCCGTGATCAGCGAATCCATCCGAATCCCGACACAGTTGTCACTCCCTCCGGTTCGACGCCCGGTCCTAATCTAGCACCACGCACACGGCAGATGTGCCGTGCCCGGATATCCATCGAAAGGAGGAACCCGTAATGACGAACCATCTCACCGGAACGCGCGACGAATGGCTGGCTGCGCGCCGCGCGCTGCTCGATGCGGAAAAGGCGCTGACCCGGCAGGGCGACGAACTCGCGCGGCGGCGCCAGGCGCTGCCGTGGGTGCGCGTCGACAAGGCCTACCGGTTCGACACCGAACGCGGCCCGGCGACGCTCGACGATCTGTTCGGCGGCCGCTCGCAACTGCTCGTCTATCACTTCATGTTCGGCCCCGACTACAAGGCCGGCTGCCCGTCGTGCTCGGCGCTCGCCGACGGCTTCGACGGTTTCGCGGTCCACCTCGCGAACCACGACGTGACGCTCGCGGCGGTGTCGCGCGCGCCGCTTGCGAAGCTGCTGGCATACCGGCAGCGGATGGGCTGGCACTTTCCGTGGGCGTCGTCGGACGGCGGCGAGTTCAACTTCGACTTCAACGTGTCGTTCACCGAAGCGCAGCAGCGCGCCGGCGACGTCGAATACAACTATGCGCGCGCCGCCCACGCGATGGACATGGACCCGCCGCCCGCCGCGCTCGCCCAGTTCGCGGCGACGTGCGGCACCGACGCCGCGACGTACGCGCGCGACCGGCCGGGGATGAGCGCGTTCGTACGCGAGGACGGCATCGTCTATCACACGTATTCGACGTACGCGCGCGGGCTCGACGGGCTGTGGGGGATGTACCAGTGGCTCGATCGCGCGCCGCTCGGGCGCAACGAGACGGGCGTGTGGTGGCGCCGTCATGACGAGTACGCACGCGGTTGAGCACGGCCCGGCGAGCCGCGGGAGCGGGCGATGAGCACGGCGACGAAACGGGCTGTTGCTGCTGACGCGGGCGGCGGCCGGCGGGTGTTCGGCGCCGCGCTCGTCGCGGTATGGGCCGCCGCGATCTGGGCGACGCTCGCGCAGCACGCATCGATGGACGCGATGGGCGGCATGCCGATGGCCGGCGGCTGGACGCTGTCGGCCGGGTGGCTCAGGCCGTGCGGATGGCAGGCTGGGCGCGCGTTCGCCGCATTCGCCGGGATGTGGGGCGCGATGACGGTGACGATGATGCTGCCGGTGCTGGCGCCGGTGCTCTGGCGATGTCGGCAACGTCTCGGCGCGGCGGACGACGCGCGTGCGGCATGGTTCGTCGCGGTCGCGGGCACCGCGTATTTCTCCGTGTGGATGGCGCTCGGCGCGCTCGTGTTTCCGGTCGGCACTGCATGGGCGGCGGCCGCCGCGCGGCTGCCCGCGCTCGCCGCCACGGTGCCGTTCGCGGCTGGCGCGATCGTGCTCGGCGCGGGCGTGCTGCAGTTTTCCGGCTGGAAGGCGCGCCGGCTCGCTTGCTGCCGGCATGCGCCGGACGACGCATGCGCGCCGCGGGCGGCAGCCCGGGCTGCGGTCGCGTGGCGGTACGGCGTGCGTACCGCGCTACGGTGCGGTGCCTGCTGCGGGAACCTGACGGCCGTCGCACTGGCGGCCGGCATGATGGACCTGCGCGTGATGGCCGTCGTGACCGTGGCGGTCGCCGCCGAGCGGCTGGCGCCGGCTGGCGTTCGCGTCGCGCGGCTCGTCGGCGGCGTGGCGATCGGCGCCGGCGCGGCGATGATCGCGTGGGCGGCGGCCGGACTGGCCTAGCGGCGCCCCGGGGGGCGGCGCGCGTCGAACGGGGCCGGCGCAGGCGCCGTCGGCAGGTCCGGCGTCGTGCGGCAACGGCGGGCGATCGGCCCGATTCCGGCCGGCTGCGCGAATGGGCCGATGCGGGGGTGAAACGAAAGGCGATCGAAAACGAACCGAACGGCGATCCGAACGATTCGGCCCCCGGGCGCCTGAAGGCGGCTAACCCGTTGTTCGTGTTGTGAAAATTCGCAGCGCTTCGCGTATAATTCGCTTTTGCGCCCATAGGATTTGCCATGCGTCTGATCCAAAAAGCACTCACTTTCGATGATGTGCTCCTCGTTCCCGCCTTTTCCGACGTTCTCCCGCGCGACACCAGCCTGAAGACCAAGCTGACCCGCAACATCTCCCTGAACATGCCGCTCGTGTCCGCCGCGATGGACACGGTCACCGAAGGTCGCCTCGCGATCGCGATGGCGCAGCAGGGTGGTGTGGGCATCGTCCACAAGAACCTCACGCCGGCCGAGCAGGCTCGCGAAGTCGCGAAGGTCAAGCGTTTCGAATCGGGCGTCGTGCGCGACCCGATCACGGTTCCGCCGCAGATGAAGGTGCGCGACGTGATCGCGCTGTCGCGTCAGCATGGCATCTCGGGCTTCCCGGTCGTCGAAGGCCCGCAGCTCGTCGGTATCGTCACGAACCGGGACCTGCGTTTCGAAACGCGCCTCGACGAGCCGATCAAGTCGATCATGACGCCGCGCGAGCGCCTCGTCACGGTCAAGGAAGGCACGCCGCTCGCCGAAGCGAAGGCGCTAATGCACAGCCACCGCCTCGAGCGCGTGCTGGTCGTCAACGACGCGTTCGAACTGCGCGGCCTGATGACCGTCAAGGACATCACGAAGCAGACCGAGCACCCGGACGCGTGCAAGGACGAGCACGGCAAGCTGCGCGCAGGCGCGGCGGTCGGCGTCGGCCCGGACAACGAAGAGCGCGTCGAGCTGCTGGTGCAGGCCGGCGTCGACGTGATCGTCGTCGATACCGCGCACGGTCACAGCAAGGGCGTGCTCGAGCGCGTGCGCTGGGTCAAGCAGAACTTCCCGCACGTCGAGGTGATCGGCGGCAACATCGCGACGGCTGCCGCCGCGAAGGCGCTGGTCGAATACGGTGCGGACGCGGTCAAGGTCGGTATCGGCCCGGGCTCGATCTGCACGACGCGGATCGTCGCCGGTGTCGGCGTGCCGCAGATCAGCGCGATCGCGAACGTCGCGGAAGCGCTGAAGGGCACCGGCGTGCCGTGCATCGCCGACGGCGGCGTGCGCTTCTCGGGCGACGTGTCGAAAGCTCTCGCGGCCGGCGCGAACGCGGTGATGATGGGCAGCATGTTCGCAGGCACCGAAGAGGCGCCGGGTGACGTGTTCCTGTATCAGGGCCGCCAGTACAAGTCGTACCGCGGCATGGGCTCGGTCGGCGCGATGAAGGACGGCGCGGCAGACCGCTACTTCCAGGACAACTCGGCGAACATCGACAAGCTCGTGCCGGAAGGCATCGAAGGCCGTGTCGCGTACAAGGGTTCGGTCAACGCGATCCTGTTCCAGCTGGTCGGCGGCGTGCGCGCGAGCATGGGCTACTGCGGCTGCCGCACGATCGACGAGCTGCACGACAAGGCCGAATTCGTCCAGATCACCGCGGCGGGCATGCGCGAGTCGCACGTGCACGACGTGCAGATCACGAAGGAAGCACCGAACTACCACGTGGACTGATCGCCGATGAAACCGCTGCTGCGAGCCGTGCTGATCGTCGATGCCGTGCTGCTGCTGGCGTTCGGCGTGCTGTTCGTGCTGACGCCCTGGCAGGCGCTGTTCAACGCGCTGCAGCTGGCGAACATCCAGCCGGCGATGCTCGGCCAGGCGTTCGGCATCGCGCTGCTCGGCCTCGCGTGGCTCGCGTTTCATGCGGCGCTCAACGGTGACCTCACGGCGCCCGTCGCACGTGCGGTCGGCCATGTGAACTGGCTGATCGGCGTGCTGGCGGTCGTGTGGTCGTTCGGCACCGGCAACGGTCCCGCACTCGCGGCCGCTGGCCGCGTGTTGTCGGCGATGGCCGGGGTCGCGCTGATCTTGCTGGGCCTCGGCGGCGTGCGGCTGGCATCGACCGTGCGGCGGCGCGAGAAGGCGGAAAGGGTGGAACGGGCGCAGGCGCCCGACGCTCGGGACGCGAAGCGCCCGGCCGAACCAGCGGTGGCCTCCGCGCCGCGGCAGCGGGTCGAACCGGTCGTCAGCCGTCCGGCGGCGCCCTCGGCGCCGGCCGCGGCCACCACGTCGGCCGCATCCGACCGCGCGTCAGGCAGCGTCGCATTCGACGCCCGCCCGCCGTTGCAGGATTGACCGGCGATGCGTCGCGCGAGCCGCCTGCCGCCCGACGCCGCTGTCCATGCTTTTGACGCAGCGCTTCGTGCGCTGCTTTTCTTATTCTCTTCATCCCGTCCGCAGCCATGCACGACAAAATCCTGATTCTCGACTTCGGTTCGCAAGTCACCCAACTGATCGCGCGCCGCGTGCGCGAAGCGCACGTCTACTGCGAAATCCACCCGAACGACGTGTCCGACGACTTCGTCCGCGAGTTCGCGCCGAAGGCGGTGATCCTGTCGGGCAGCCACGCGAGCACGTACGAAGACCACCAGCTGCGCGCGCCGCAGGCCGTGTGGGATCTCGGCGTGCCGGTGCTCGGCATTTGCTACGGCATGCAGACGATGGCCGTGCAGCTCGGCGGCAAGGTCGAGTGGAGCGACCATCGCGAATTCGGCTATGCGGAAATGCGCGCGCACGGCCATACGCGCCTGCTCGACGGCATCGAGGATTTCAAGACGGACGAAGGCCACGGGATGCTGAAGGTCTGGATGAGCCACGGCGACAAGGTTGCCGAGCTGCCGCCGGGCTTCGCGCTGATGGCGTCGACGCCGAGCTGCCCGATCGCCGGCATGGCCGACGAGGCGCGCGGCTACTACGCGGTGCAGTTCCACCCGGAAGTCACGCACACGGTGAAGGGCCGCCAGATCATCGAACGCTTCGTGCTGCAGATCGCCGGCGCGAAGCCCGACTGGATCATGAAGAACCACATCGAGGAAGCCGTCGCGAAGATTCGCGAGCAGGTCGGTGACGAGGAAGTGATTCTCGGCCTGTCGGGCGGCGTCGATTCGAGCGTCGCGGCCGCGCTGATCCACCGCGCGATCGGCGACCAGCTGACCTGCGTGTTCGTCGACCACGGCCTGCTGCGCCTGAACGAAGGCAAGATGGTGCTCGACATGTTCGAGGGCCGCCTGCATGCGAAGGTCGTGCACGTCGACGCATCCGAGCAGTTCCTCGGCCACCTGGCCGGCGTGACCGATCCGGAAGCGAAGCGCAAGATCATCGGCCGCGAGTTCGTCGAGGTGTTCCAGGCCGAGGCGAAGAAGCTGTCGAAGGCGAAGTGGCTCGCGCAGGGCACGATCTATCCGGACGTGGTCGAATCGGGCGGCACGAAGACGAAGAAGGCGACGACGATCAAGAGCCACCACAACGTCGGCGGCCTGCCGGAAACGCTCGGCCTGAAGCTGCTCGAGCCGCTGCGCGACCTGTTCAAGGACGAAGTGCGCGAACTCGGCGTCGCGCTCGGCCTGTCGCCGGAGATGGTGTACCGCCATCCGTTCCCGGGCCCGGGCCTCGGCGTGCGGATTCTCGGCGAAGTGAAGCGCGAATACGCGGACCTGCTGCGTCGCGCGGATGCGATCTTCATCGAGGAGTTGCGCGGCACGACCGCCACCGCGCAGGACGCGGCAGCGGGCCTGTGCGGCGAGGCCGACGTCGGCAAGACCTGGTACGACCTGACGAGCCAGGCGTTCGCGGTGTTCCTGCCGGTGAAGTCGGTCGGCGTGATGGGCGATGGCCGCACGTACGACTACGTGACGTCGCTGCGCGCGGTGCAGACCACCGACTTCATGACCGCGCACTGGGCGCACCTGCCGTACGCGCTGCTCGGCCGTGCGTCGAACCGGATCATCAACGAGGTGCGCGGGATCAACCGCGTGGTGTACGACATCTCGGGCAAGCCGCCGGCGACGATCGAGTGGGAGTGAGCGTCGGCGTCGAGGCGTGCCTCGATGACCGATAGCGGCATCGGATGATGCGCAACGCCCGGCAGGGGAACCTGCCGGGCGTTGTCGTTTGTGCGGTTGGCGGCCGTGATTCGATGGTCGCCGGCGCGCAGTGTTTTCCTTGCCTGCATGCCGGGTCCGGGCACCGAGGTGCGGGACAGCCCGGCCACTACAAGCGACGCGTCTGCATGTCGCGCACTAGGGCAGCCGACGACCGCCGGCATCGATCATCCTGATCGAGCCCGAAGTCTGCCCCTGTCCTTGTCGAATGCTGAATTCGATGATGTCCTCGTAGAGTTCCCGTTGTCCGGCGGGCAGGACCGGCAGCAACGTCTCGCGCCGCTTGTCCGCATCGAACATCGATTCCACGAGCCATCCCGTCAGATAGAGCGCCGCCACGCAGCCGCCCGCCGTCGCAACATTGCCGTGGCACACGAGCGGCTGGTCCGGCACATGCAGCCCGCGATCCGTCAGCCCGTGTCGCGCGTCGGGGTGCGTCGTTGCGCGACGGTCCGGCAAAAGCCCGAGCCGCTCCAGGACGAAGGCGCCCGCGCAGATCGATCCGATGTATTGGCGCGCCGGATCGAGATCGAACGACGGCAGGAAATCCGGGCTCGCGAGCGCGGCCGGGATGCCCAGCCTGCCGCTCGAGAACAGCACGGCGTCGGCGCAATTGGCTTCCTCGAGCGGGCCGTGCACGGGGATGGCCAGACCATGCGCGGAACGCAACAGCGGCTGCGCGCCGAGAATCCGGACACGCCAGTCCGTGGTATTGCGGCCGAGGATGTCCCACATCAGGAACAGGTCGATGTCGGTGAACTGGTCGAATGCGACGAGAGCGATG
Organism: Burkholderia sp. Bp9090; assembly: GCF_003857985.1. NCBI lineage: Bacteria > Pseudomonadati > Pseudomonadota > Betaproteobacteria > Burkholderiales > Burkholderiaceae > Burkholderia > Burkholderia sp. Bp9090. The sequence continues at coordinate 75,491 of NZ_QTPV01000010.1, forward strand.
TCTTTCAACGTGAACTCCGTGAGTCGTGGCGCCTTGCAGGAAGCGGTGGCGGCCGTGATAGAGTTCGCAGCCTATCTGCCCATGCCGCGCCATACACAGCCTGTATGGCGATACCGATGCGCACACTGACTCGAAACGACTGGATCGCCGCGGGCTTCGACGCCCTCGACGGGGAAGGGTATGCGGGGATTTCGGCCGAGCGTCTCGCACGACGGCTGAACGTGACCCGCGGCTCGTTCCATCACCACTTCCGGAATCGGGAGGACTTCGTCAGGACGTTGCTGACCGCGTGGGAGGACGATTACACCGCACGCATGCTCGCCTACGCGGCGGACGGCCGCGGCGCGGCCGACACGCTGACGCGTTACCTGCGCATCGCGGCGGAGAAGCGACCGGGGCGCGAAGTGGCGATCCGCGCCTGGGCATTGCAGGACGCGCTGGTCGCGGAATTCCAGCAGCGCGTCGATGCCACGCGTCTCGCATTCGCGCTCGAGACGTCCCGTCGGTGGGTACCCATGCCGGGCGAAGCCGAGATCGTCGGGCAGATCGCGCACCTGTGTCTGATCGGCGGCCAGCAGGCCGGACTGCGGCGCGATGCGGAGCGGTTCAACCACTTCATGCAGCGTGCGTTCGCGGTCGCCGAGCGCATGCTGCCACGCTGACGCGCGTAGCGGTGCGATGCCCGTGCTGCACGGATGGCTCGCGTATCGCAGAGCAGAAGGCGGGCGGGTGCTCCGTTGTAGCGTCGGTGGAAAGCGCGGTTTTCGATGCAGCGCAAGGCGACGTCACGCGCTGTCCCGATCCTGCTCAGTCTGGCTTGCCGCCGCGATAACGAAGGTGAATCAGCGGATAAGGCCGCCCTTGTCCATCGCGCGCCGATCGTCCGCAGCGCTCGAATCCGAGCCGTTCGTAGAATCCCGCCGCCGCTTCGTTCTGCTCGTTGACGTCTGTCGACAGGTCGGGATGGCGTCCGAGGGCCGCTTCGACCAGCCGCCGCCCGACACCCGCGCCGTGGTGCGCGGGATCGACGAACAGCGCTTCCATGTGACTGCCGTCGAGCAGCATGAAGCCGACCGGACGATCGTGCTCGTCGACGGCCAGATCGAGCTTCGCCGACGGTCAGTTCGCGGGATGGCCGGATGCGGGCACGTCGTGCGCTGCGGCGCCCGCATCCGTCTCGTCTGCGCCGAGTTCCGCCAGAAACGGCCACGGATAGATGCCGCGCGCGTGACCGTCGCCGAACAGCAGGCGGATGCCGTAACCGGCCGCTTCCACGCCGTCCAGCGTCAGGTCGGGTGGCGCGTCGACCTGCCCGCCATCGAGTCGGATCTTCCGGCATGCGGCGCATGGGCAAGCGCTGCGCAGGCGCGCATAGCCGATGTGCTGCGTGTCGGCGTCCGGCCAGCACAGCGTCAATGCGCGGGCCGCATGATCGAGCAGGATCTCGGTCGGCGGCGTCATCGTGCATCTTCCCCGATCTGCGCGATCGCGATCCGCACGGCCTTGCGTACTTCGGGATCGCGATCGTCGAGCGCGTCGTGCAGCGCGGGCAGCGTCGCAGGATCGCGCAGTTCGCCGAGCGCGAGCGCGGCCTCCTTGCGCAGGTTGCTGATCGCGTGCGACAGCAGCGCGGCGACGGCCTGCGCCGCGGCGGCGTCGCGCAATTGCCCGAGTGCGCGCACCGCACGCAAGCGCACCTGCCAGTAATCGTCGTCGAGCGCGGCGACGAGCGGTGCGCGCGCGGCCGCGACACGCAGCTTGCCGAGCGTCGCGGCCGCTTCCTCGCGGACCTGCCATTCGGCGTCGCGCAGCGCCGCCAGCAAGGCGGTGACGACGGCCGTGTCGGCGGACGCGGCGAATCCGACCGCGCCGACCGCGATACGCCGTACGTCCGCATGCGTGTCGGTCGTGGCGATGCGCGCGAGCGGCGCCAGCGCGCGGGCGTCCTTGAGCCAGCCGAGCACGGCGACGGCCTCGGCGCGCACGGCCGACGCCGGCGCGTCGAGTGCGCGCAGCGCCGGCGCGAACGCGTCGGGGTCGCGCAGTTCACGCAGCGCGCGCAGCACGGCGCCGCGCACGAACGGTTCGGCGTGCTCGACCCAGCGGCACAGCGCGGCGCCGGATGCGACGTCCTTCAGTTCGGACAGGCTGTGTGCGGCGGTCGCGCGCACGTCGTCGTCCGGATCGAGCAGTGCGCGGCACAGCGCGTCGACGACGTCGGGCTGCTCCCAGGCGGCGAGCACACGCGCGGCTTCGCCGCGCACGTCGGCGGACGGATCGTCGCGCAGCGCGGCTACGAAGATCGGCACGAGATCGGGATCCTCGAGATCGGCGAGTTCGAGCAGCGCGATCCGGCGCACCGATGCATCGGGTGCGGCAACGCGCGCGACGAGCGCGGCATGGTCGGAAGCAGGTTTCATGTGTCGTGAGTCCGGTAGTGGGGAAGCGGCGCGCCAGGTCAGCGCAGCAGGTACGGGATGTCGACCTTGACCGCACCGGTCGGGCAGTCGCGTTCGCACGGCATGCAGTACCAGCATTCGTCGAACTGCATGTAGGCCTTGCCCTTGGTCACGTCGATCGCGAGCAGGTCGAGCGGGCACACGTCGACGCAGACGGTGCAGCCCTTGTCGGCGATGCAGCGGTCCTCGTCGATCGTCACGGGCGCGCTGCTGCGCAGGAAGATGTCGTGCGGGGTATGGGGCACGGTAAGGCTCCTCGGAGTCAGAGGGCGGCCGCGTGTGCGGCCGGTTCGCGGATGCGCAGGTGCGCGTAGGCGCTGCGTTCGTCGTCGGCGAGCGGCACGACGTAGGGTTCGACCGGTCGTTTCTCGCTGCGCATCGTGCCGTCGGCACCCTTGCGCAGCCACGTGTGGCAGAACCACTCGGCATCGTTGCGATGCGGAAAGTCGACGCGATGGTGGTACAGCCCCCAGCGGCTCTCGGTGCGGAACAGCGACGCGCGCGCGGCCATTTCGGCGCAGTCGCGGATCGCGCGCACTTCGGCCGCGCGCATCAGTTCATGCGGGTGGCCCGCCTTGATTTCTTCGATATCCTCAGTAATGCCGTCAAAACGTTGCAGCCCGATCTCCATCTTGCGCGTCGCCTTCGGCGGCTGCAGGTAATCGTTCACCATGCGGCGCAGCTTGTATTCGACCTGCGCCGGCGCGAGGCCGCGCTCGCGCGTGAGCGGCGCAAGCACGCGGGCGCGTTCGGCGGCGACCTGTTCGTCGTCCACCGGCGCGTGAGCGCGGCCGGCCACGTAGTCGGCCGCGTTCTGTCCGGCGAACCAGCCGTAGGTGAATGCGCCGAGCATGTAGTTGTGCGGGACCGCCGCCATGTCGCCGGCCGCGTAGAGCCCCGGCACGGTCGTTTCCGCGCGGGCGTTTACGTAGACGCCGGATGCGCTGTGGCCGCTGCAGAAGCCGATCTCGGAGATGTGCATCTCGACCATCTGGCGCCGGTAGTCGGTGCCGCGCCCCGCGTGAAAGCGGCCGCGGCTCGGCCGCTCGTTGGTGTGCAGGATCTGCTCGATGGTCTGGATCGTTTCCTCCGCGAGGTGGTCGAGCTTCAGGAACACCGGGCCGTTGCCGCTTTGCAGTTCCTGGTAGAACTCCCACATCATCTGGCCGCTCCAGTAGTCGCACTCGATGAAGCGCTCGCCCTTGCCGTTCGCGGTGAAGCCGCCGAGCGGGCCCGTCACGTATGCGCAGGCCGGGCCGTTGTAGTCCTTGATCAGCGGATTGATCTGGAAGCACTCGAGGTTCGCGAGCGCCGCGCCCGCGTGGTACGCCATCGCGTAGCCGTCGCCCGCATTGGTCGGGTTCTCGTAGGTGCCCATCAGGTAGCCGGACGCCGGCAGGCCGAGCCGGCCGGCCGCGCCGCAGCACAGGATCACGGCCTTCGCGCGGATCACGTGGAACTCGGCCGTGCGGCAGTCGAAGCCGAGCACGCCGCTCGCGCGGCCCTGCGCGTCGGTCAGCACGCGCGTCGCGACGGTCCGGTTCGTGATCGCGATGCGCGCGCGCTTCAGCTGCCGGTACAGCACCTTCTTGATGTCGTGGCCTTCCGGCATCGGCAGCACGTACGAACCCATGTGGTGGACCTTCTTCACCGCGTAGTCACCGGTGCCGTCCTTCTCGAACTTCACGCCCCAGCGGTCGAGCTGCTCGATCGTCGCAAAGCTGTGCGTCGCATACGCGTACACGGCTTCCTGATCGACGATCCCGTCGTTGGCGATCGTGATCTCGCGCGTGTACTGCTCGGGTGTCGCGTGGCCCGGGATCACCGCGTTGTTCAGCCCGTCCATCCCCATCGAGATCGCGCCGCTGCGCTTCACGTTGGCCTTCTCCAGCAGCAGCACGCGCAGCGACGGGTCGCGCTCCTTCGCCTTGATCGCCGCCATCGGGCCGGCCGTGCCGCCGCCGACCACGACGATGTCGTATTCGAGTACATGGGTATTCATTGAGGATTCCTTGCAGGTTGGCGGGTCTTCTGCCGGTCGATGCGCAGCCGGTACTGGAAGGCGTCGCCGCGGAAGTACAGGTGTTCGTAGTCGATCGGCGTGCCCGACGCGTCGTGCGTCAGGCGCTCGATCCGCAGCACGGGGCTGCTTTCCTCGACGCGCAGCGCGTCGACGATTTCATCGTCGGCGAGGATCGCGTCGATCGACACGTCGGCGTGGCCGAGCGACACGCCGCAGTCGTTCTCGAGGATCAGGAAGATGTCGCGGGTCGCGAGATCGGCGCCGGCGAGCCGCTGGCCGAGCGCCTCGGGCACCCACGTCTGCTCGAGCGACACCGGCTCGCGGTTCAGCAGCCGCACGCGGTGGATCTCGACGAGCGGCGCGCCTTCGGGCACGTTCAGCTTCGTCGCGAGGTGCCGATCGGCCTTCACGGTGCGAAAGCTGCGCAGCTCGTTGACGATCTCGTAACCCATCGACGACATCGCCTCGGCGAAGCCCTGCAGCGACGTCACGTTCTGGAACGCCTTCGGCTTCGACACGAACGTGCCCTTGCCGTGCAGCTTGAACAGCAGGCCTTCCTTCTGCAGGTCGCCGAGTGCCTGGCGCACCGTGATGCGACTCACGTCGAACATCGCGCAGAGTTCGTGCTCGGACGGCATCCGGCTGTGTGGTGCATAGGTGCCGTCGAGGATGCGCGTGCGCAGCGTGTCCTTGATCTGCACGTAGAGCGGCGCCGCCGACAGCGGCACGACGTTGGGTGGGGTCATCGGTCAACTTGTTATGACAAGATGGCTCGAGTGTAGTGAGCGCGCTCGCGCGTCCCAACCAACTATTTCTGATTTCGACTTTCCGATTCCGGAAAAGCGGGGCGGCGGCGACCCGCGCGAAAATAAAAAAACAGGGCGCGACACGGCCCGCGCAAACGGCGCCGAATCCGCGCGGAGCCTGCTGCGGCGCAGCACAGCGGCAAGTCGCGGCGATCGGCACGCATGCGCGCCGATTCGGCCCCTAAAAAACACAATATCGAGCATGCGTTCGAAGGGCCTGTCATACGCACGTCACCCTGCTAGAATTCGGCTGCCGCATTTGTTCCGATTGACTGATGAGATTGCTTGACGCACTGGTCGAACAACGCATTGCCGCCGCCGCCGCGCGGGGCGAGTTCGACGATTTGCCGGGTACCGGCGCGCCGCAGGCGCTGGATGACGACCTGCTCGTACCCGAGGAGGTGCGGGTGGCCAACCGTATCCTGAAGAATGCGGGCTTCGTGCCGCCGGCCGTCGAGCAACTGCGCGCGCTGCGCAACCTGCAGGACGAACTGCAGGCGGTCAGCGACCGCGCCGCGCGCTGCCGGCTGCAGGCGAAGATCCTCGCCCTCGACATGGCGCTCGAATCGCTGCGCGGCGGCCCGATGGTGATGCCGCGCGACTATTGCCGGCGCATCGCGGAACGTCTGTGCGAGCGCGGGCTCGACGACGCGCCCGCCGAAGCGGGGCCGATGTGAGCGCCGACGCGCTGCCCGACGCGGCAGCCGGACCGGCTGTCGTTCCCGATGCTCCCGTTCCCGAAGCCGCGCCGGTGTCGGCGCGCGACCTGCATTTCATGCGGCTCGCGCAGGCTGCCGCCGAAGAGGCGCGCGCGGCCGGCGAAGTGCCGGTCGGCGCGGTGCTCGTGCGCGGCGACGAAGTGATCGCACGCGGCTTCAACCATCCGATCGGCGGGCACGATCCGTCGGCCCACGCGGAAATGGCCGCGCTGCGCATGGCCGCGCAGCATCTGCAGAATTACCGAATGCCCGGCTGCGAGCTGTACGTGACGCTCGAGCCGTGCCTGATGTGCGCGGGCGCGATCATGCACGCGCGCATCGCGCGGGTCGTCTACGGCGCCGCCGACCCGAAGACGGGCGCGTGCGGCAGCGTGATCGACGCGTTCGCGAATCCGCAGCTCAATCACCATACCGACGTGACCGGCGGCGTGCTCGCCGACGAGTGCGGCGCCGCGCTGAAATCGTTCTTCGCGGAGCGCCGTCGCGCGCTGCGGGAAGCACGACTCGCCCGCGACGCCGCATCCGGCGCGTCATAGCGCGCCCGCCGTGCCCGTCGCCCGGAGCGGGCGGGCCGCGCAGTTCCGTGAACCGGAGACGGTTCGGACCCTCTAAGCAGGTTTGACGATCCCGATATCTTTCGCCATGTCCTTCCAGCCCGCCGCGTCCTACACCATCCGCCTGCTGGCGCCGTCCGGTTATCCGCACGACCCCGATGCGATCAACCGCGCGCTCGAGCGCTTGAGCGGCGCGCAGCAGCGCATCGAGAACATCGAGGCGACGCAGCGTCGCTTTCAGCGCTTCGGCGGCACCGACGGCGAGCGGGCCGGCGACCTGAACCGTCTCGCGGATCCGGAGCGCGCGCTGCCGGATATCGCGCTCGCGGTGCGCGGCGGCTACGGCGCCGCGCGCATCCTGCACGGGCTCGACTATCGCGGGCTCGAGCGTCGGCTGCGCGACCAGCCGATCGCGCTCGTCGGCCACAGCGACTTCACCGCGATCCAGCTCGCGCTGTACGCGAAGGCGCGCATCAAGACCTTCGGCGGCCCGATGCTGTCGGCCGACTTCGGCGCGGAAACGCCGAGCGATTTCACGATGCAGCACTTCTGGCGGACGCTGTCGCAGCCGACCACGACGATCGTCACCGAGGCGCCGCAAGTGCAGACCGTGAACGTGACGGGCACGCTGTGGGGCGGCAACCTCGCGATCCTCACGTCGCTCGTCGGCACGCCGTACATGCCCGACATCGAGGGCGGCATCCTGTTCATCGAGGACGTGAACGAGCAGCCGTTCCGGATCGAACGGATGATCTACCAGCTGCACCTGTCGGGGCTGCTCGCGCGCCAGCAGGCGCTCGTGCTCGGCCAGTTCACGGGCGCGCGGCCGTTCGAGTACGACAACGGCTACGACATGCAGGCGATGATCGACCAGATGCGCGCGGTGATCGGCATTCCGGTCGTCACTGGGCTGCAGTTCGGTCACGTGCCCGACCTGCTGACGCTGCCGTTCGGCGCGCAGGCGCAGCTCGTCGCGAATGCGCACGGTTTCCGGCTCACGCTGTCGGACTATCCGCATCTCGGCTGAGGCCGGCAGGGACCATCGAAAGGCGGGGTTTCCCGCCTTTTTCTTTAAGTAAATGTGCAACTAACGGTCGGAAATTTTCATCGCCGCCGATCGGGTTGGTGTCGTGGCGCGCACCATTTTTGTCAACAAAATGGCCGGGAGGGTATACACCGTGAGCCGCCATGGGCAAACGCGAGCGGCTTGTCGTGCCTGGATATCGGGCACAGCGCACCGCTCTGGCACAGGCCGATGCACACCGATTGTGCGCATTCTCTGAAAAGAATTGTTGACAATCTTTATGTCCGTCCTAGGATGAGGACCATCACACGATGCAGAACATGAACGACTCCGCTACCCATCCGTCCGGCGCCGCCGGTCCCGAAGCGATCGCCGAGCGGATCCGCACCGCGATCCTCGAGCATCGGCTCGCGCCCGGCGCGAAGCTGACGGAGGCGCAGCTCTGCGACGTGTTCGGCGTGAAGCGTGGGACGATCCGCCAGGCACTTTCGCAGCTCGCCGCCGACAAGCTGGTCGATCTCGAGCCGAACCGCGGTGCGTTCGTCGCGAGCCCGACGCTGCAGGATGTGCACGAGGTGTTCGAGATGCGCCGGATCATCGAGCTGGCCGTCGTCGAGCGGCTCGCGACGGGGCCGGGCGCGAAGCGGTTGAAGGGCGTCGCCGCGCTGATCGACAAGGAACGCAAGGCGTTCGAGCGGCACGACTTCGCGGCGTGGATCCGCCTGTCGGGCGAATTCCATACGGCGCTCGCGGCGCTGACGGGCAACGCGACGCTCTGCGAGTGCCTCGACGGGCTCGTCGCACGCTCGACGCTGATGTCGGCGCTGTACGAATCGCACGGGCGCAGCCCGTGCTCGTGCGACGACCATGACGAGATCCTGACCGCGCTGGAAGCGGGCGATTCGAAGCGGGCGGTGACGCTGATGGCGCACCACCTGCAGCATGTCGAACTGAAGATGCTGGACCGGCCCGCGCAAGGGCAGGTCGATTTGCGCGAAGTGTTCGGCGGCGCCTGAGCGGCGACGCGAACCCGGCCGCGCGCCACACGACGAGAGCAATGCAGGCCGGCGGTTCGCGCCGCCGGCCGCCAGTCCGACTCCGGACGACGATCCGGAGCGATATCGATGACGGTGGAGCGGCTGCCAGGCCGCGTCAAGGAGAAGTCATGGCTCAGTTCAGTGTGGCGCACGACAGTGCGTATCCGGCGGAAGAAGGCGGCGAGGGCGGCGGCCCCGTGTTGCCGGACGGTTACAGCGAACGTTTGTACAACGAAGATTTGGCACCACTAAAGAATCAGACGTGGGGCTCATATAACATCTTCGCGTTCTGGATGTCGGACGTGCACAGCGTCGGCGGCTACGTGTTCGCGGGCAGCCTGTTCGCGCTCGGGCTGACGAGCTGGCAGGTGCTGATCGCGCTGATCGTCGGCATCACGATCGTGAACCGGCTGTGCAACCTGATCGCGCGGCCGAGCCAGCAGATCGGCGTGCCGTATCCGGTCGCGTGCCGCGCGACCTTCGGCGTGCTCGGCGCGAACGTGCCGGCCGTGATCCGCGGGCTGATCGCGATCGCGTGGTACGGCATCCAGACCTATCTCGCGTCCAGCGCACTCGTGATCGTCGTGCTGAAGTTCTTTCCGCAATGGCTGCCGTACGCGGACGTCCACCGCTACGGCTTCCTCGGGCTGTCGGCGGTCGGCTGGGCCGGCTTCATGCTGCTGTGGGTGCTGCAGGCGCTCGTGTTCTGGAACGGGATGGAGACGATCAAGAAGTTCATCGACTTCGCGGGCCCGGCCGTCTACGTCGTGATGTTCATTCTGGCCGGCTACATGGTGTGGCGCGCGGGCTGGCGCAACATCGGCCTCAACCTCGGCGGCGTCAAGTATCACGGCGCGGAAGTGATTCCGGTGATGATCACGGCCGTGTCGCTCGTCGTGTCGTACTTCTCCGGGCCGATGCTCAATTTCGGCGACTTCTCGCGCTATTGCCGCTCGTTCGGCGACGTGAAGCGCGGCAACTTCTGGGGGCTGCCGGTCAACTTCCTCGCGTTCTCGCTCGTCACGGTGATCACCACCGCCGCGACGCTGCCGGTGTTCGGCGAACTGATCACCGATCCCGTCGAGACGGTCGGCCGCATCGACCATCCGACCGCGGTGATCCTCGGCGCGCTGACCTTCACGATCGCGACGATCGGCATCAACATCGTCGCGAACTTCGTGTCGCCCGCGTTCGACTTCTCGAACGTCGCGCCGCGGCTGATCAGCTGGCGCGCGGGCGGGATGCTCGCGGCCGTCGCGTCGATCTTCATCACGCCGTGGAACCTGTTCAACAACCCGGCCGTGATCCACTACACGCTCGACGTGCTCGGCGCGTTCATCGGCCCGCTGTACGGCGTGCTGATCGCCGACTTCTACCTCGTCAAGCGCGGCCGGCTCGTGCGCGACGACCTGTACACGATGTCGGAGCGCGGCACCTACTGGTACACCGGCGGCGTGAACCGCCGCGCGCTCGCCGCGCTGCTGCCGGCCGCGGTGATCGCCGTCGTCTGCGTGATGGTGCCGGGCTGGCAGGCCGCCGCGAACTTCTCGTGGTTCATCGGCGCGGGGCTCGGCTTCGTGTTCTACCGGCTGCTCGCGAGCACGAAGGCCTGAGGAGCGCGCGATGAAGATCAAGCTGATCAATCCGAACACGACGCAGCGGATGACCGACGCGATGGGCCGCTGCGCGCGCGAAGTCGCGGCGGCAGGCACCGAGATCGTCGCGGTGAGCCCGCCGATGGGGCCGCCGTCGATCGAAGGCTATTACGACGAAGCGCTCGCGACGCCCGGGCTGCTCGCCGAGATCGCGCAGGGCGAGCGTGACGGCTGCGATGCGTACGTGATCGCGTGTTTCGGCGATCCGGGCCTGTATGCGGCGCGCGAACTCGCGCGCGGGCCGGTGATCGGGATCGCCGAGGCGGCGATGCACGCGGCGAGCGTGCTCGCGCCGGGCTTCTCGGTCGTCACGACGCTCGCGCGCACTTGCGGGATGGCATGGCATCTCGCCGAGCGCTACGGGATGAAGCGGTTCTGCCGCAACGTGCGGGCGACCGACGTCGCGGTGCTCGAGCTCGACCGGCCCGGTTCGGCCGCGCGGCGGATCATCGTCGACGAATGCCGGCGCGCGCTCGACGAGGACGGTGCCGACGCGATCGTCCTCGGCTGTGCCGGGATGGCCGAATTCGCGCACGAGATCGAGCAGCAGATCGGCGCGCCGGTCGTGGAAGGTGTCACGGCAGCCGTCAAGTGGGCCGAGGCGCTCGTCGCGCTGCGCCTCGCGACCGCGAAGCGCGGCGACTATGCGCGGCCGCTGCCGAAGCGCTACGACGGCGAATTCGCGCATTTCAGCCCGCCGGAGGGCGCCTCGTCGGCCACGCCGGCCGCCGCCGGGGCGCGCAGCGGAAGCGCCGCACCGGAACCGGTCCCGACTTTGCCGCAACCGCACATACACGCCGTCTGACCTGCACTATCTGCGCCGCTGTATGGGCGCGTATGAACCTTTTCGCTACACTGGGCCGTCATCGCATCGGCCCGTGCGGCCGGCCTCCGGCACCCGCGCGGGTCGATGCGGACCCATTATTTCAGCACGCTTTCGCGGCACTTCGAACCCATGTCACTCGATCCCAACTATCCTCGCGACCTGATCGGCTACGGCCGCCATCCCGTGCAGGCGAACTGGCCCGGGCGCGCCCGCGTCGCCGTGCAATTCGTCCTGAACTACGAGGAGGGCGGCGAGAATTGCGTGCTGCACGGCGATCCGGGCTCCGAGCAGTTCCTGTCCGAAATCGTCGGCGCGGCCGCCTATCCGGACCGCCACATGAGCATGGAGTCGATCTACGAGTACGGTTCGCGTGCGGGCGTGTGGCGCATTCTGCGCGAATTCGAGAAGCGCGGGCTGCCGCTGACGGTGTTCGGCGTCGGCATGGCGATCGAGCGTCATCCGGAACTCGCGCGTGCCTTCGTCGAGCTCGGCCATGAGATCGCGTGCCACGGTTGGCGCTGGATCCACTACCAGAGCATGACGCCCGAGCTCGAGGCCGAGCACATGCGCCTCGGGATGGAAGCGATCGAGCGCGTGACGGGCGAGCGTCCGCTCGGCTGGTACACCGGCCGCGACAGCCCGAACACGCACCGCCTCGTCGCGGAATACGGTGGCTTCCTGTACGACTCCGACAACTACGGCGACGACCTGCCGTTCTGGATGGATGTCGAGGTGTCGGGCGGCAGCACGTCGCCGCAGCTGATCGTTCCGTACACGCTCGATACGAACGACATGCGCTTCGCGACGCCGCAGGGCTTCAACACCGGCGACCACTTCTTCGAGTACCTGCGTGACGCGTTCGACGTGCTGTACGCGGAGGGCGACGACGCGCCGAAGATGCTGTCGATCGGCATGCACTGCCGGCTGCTCGGCCGGCCGGGGCGTTTCCGCGGGCTGCAGCGTTTCCTCGATCACATCGAGAAGCACGATCGCGTATGGGTGACGCGGCGTGTCGATATCGCGCGTCATTGGCGCGAACATCATCCGTACCAGCCCAGTCATCGAAACGAAGGGAAAGCATGAAGGCGATGCGTTACACGTTGGAGCAACTGAACACGATGGCGCCGAGCGCATTCGTCGCGGCGCTGTCGGGGATCTTCGAACATTCGCCGTGGGTGGCCGAGCTCGCGGCGGGCAAGCGGCCGTTCGCGAGCATCGACGCGCTGCACGAGACGATGTCGAACGCGGTGGAGACGGGCGGCGAAGTCCGCCAGCTCGCACTGATCAATGCCCACCCGGAGCTGGCCGGCAAGGCTGCCGTGCGCGGCGAGCTGACGGCCGAGTCGACGCGCGAGCAGAGCGGCGCGGGTCTCGACCAGTGCACGCAGGAAGAGTTCGACAAGCTGCTGACGCTGAACCGCACGTATCGCGAGAAGTTCGGTTTCCCGTTCATCCTCGCGGTGCGCGGCTATGACCGGCACGGCATCATCGCGAACTTCGAGTCGCGCGTGAATCATTCGCGCACCGAGGAACTGCGCGCGAGCCTCGACCAGATCTACCGGATCGCGCGTTTCCGCCTCGACGACCTGATCGACGCCTGACACCTCACGACGGCCTGCTGCGTCGCAGCGGCCTGATCGCATCACTGAAACAAGGAAACATCATGGCTGTTCCGCTTCTCGATCCCGACGCACCCGACTTCACGCGGCGCTACGTGAACCTCGCCGACCCGCGTCTCGGTGCGCAGGCGCTCGAGGCCAGCGACGACTTCTTCGCGCCGAAGGAGCGGATGCTGAACCCCGAGCCGGCCGTTTTCATTCCCGGCAAGTACGACGACCACGGCAAGTGGATGGACGGCTGGGAGACGCGCCGCAAGCGCACGACGGGCTACGACTGGTGCATCGTCAAGCTCGCGCGTCCGGGCGTGATCAAGGGCTTCGACATCGACACGAGCCACTTCACCGGCAACTTCCCGCCGGCCGCGTCGATCGAGGCCGCGTACGTGGCCGACGGCGCGCCGACGCACGCGACCGAATGGGTCGAGATCGTGCCGTCGACGACGCTGCAAGGCAACAGCCACCACTACGTCGCGGCGAGCGACGCGCGCGCGTTCACGCACCTGCGCGTGAACATCTATCCGGACGGCGGCATCGCGCGCCTGCGCGTGTACGGCCAGCCGCAGCTCGACTGGGCCGGCGCCAGCGCGACCGAGCAGTTCGACCTCGCGGCGATGGAGAACGGCGGCTACGTGGTGGCGGCGAACAACCAGCACTTCGGCGTCGCGTCGAACCTGCTGCTGCCGGGCCGCGGCGTGAACATGGGCGACGGCTGGGAAACCCGCCGTCGCCGCGAGCCGGGCAACGACTGGGCGATCATCGCGCTCGCGCAGCCGGGCGTGATCCGCAAGATCGAAGTCGACACCGCGTTCTTCAAGGGCAACTATCCGGATCGCTGCTCGATCCAGGCCGCATACGTGTCGGGCGGCACCGACAGCTCGCTGATCACGCAGTCGATGTTCTGGCCGGTGCTGCTCGGCGAACAGAAGCTGCAGATGGACAAGCAGCACTATTTCGAACCCGAGATCGCATCGCTGGGCCCGGTGACCCACGTGCGCCTGAACATCATTCCGGACGGCGGCGTATCGCGCCTGCGTCTGTGGGGGACGCTCGACAAATGAAGACGCTCGCAATCGAACCGCTGACCAAGGAAGCCTTCGCGGCGTTCGGCGACGTGATCGAAACCGAAGGCGCGAAGCAGATTCCGATCAATCTCGGCACGACGATCCGCTTTCACGATCTTGCGAAGGTCGACGTGAGCGACGAAGAAGGCCGCACGCTCGTCAACCTGTTCCGCGGCCAGCCGCGCACGCTGCCGTTCGAGGTGAAGATGCTCGAGCGCCATCCGCTCGGCAGCCAGGCGTTCGTGCCGTTGAACGACCAGCCGTATCTCGTCGTCGTCGCGCCGGCCGGCGATCTCGATCCGGCGAAGATCCGCGCGTTCGTGACGAGCGGCTGGCAGGGCGTCAATTATGCGAAGGGCGTGTGGCATCACCCGCTGATCGCGCTGGGCGGCGTCAGCGACTTCATCGTCGTCGATCGCGGCGGCGACGGGCTGAACCTGAACGAGCAGGACCTGCTGGAATCGCTGTGGCTCACCGAGGACGCGCTGGACGCAGTGACGGCCTGAGCGGCAGTTCGGCCCCGCCTGTCGAAGCAACCCGCGCGACCTGCGCGGGTTTTTTTATGCGCGCCGCGCGCGTCATGGCGCGACGAGCCGTGCGTGCTCGTACGCACGATGCGGCAGCGCGACGAACGGCGTCGCATCGGGGCGTGTCGCCGAGCCGAGCCGTGCCGTGCCGTGCATCGTCGCGTCGCGCGGCCCGGCTCGCGGACGACGTCGCGCTGACGCGGACGTGACGTTGCAGGGGCGTCGAGGCGGCCGGTCGCGTGCTATCGTGCCCGCATCGCCACCGCCCGACGTCCGGTTCCGGACGCGTTCCCCCGATGAGCCAACCTGAAAACGACCTCACGATACTGCTGCGCACGCTGCAGCCCGAACTGCATCGCGGTGCGTTCGCATTCGTCGAACTGCCGGCCGCTACGGAAATATCGTTATCCGAAACGATCGCGACCTTTCGCGAAGCGGAAGGCGTTACGGTCGTGGTCGACGAGGCGACGGCCGCGCGTCGCGGCTGGCCCGTGCTGTTCCGCGCCGCATGGATCACGCTGACCGTGCATTCGGATCTCGCCGCGGTCGGCCTGACGGCCGCGTTCGCGCGGGCATTGGGTGAGGCCGGCATCAGCTGCAACGTGATGGCCGCCGCGTATCACGATCACATCTTCGTGCCGTTCGACGACGGCCCGCGCGCGCTCGATGCGCTCGTCGCGCTGCAGCGCGACGCGATGCGCGGCTAGCGTACGACGCGCATTCCGCGCACGCAAAAAAACGGGCCCGTTTCCGGGCCCGCGAACGGAGAGGATCGCGCCGGCAGTTGATAGCCGACGCACCGCGGCTTACTTGGCCGCACCACCCTCGAACCAGGCGGCGAGCTTCACGCGCTCGTCGTCGGTCATGTGCGTGACGTTGCCGATCGGCATCGCCTTCAGGCGCACGGCCTGTTCGTAGATGCGCTGCGCGTTCTTCGACACTTCGTCCGGCGTGTCGAACATCACGCCGGCGGGTGCGCTGCCCATCAGCGTCGGCTTGGCCGAGTGGCACTCGACGCAGCGCTGCTGCAGGATCGGCATGATGTCGTTGATCACGATCTTCGGTGCGTTCGCCGCTTGTGCTTCCGGTGCGACCGGCTTCGGCATCGTCCACACCAGCGCGCCCGACAGCAGCGCGACGCCGCCGATCGGCAGGTACCACAGCTGCTTGCCGCGGTGACGCATCACGAAGAACTGACGGATCAGCGCGCCGGCCAGCATGATGAGCACGAGCACGATCCAGTTGAACTTGTTCGTGTACGTCATCGCATAGTGGTTCGACAGCATCGCGAACACGACCGGCAGCGTGAAGTACGTGTTGTGCACCGAGCGCTGCTTGCCGCGCTTGCCGTAGATCGGGTTCGGCTCCTCGCCCTTGAGCATCTTGTCGACCATCTTGCGCTGGCCGGGGATGATCACGAAGAACACGTTCGCCGACATGATCGTCGCGAGCATCGCGCCGACGATCAGGTACGCCGCACGGCCCGAGAAGATGTGGCACGCGAGGTACGCGGCGACGACGACGTAGAGGCCGACGCAGATGCCCAGCACGCGATCGTTGGTGCCGAGGATGCGGCACAGCGTGTCGTAGACGATCCAGCCGGCCGCGAGGAAGCCGAGCGCGGACGCGACGGCGACCACCGGGCCCATGTCGAGCACGCTCTTGTCGATCAGGTAGGTGTTCGGCGCGAGCAGGTACAGCACGAAGAACAGCGAGAAGCCCGACAGCCAGGTCGTGTACGACGGCCACTTCGACCAGTGCAGGTCATCCGGCATTTCGGGCGGGGCGACCGTGTACTTCTGCATGTTGTAGAAACCGCCGCCGTGGACGTGCCACAGTTCGCCGAACACGCCGCGCTTGCGCTGGTTCGCGTCGGTCGGCGGTTTCAGGCTGTTGTCGAGCGCGACGAAATAGAAGGACTCGCCGATCCACGCAATGGCGACGATGACGTGCAGCCATCGCAGCGCGAGGTTCAGCCAGTCGGTGATGAAGCCTTCCATGAAACTCCTCCAGACTCAGATCGTTGTCTTTGATGCGGGCGCCGATGCGTGTGTCAGCTGCCGCGATAGGTGCTGTACGACCACGGCGACACGAGCAGCGGCACGTGGTAGTGCGATGCGGTGTCGGCGATGCCGAAGCGCAGCACGACGCGGTCGACGAAGCGCGGTTCGGGCACCTTCACGCCGAGCGACGCGAAGTAGTCGCCGGCATGGAACACGAGTTCGTATTCGCCGGCGGCGAGCGCGGCACCTTCGAGCAGGGGTTCGTCGCAGCGGCCGTCGCTATTGGTCAGCACAGTCTTGATCGCGCGGCGCGATTCGCCGTCCAGCGCGTAGAGGTCCACCTTGATGGCGGCGCCGGGACGGCCGTGCGCCGTATCGAGTACGTGGGTAGTGAGCTTTCCCATTCGCAATTGTCCTTGTGTGAATGCGAGGTTCGGCGGCGACTCGATCCATGACTGTGCGGCGGATCGAGGCTCCACGTCACGTGGCTACATACCCGTCGGCGAGATTGAAGCGAGCGCCGTGCAGGCATTGTAAAAAGGTTCCCCGCGCAAATACGGGCGCGATATCAAAGATAATGCGCCGCGCATGAACCGCTGTCGACGACGGGAAAAAACCCGCCCCGCCGCGCGCGGCGGGTCGCTGCACGGCCCGCGCGCGTACCATATCGAAACCGTGAAGCGCAGTATTCGGCGTCGCGCATTGTGCGGCGCGCGCGCATCGGCGATCCTCCCGCCGTGCGCGTCGGCCCGGCGGCCGGGGCGCACCCCGAAGACGGCGAGCACGCCGGGTAACCGGGCCAGGGCGTTCGAACGGACGCGGGCACCGGGGCGTGCCGCGAATCAGCGTTCGAACGGCTTTGCGACCGCCCGAAAGGGCTGACCGACGCGGAGAACGCATGAATCCCGAGCAGCACCCCGGCGCGCACGCACGCGCGCCGCACCCATCCTCATCCCGCCCGACGACCCTGCTGGTCAAGCACGCCGACGTGCTCGTGACCATGGACGACACGCGCCGCGAACTGCGCGACGCGGGGCTCTATATCGAAGACAACCGGATCGTCGCGGTCGGCCCGAGCGCCGAGTTGCCCGATACTGCGGACGAAGTGCTCGACCTGCGCGGCCACCTCGTGATCCCGGGGCTCGTGAACACGCACCATCACATGTACCAGAGCCTCACGCGCGCGGTGCCGGCCGCGCAGAACGCGGAGCTGTTCGGCTGGCTCACGAACCTGTACCGGATCTGGGCGCACCTGACGCCCGAGATGATCGAGGTGTCGACGCTGACCGCGATGGCCGAGCTGCTGCAGTCAGGCTGCACGACGTCGAGCGACCATCTGTACATCTATCCGAACGGCAGCCGGCTCGACGACAGCATCGGCGCCGCGCAGCGGATCGGCATGCGCTTTCACGCGAGCCGCGGCGCGATGAGCGTCGGCCAGCGCGACGGCGGGCTGCCGCCCGATTCGGTCGTCGAGCGCGAGCCCGACATCCTGCGCGATGCGCAGCGCCTGATCGAGACCTATCACGACGACGGCCGCTACGCGATGCTGCGGGTGGTCGTCGCGCCGTGCTCGCCGTTCTCGGTGAGCCGCGGCCTGATGCGCGACGCGGCCGTGCTGGCGCGCGACTACGGCGTGTCGCTCCACACGCACCTGGCCGAGAACGTCAACGACATCGCGTACAGCCGCGAGAAGTTCGGGATGACGCCTGCCGAATACGCGGAAGATCTCGGCTGGGTCGGCCACGACGTGTGGCACGCGCACTGCGTGCAGCTCGACGATGCGGGGATCGGCCTGTTCGCGCGCACCGGCACCGGCGTCGCGCACTGTCCGTGCTCGAACATGCGGCTCGCGTCGGGCATCGCGCCGGTGCGGAAGATGCGTCTGGCGGGCGTGCCGGTCGGCCTCGGCGTCGACGGTTCCGCGTCGAACGACGGCGCGCAGATGGTCGCGGAAGTGCGGCAGGCGCTGCTGCTGCAGCGGGTCGGTTTCGGGCCCGATGCGATGACCGCGCGCGAAGCGCTCGAGATCGCGACGCTGGGCGGCGCGAAGGTGCTGAACCGCGACGACATCGGCGCGCTGAAGCCCGGCATGGCCGCGGACTTCGCCGCGTTCGACCTGCGCCAGCCGCTGTTCGCGGGCGCGCTGCACGATCCGGTCGCGGCGCTCGTGTTCTGCGCGCCGTCGCAGACGGCGTACACGGTGGTGAACGGGAAGGTGGTGGTGCGGGAAGGGCGGCTCGCGACGCTCGACCTGCCGCCCGTCATCGAGCGCCACAACGCGCTGGCGCAGGCACTCGTGGAGGCGTCGCGCTGACCGCGTCGACGTGAGGTGAAGGCCGCGCCCGCACGCCGCGGATCGGGCGCGCGGCCGTGGCTACGGCTGAGGCTGAAGCCGCCAAGCGCCGCGCCGCGCGTCACCCCGGCCCGCAACGGCGTGGCCGGCGCGCGCGTCGCATGCGCTTACGCCTCGATCAGCGTGCGGGTCGCTTCGGCGACGAGGCTGCGCAGCCAGCGCACTTCGTCGGAGTAGTGGCAGCGTTCGTGCCACAGCTGGTAATACTGCATCGGCGGGAAGTCGAGCGGTGCCGGCACGACCGACAGCGGCAGGAACTTCGCGTAATGATCGGCGAACAGGCGCGTCGTCGTGAAGATCAGGTCGGACTTCACCAGCACGTACGGTGCGAGGTTGAAGTACGGCAGCGTGACGACCACGTGACGCTTGAGCCGTTCGCGTGCGAGATGCACGTCGATCGCGCCGCGCTGGCCGACCGAGTACGGCGTCGGCGCGAGATGCGGCGCGTTCAGGTACTGGTCGAGCGTGAGCCCGCCGCGCTTCGCGAACGGGTGCGTGTTGCTCATCAGGCAGACGATTTCGTCGACGAACAGGTTCGACAGGTGCAGCTGCTCGGGCGGCTCGGGCCAGTTGCCGACGACGATGTCGAGCTTGCCGTCTTCCAGCGCGAGCTCGTAATCGAACGCGGGGCCGAGCGAGTGGAACTCGAGCGTCGCGTTCGGCGCCGCCTGGCGGAAGCGTTCGACGACGGTCGGCACGAACAGCACGTTCAGGTAGTCGGGGCAGCCGATCCGGTAGCAGCGGATCGACGTGGCCGGGTCGAAATTGTGCTGCTGGAACTTGATGCGCTCGATTTCACGCAGTGCGTTCTGCACCGGCTCGAGCAGGCGCAGCCCGTATTCGGTCGGGACCATGCCGGACTTGCCGCGCACCAGCAGCGGGTCGCCGGTGATGTCGCGCAGGCGCCGCAGCGCGGCGCTGATCGCCGGTTGCGACTGGTTCAGTTTGACGGCCGCGCGCGTGACGCTGCGCTCCATCAACAAGGTGTGCAAGACGCGCAAGAGGTACGTGTCGATCGCCTCGCGTTGCTGACTCATGATTTCTCCGGTTTATATGGCTGGGCTGATCGATGGGGGAGGTGGGTATATGGTTTTTAATATGAACGAAAGTCAGCGTCAAGAGATGGATACCCGCAGACACCCGTCGCCGGGCCTCGCCAAGCGGACTGAAGAGGGCCGAACGGGGAACGGGTGAAGGGGCGGAATGCGGGCGTGCGCGGTACCGCGCGGACGCGCATTGCACGCATCCGGTGGTCAGGGCACCGCGCGTGACACGCGGGCGTCAGTCGTCGATGCGCATGCCGACTTTCAGCGTGACCTGCCAGTGGATGACCTGGTCGCCTTCGATGTGGCCGCGCGTTTCGGTCACCTGGAACCAGTGCAGGTTGTGCAGCGTCTTGCCGGCTTTCGAGATCGCGTTGCGGATGGCGTCGTCGCACGATTGCCGCGACGAACCGGTCAGTTCGATCAGCTTGTAGACGTGGTCGCTCATGATGCGCTCCCTGGGATGTCGGTGTGTGTGCGGCCGGCGCAAGCGGCGGGCCCGAAGCGGCGCCGCGCGTGTCCGGCTTCTTGAGTGATAGGTATGATGGGCGGCAAGTGCAACCTCAATTGGAGACGAGGAAGATCGTGGAAGTCGGATTTTGCGGACCGGGATTGATGGGCGCGCCGATGATTCGGCATTTGCTGGCGGCAGGCCACCGGGTCAGCGTATGGAACCGCACGCGCGGCAAGGCCGAGGCGCTTGAAAAGGACGGTGCGCAGGTGGTCGACACGCCGCGCGAACTGGCCGAGCGCGTCGACACGGTGTTCGTGTGCGTGCTCGACGGCCGTGCGGTCGGCGACGTCGCGTTCGGCGAGCACGGGCTGTTTGCCGGCGATGCGCATGCACGCCGCCTGAAGCGCATCGTCGATCACTCGAGCATTCCGCCTGCCGCGACGCGCGACTACGCAGCGCGTGCCGCCGCGCTCGGCGTCGGCTGGATCGATGCGCCGGTGTCGGGCGGCGTGCCCGGCGCGCAGGCCGGCACGCTTGCGGTGATGGCGGGCGGCGGCGCCGCCGACCTTGCTGCGGTGCGACCGCTGATCGACACCTACGCGTCGCGCGTCACGCACATGGGCGACGCAGGCGCGGGCCAGACCGCGAAGCTGTGCAACCAGGCGATCGTCACCGCGACGGTGACCGCGATCGCGGAAGCCGTCGGCCTGGCCCAGGCGAGCGGCATCGACGCCGCGCGTCTGGCCGACGCGCTGGCGGGCGGCTGGGCCGATTCGGTGCTGCTGCAGACCTTCGTGCCGCGCATGACGTCAGGCGGTCACGCGCCGATCGGCGCGCTCAGCACGTTCCAGAAGGATGTCGATGCGATCGCCGACGCCGCGCGCGACACGGGCGCGGTGATGCCCGTATCGGCCACGGTGCAGCAGGTGCTGCGCCTGGGCGCCGCGCAGGGGCTTGCCGGCGCCGATTTCGCCGCGTTCATCGACATCGTCCGGCCCGGCAACGGGCGCGGGACGGCGCAGTGAGCGCGCCGCGACGCTGAAGCGGGAAGCCTGAATGGCCGATGGGCCACCCGGAGGCGGCCCATCGTGTCGGTGTCGGTTCAGCCGAGGGAGCGCGGTGTCGTGTCGCCGGCGTTCTGGCGTCCGAGCCCGCCACGCAGGCTCGCTTTCGTGCCTGCACCAAATTCGGGCAGGATACGCGCGCGGGCGCGGCTCGCGAACACGAGGAAGCCGAAGCCGTTCGCCTCGTACCAGTACCCGCCGTTCTCGAGGCCGTCGAGCGGCTGTTCGAGTGCGTTGGCGATCGATTCGAGGCAGCGCTTGCGCAGTTCGGCGATGGCCGGATAGGGCGGCTGTGCGCCGCGCACGCTGCACAGAAGCACGTCGAGGCCGGGTAGCACGTGCGCATAGAGGACGGGTTCGTCCTGCGCACGGGCGCGGGCAATCTTGGTGTCGAGCTGCGCGAACGGTTTCGAATGGCGCAATACCGCGAGGAAGGACTCCTGGCCATCCTGTTGCGCACGTCGACGTTTTTTCGGGAAGGACATAAACACTCGCCTGAAAAACAATTGCAAGAAATGCGGCACTTTCATGCGACCCACTCCCGGCTATGTACGCCGCATGTCGATCCTTTATAGCACACGAAAATGCTGCACTCCGCACTCGTGCGGTACGACGATCAATGTCTCCCGTCGACCCGCATGCCACGATGATCGACACAGCCAGCGTCTTGGCGCCCGTACTGTCGTTTAGTCTCCATCATAGACCTGCTTTTCCCGCGCGTGCATTCGCGCGTCACAAAAAAGTGAGATAGGCGCTCGCACGACGGTGCACGATGCGTGCCCATGAAAAAGGCCCGCACATGGCGGGCCCGGCAGTCGCAGCGTGGCGCGGTGCTCAGCGTTGCTTGAGCGAATCGCGGATCTCGCGCAGCAGCACGATGTCTTCCGGCGTCGCGGCCGGCGCCGCTTCTTCCGGCTTGCGCAGCTTGTTGATGAATTTCACCATCAGGAAGATGATGAACGCGAGGATCACGAAGTTGATCGCCACGGTGATGAACGAGCCGTAGCCGAATGCGGCGACGCCCGCGGCCTGCAGGTCCTTGAACGAATCGGGATTACCCTTGAACGTCGGGGGGATGGTGCCGAGCAGAACGAACTTGTTCGAGAAATCCAGACCGCCCGTCAGCACGCCGATGACCGGCATGATGAGGTCTTTCACGACCGAGTCGACGATCTTCGAGAACGCGCCGCCGATGATCACGCCGACGGCGAGATCCATCACGTTGCCTTTGACGGCGAACTCCTTGAATTCCTTGATTATGCTCATGAGCGGCTTTCTCCTGGTTGGGCGAGAGGAGGCGTGCCGCGACGCGCAGGGCTGCGAAGCGTCTGATGGGTCGGATCGGGGGCACGCCGATGGCCGCATGATAGCGAACGTGCCCCATTGCCGGTAGCCCATCTTGAAATGATTAACAAATCACCGGGCCGGCGCGAGTGGAAATGAAAGAAAGCGCGGGGGCGGGCGCGGCGCGATGCGTCGACGCCCGCGCGAGCCATGCTCAGGTGTTGTCGTCGGTCCAGCCGTCGTCGTTGCTGCCGAGATCGACGCCGCCGCCGCCATTGCCGTCGCTCCAGTTCGAATCGTCGCCGCGGCCGAGGTCGAAGCCCGGATCGTTGTTCTCCTGGCGCCGGCGCTGGTCGTCGACGATCACGTCGCGTTCGACTACGCGTTCGCGGCCGCCGGACATCGCTTCGCCGAGCAGCACGCCGGTCAGCAGCCCGCCCATTCCGCTGCCGAAACCGCCGCCTTGCTGAACCACGACGGGTGGCTGCTGTTGCGGATACGGTTGCGGCGGATACGGCTGTTGCGGGTACGGTTGCTGCTGATACGGCTGCCCTTGCATGCCGGTCACGCGATCGGCTTCCTGCGCATACACGGAGCCGCTGCCGTTCGCGGGCGCAGCGGGCGGCGCGCTCGGATCGGGGCGGCCTTCGACGCGCGCCTTCACGCTCGCATGCCGCTGTTCGAGTTCGTCGATGCGATACGGCGGCACCGGGTTCTTGCCGTTCGACAGCGCTTCGACGAGCGCGCGTGCATCGGTCTCGATGCCTTCGAGTTCGCTGGTGAGCGCGGCGGCCCCAGGCGCCGTCGACAGTTTCGCGTCGAGTTTCAGCGGACGGATGTCGTTCAGCACGTCGGTCGCGCGTTTCAACTGCGCGCGGCGTTCGTCGCCGGCACGGCTGTCGTCGGCCGAGCGTGCGCGCCGCAACGTCCAGCGCAGCACCAGCGCGATGACCGCGACGAGCAGCCCGAGGCCGATCCACATGCCGGTCGACGGACCGTGTTTCGCAACCGGCGCGGCAGGTGCGAGCGACGACTGCAACGAACCGGCCTGCGTGGCCGACGGTGCGTTGCCGCTCGCGCCGCTCACGCGCGCGGCGTCGGCGCGAATGCGCGATTCGGTCTGCGCGAAATGCGACGCGTCGGTGAAGCGCAGTTGCGGATCGAGCGACTTCGCCCGCTGCAGTTGCGCGAGCGCGTCGGACGCGCGGCTTTCGCGGTCCAGCACCTGTGCGTACAGATAGCGCGCATGCGCATTGTTCGGATGGGCGTCGATGACTTGCGACAGCTGCGTGTCGGCGCGCTGCCAGTCACGTTGCGCGATCGACTGCTCGACTTGCTGCAGCGACGGAACCGCAAAGGCGGCGGACGACAGCAGCATCAGCGAGAAGCCGAGAGCGGCGAGAGATTTCTTCATGGTCGAACCGGGCGCGGGCGCCCGTCTCCTGACGATCGGTGCGCGCCGCGCGCCCGGCGGGCCGCGGCGCGGTTGCCTGCCGTTACTGCGCGGGCGTGTCGAGCTGCTTCTTCAGCGCGGCGAGGCGGTCCTCGACCGACGGGCCCTTGTTCAGCGCGGCGAGCTTGTCGTCGAGCGCCTTGCCGCTCGACGTGTCGGCCGAATTCAGGCGGGCGTCCGAACGCGCATTCTGCAGCGCGACCTTGTCCTCGAGCTTCTGGAAGTCCTCGGACAGGTTCTTGCCGCCGATGCCGCCCAACGCGCTTGCCGCGACATCCTTCGCCTGCGCGATTTCCTGCTTGGCCTGCAGGATGTTCGAGCGTGCGTTCAGGTCGTTGCGGCGCTGACGCATGTCGGCGATCTGCCCCTTCAGCTTGTCGACCGACGGCTCGAGCGTCGTCAGCTCGGCCGCGAGCGCATCGCGCTCGGCTTCGGCGTTCGACTGCGCGGCGAGCGCCTCGCGTGCGAGCGCTTCGTCGCCCGCCTGCAGCGCGCGCTTCGCGCCGTCCTCGTACTTCTTCACCTTGTCGTCGGCCGCATCGCGCTTGCTGCGCTGGGTCGCGACTTGTGCCTCGATCTCGATCAGCGAATTCTCGGCACGGCCGATGCTGTCGTCGAGCTCCCGCACGATCTGCCGTGCGTCGCGCGACGGATCCTGTACCGAGTCGGCCGCATCGTTCAGCAGGCCTTTGATCGTGCGCGAAACAGAGTCGAAAAGCGACATGAAATCCTCCGTGGTTGAAAGGTGCCGCGTCGGCGGCAATGCCCGTCGCGAATCGGTTCCGACCCGCGTGAGCCGGCGGATATTACACCGCCGGCCCCTTAAATACGGCTTAAGCGCCGGAGTTCAAGCGCCGTGCGTGTGCAGGTTTCCACCTTTCGCATCTGAAAGAAACGCCGCGGCACGCACCGGGTCGCGAGTCCATGATAGGCGGAGCATGGCGCCAATACGTTCCGCAATTCATGCTTGTGCGGGAATTTTTACAAAAAATCGCGAAGCCGATCGGTCGATTTCATTAAAATGCGCTGTCACGTCGCGGGAACGGATCGCCGCGCGGCGGGGTCTGTCGACGTGACAGTTGCCACGATGCACCCACTCTGATTCATCCGCTTGCATTTTCCGCATGCGTCCGAGGGCGCCACGCCGCCCGCCATTCCGACATGCCAATCATCAAACGACCGTCTTCTCCTTCCGACCGGAACGAACCTCACTACACGTTGCGCCGTTCGCCGTCGGGGGCCTATTACCCCGATGACGACGAGCGCGGCGACGACCGGCGCGCGCAGCGCCGCGGCGGCGGGGACGGCGCGCGCCGCTCGTTCGGCTCGCGCGTCGCGCTGTGGTTCGTCGGCCTGATCGCGACGCTCGCGATCGTCGGTGCGCTGATCGTCGGCTACGCGCTCGTCGTGATGGCGCCGCAACTGCCGTCGCTCGATGCGCTGACCAACTACCAGCCGAAGGTGCCGCTGCGCGTGTTCAGCGCCGATCACGTGCTGATCGGCGAGTTCGGCGAGGAGCGCCGCAGCCTCGTGCGCTTCCAGGACATTCCCGACGTGATGAAGAAGGCGGTGCTCGCGATCGAGGACTACCGCTTCTACGAACACGGCGGCGTAGACTTCCTCGGCATCCTGCGCGCCGGCGTGGCCGACCTGATGCACGGTGGCGCGCGCCAGGGCGCGAGCACGATCACGATGCAGGTCGCGCGCAACTTCTTCCTGTCGAGCGAGAAGACGTATACGCGCAAGATCTACGAGATGCTGCTCGCGTACAAGATCGAGAAGGCGCTGACGAAGGACCAGATCCTCGAGCTGTACATGAACCAGATCTACCTGGGCCAGCGCTCGTACGGTTTCGCGGCCGCCGCGCGCGTGTATTTCGGCAAGGACCTGAAGGACATCACGCTCGCCGAGGCGGCGATGCTCGCGGGGCTGCCGAAGGCGCCGTCCGCGTACAACCCGGTCGTCAATCCGAAGCGCGCGAAGGTGCGCCAGGAGTACATCCTGAAGCGCATGCTCGAGATCGGCTACATCACGCAGCCGCAGTACGACCAGGCGGTGAAGGAAGAGATCCGCGTGCGCACGCCGGGCAACCAGTACGCGGTGCACGGCGAATACGTCGCCGAGATGGTGCGGCAGATGATGTACCAGCAGTACAAGGACGAAACCTATACGCGCGGGCTGACCGTCACGACGACGATCAACTCGGCCGACCAGGAAGCCGCGTACCAGGCCGTGCGCCGCGGCATTCTCGATTACGAGCGCCGCCACGGCTATCGCGGTCCGGAAGGCTCGATCAACCTGCCGGCGGCCGGCGACGATCGCGACGAGGCGATCGACGACGCGCTCGCCGATCACCCGGACAACGGCGACCTGCAGTCGGCGGTGGTGTTGTCGGCGTCGCCGAACGCGGTCGAGGTGCAGTTCGTCGGCGGCGCCACGACGACGATCGGCCCGGCCGGCCTGCGCTTCGTGTCGGCCGCGCTGAGCCCGCGCGCGAACGCGACGCTGCACATCAAGCCGGGCTCGATCGTGCGCGTGCTGAAGGACGGCAAGACGGGCTGGCAGATCGTGCAGCTGCCGCAGGTCGAAGGCGCGCTCGTCGCGATCGCGCCGCAGGACGGTGCGATCCGTTCGCTCGTCGGCGGCTTCGACTTCAACAAGAGCAAGTTCAACCACGTGACGCAGGCGTGGCGTCAGCCGGGTTCGTCGTTCAAGCCGTTCATTTATTCGGCGTCGCTCGACAAGGGCCTCGGGCCGGCGACGATCATCAACGATGCGCCGCTGTACTTCCCGCCGAGCGTGCCGGGCGGCACCGCGTGGGAACCGAAGGACGACGACCAGCCCGACGGCCCGATGTCGATGCGCACCGGCCTGCAGCGTTCGAAGAACCTCGTGTCGATCCGGATCCTCGCGTCGATCGGCACGCAGTACGCGCAGGAGTACGTGACGCAGCGCTTCGGCTTCGATCCGGCGAAGACGCCGCCGTACCTGCCGATGGCGCTCGGCGCCGGCCTCGTGACGCCGCTGCAGCTCGCGACCGGCTATGCGGTCTTCGCGAACGGCGGCTACAAGGTCGATCCGTACCTGATCGCCGAAGTCGACGACGCGCGCGGCCAGCCGCTGCAGAAATCGCAGCCGGTGATCGCCGGCGGCACCGCGCCGCGCACGATCGAAGGCCGCAACGCATACGTGATGAACAGCCTGCTGCACACGGTCGCGACGGCCGGTACGGGCGCGGGTACCAACGCGCTCGGCCGCAGCGACCTGCAGGGCAAGACGGGCACGACGAACGACGCGAAGGACGGCTGGTTCGCCGGCTACCAGCAGTCGCTCGTCGCGGTCGCGTGGATGGGCTTCGACCAGCCGAAGAGCCTCGGTAGCCGCGAATTCGGCGCGCAGCTCGCGTTGCCGATCTGGGTGAACTACATGCGCACCGCGCTGAACGGCGTGCCCGAGCAGCAGATGCCGATGCCGGACGGCCTGACCTCGATCGACGGCGAGCTGTACTACGCCGATCGCACGCCGGGCAACGGCTTCGTCGGCAGCGTGGACATCAACCCGGCCGCGAATGCGATCAGCGCGAACGACGCGCTCGGCTCGGCCGGCTCGGAGGGGCTCGCGCCGCCGCCCGTCACGCAGCAGGAGAAGCAGCAGATCATGGACATGTTCGAGAACAAGTAAGCGATATGCGGATGTGTCGCATGCGGCGGGCGCCTTCGGGCGCCCGTTTTCTTATGTGTCATCGCGTTCGCGCGTCAGCCGGGAAGGACGAATCAGAACGACGCGCAGGCCGGTACGAGCGTGATGCCGACCGAGTCCTGCCGGAAGCGCTCGCGGTACGCGTGCCGAATCGCCGCGAGCCGCGCGTGCGTATCAGCGGTGTCGTCGGCGACGATACGGACCACGAAACTCGCTTCGCCGATGATCCGGCCGGTGGCGCGGTCGCGCCATTGGCCGCGGGTGTCCCAGACCGTGAAACCGTCCGGAAAGCGCGGCGTGACGACGTCGGCGAGGAAGGCCGCGCGTTCCGTTTCGGTGACGGGGCCGCGTCCCGCGATATCGCGCCCGAACAGCAGGTCGGCCTGCAGCATCCGGTGCATGTCCGGCCGCAGGCAGCCAACGGAAGCGTCGACGACGGGCGAGGGCGGGGCCGCGCAACCGGCAAGCAGCGCGACGGCTGCCGCGCCGATCATCTGCCGCGTACGACGTTGCCACGCCGCGGGCCATGCGTTCGACGGCGCCATCTGCCTATTTCGCGTCCGGCGCGCTTTGCGCGCGTAAAACGCTGCGCGCTCAACCACTTGCGTGCTTGTCCGGCGGGTTATCAACAGGGCTGTCAACATAAACTGGGGATAACCCTGAGTATCGTGCGCGGGTTCAGTGCTGCAGTTTTGCGTGCGCGAGATGCATGCCGAGCGTCGCGGGATCGGTGTTCGTGCCCGACAGCAGCACGCCGACCCGCTTGCCCTGCAGCGTTTCGCGCAGCGGGCCGAGCAGCGCCGCGAGCGCTGCCGCGCACGCCGGTTCGACCGACAGCTTCAGTTGCGAGAACAGGAACAACATCGCCGCGCGCAGCGCGTCGTCGGACACCGTGACGATGCGGTCGACGTGGCGCCGGCACAGCTGGTAGCTGTACTCCTCGGTGTGCGGCGCCATCAGCGAGTCGGCGATGGTCTGCATCGCGCTCATCTGGATCGTGTGATTCGCCGCGAAGCTGCGGCTCATCGCGTCGGCGCCTTCCGGCTCGACGCCGTACACGTGCACGCGCGGATTCGCGAGCCGCAGCGCGGTCGCCATGCCGGCCGCGAGCCCGCCGCCGCCGATCGGCACGATCACCGCGTCGAGATCGGGCGTCTGCGTCGCCCATTCGTAGCCGAGCGTCGCGGTGCCGAGAATCGTGTGATAGCCATTGAACGGATGGATGAAGAAGCGACCTTCCTCGGCCTCGATCCGCCGCACGACGTCGAATGCCTGCGACGCGCTGCCGGCGAGCACGACTTCCGCGCGGTACTGCTTGCACTGCGCGATGCGCGCCGGGCTCGCGGTATGGAACATCACGACCTTCGCGCTGCTGCCGAGCCGCATCGCCGCATACGCGACGGCCGCCGCGTGATTGCCGGCCGACACGCACGTGACGCCGGCGTTCTTTCGCGCTTCGTCGAGGGCCAGCAGGTTCGTGAACGCACCGCGCGCCTTGAAGCTGCCGCTCACCTGCAGCAGCTCGAACTTGAAGTTGACGTGCGTGCCCTCGAGGGACGGTAGGTCGGCACGCTCGAACACGGGCGTGCGCGCGACCCACGGCGACAACGCGAAATGCTGCGCGGCGATTTCGTCGAGCGTCGGAATCGGTTCGCCGTCGATCGTCGTATGGGCAGTGCGCTGTTGGTCAGTCGACATGACGTGGCGGGTGGCGGGAGGGGGCCGGCCCGCACACGCAGGCCGGCGTGGCGGGGGCAGTCAGTGTGCGTCGACCGACATGCTGCGGATGAACTTGCGCAGGAACTGCTCGCAGGCGGCGAGCTGCGCGAGCTCGACATACTCGTTCGGCTTGTGCGCCTGTTCGATGTTGCCGGGCCCGCAGACGATGCTCGGGATGCCCGCGCGCTCGAACAGGCCGGCTTCCGTGCCGTAGGCGACCTTGCGCTTGTCCTGGTCGGCCGTCAGCGCGCGCACCAGCTGCGTGATCGCGGCCTGTTCGGTCGCGTCGAGCCCGGGCGCCGCGGCGATCTTCGAGAACTCGATCGCCGCGTTCGGATGCTCGCGAAGCATCTGCGGCAGCAGCGTTTCCCGCGCATACGCTTCGATGCGCGCGAAGATCTGTTCGGGATCGAGCGTCGGCAGGTTGCGGAACTCGAAGTCGAACCGGCATTCGGCCGGGACCGTGTTGATCGCGTTGCCGCCCTGGATCGTGCTCGTCTGCGCGGTCGTGAACGGCACGTCGTACAGCGCGTCGAACGGGCCTTCGGCGCGAAAGCGCTCGGCGATGTCGCGGATGTGGCAGATGAGGCGTGCCGCATATTCGATCGCGTTCAGGCCCTTCGGCGTCAGCGACGAGTGCGCCGCGTGGCCGCGCACGCAGCAGCGGTACGCGTTGATGCCCTTGTGCGCGATGATCGGCCGCATGCTGGTCGGCTCGCCGACGATGCAGCCGGACGGCTTCACGCCGCGCTCGACAAGATCGGCGATCAGCAGCGGGGCGCCCGCGCAGCCGATTTCCTCGTCGTAGGAGAGCGCGAAATGGATCGGCTTCGCGAGCTTCGTCGCCTGCATCTCCGGCAGCAGCGCGAGCGCCGCGCCGATGAAACCCTTCATGTCGCACGTGCCGCGGCCGTACAGGCGGCCGTCGCGCAACTCCGGCTCGAACGGGTTGCTGTCCCACTGCTGGCCGTCGACCGGCACGACGTCGGTGTGCCCCGACAGCACGATGCCGCCGTCGGTCGAGCCGTCGTGCGCGGGCACGGTCGCGAACAGGTTGGCCCAGCCTTCGCGCGGATCGTGCGTGAGCGTCGACTGGATGCCCTTCGCGGCGAGCGCGTCGCGCACCGTTTCGATCAGGCCGAGGTTCGGCACGCGGCTCGTCGTGTCCATCGACACCAGCTGCTTGATCCAGGGCAGGCTGACGAGCGAGGCGTCGCCTTGGGTTGCGGCGGACGGCGCCGGCGCGTCGAGAGTGGACATGGCAAAACTCCGTCTGAGGAATGGGAAAATCATACTCAAAAACGCGCCGGCCCGCCTTCGCCGGCCGCGATGCGGTGCAGCATCGCGGCCGTGCCGTCAGCGTGCCGCGCTCGCCGCGTCGGCGCGCGGGGCGAGCGCGCGCAGCGTTTCCTTGATCGTCGACACGCGGATCGCGAGATCGGGCGAGCGCGTCTCGATGCGCAGCTTGTCCTGGCCCGCGAGCTTGATGTGCCGGTGCTTCTGCACCATCTCGATGATCCGCATCGGATCGATCGGCGGGTTCGGCTCGAACTGCAGCCCGATCGCGGCCTCGCTCGCGTCGATCTTGACGATGCCGAGCGGCTTCGCGGCGAGCCGCAGCCGGTGCGTCTCGACGAGCGCGTGCGCCTGCGGCGGCAGCTTGCCGAAGCGGTCGATCAGCTCTTCCTGGATGCCGTCGATCGCGTCGCCGTGCTCGCAGTTCGCGAGCCGCTTGTACAGCGACAGCCGCTCCTGCACGTCCACGCAGTAGTCGGCCGGCAGGATCGCGGGCGCATGCAGGTTGATTTCCGTCGTCGCGGCGAGCGGGGCCGTGAGGTCGGGCTCCTTGCCGTTCTTCAGCGCCTTCACGGCGTCGTTCAGCATGTCGGTATACAGCTGGAAGCCGATCTCGTGGATCTCGCCCGACTGCTTGTCGCCGAGCACCTCGCCGGTGCCGCGGATCTCGAGGTCGTGCATCGCGAGATAGAAGCCCGAACCGAGTTCCTCCATCTGCTGGATCGCCTCGAGGCGGCGTTGCGCCTGCTTGGTCAGCGACTGCGGGTCGTGGACCAGCAGGTATGCGTACGCCTGGTGGTGCGAACGGCCGACGCGGCCGCGCAGCTGGTGAAGCTGCGCGAGGCCGAACTTGTCGGCGCGGTGCATGATGATCGTGTTCGCGCTCGGCACGTCGATGCCGGTCTCGATGATCGTCGTGCACAGCAGCACGTTCGCGCGCTGCGCGACGAAATCGCGCATCACGCGTTCGAGCTCGCGCTCGTGCATCTGGCCGTGCGCGATCACGATCCGCGCTTCGGGCACGAGCTCCTCGAGCATCGCCTTGCGGTTCTCGATCGTCTCGACCTCGTTGTGCAGGAAATACACCTGGCCGCCGCGCTTCAGCTCGCGCAGCATCGCCTCGCGGATCACGCTTTCCTCCTCGCGGCGCACGAAGGTCTTGATCGCGAGCCGCTTCTGCGGCGCGGTCGCGATCACCGAGAAGTCGCGCAAGCCCTCGAGCGCCATCCCGAGCGTGCGCGGGATCGGCGTCGCGGTCAGCGTCAGCACGTCGACTTCCGCGCGCAGCGCCTTCAGCGCTTCCTTCTGGCGCACGCCGAAGCGGTGTTCCTCGTCGATGATCACGAGGCCGAGGCGCTTGAACTGCACGTCCGACGACAGCAGCTTGTGCGTGCCGATCACGATGTCGACGCTGCCTTCGTTGATCTGCGCGATCGCCGCGTTCACTTCCTTCGCGGTCTTGAAGCGCGACAGCTCGACGATGCGCACCGGCCAGTCGGCGAAGCGATCGGCGAAGGTCTGCGTGTGCTGCTCGGCGAGCAGCGTGGTCGGCGACAGCAGCGCGACCTGCTTGCCGCCCATCACCGCGATGAATGCGGCGCGCAGCGCGACCTCGGTCTTGCCGAAGCCGACGTCGCCGCACACGAGGCGGTCCATCGGCTTGCCGCTCGTCATGTCGCCGATCACGGCCGCGATCGCCGCGGCCTGGTCGGGCGTTTCCTCGAAGCCGAAGCTTTCCGCGAACTTCACGTAGTCGCGCGGCTCGAGCGCGAACGCATGGCCTTCGCGGGCCGCGCGGCGCGCGTACAGGTTCAGCAGCTCGGCCGCCGTATCGCGGATCTGCTGCGCGGCCTTGCGCTTCGCGCGCTCCCACTGGCCCGAACCGAGCGCGTGCAGCGGCGCGCTGTCGGGATCGGCGCCGCTGTAGCGCGAGATCACGTGCAGCTGCGCGACCGGCACGTAGAGCTTGCTGTCGCCCGCGTATTCGAGATGCAGGAATTCGGTCTCGCCTTCGCCGAGATCCATCGACACGAGGCCCATGTAGCGGCCGATGCCGTGCTGCGCATGCACGACCGGATCGCCGACCTTCAGCTCCGACAGGTCGCGCACCATCGCGTCGACGTTGCTCGCCTGTTCCTGGCGGCGGCGCCCGGCGCGGCGGCCGAGCGCGCCGTACAGCTCGGTTTCGGTGACGATCGCGTAGCCTTCGCCCGGCACCGCGAAGCCGCTCGCGAGCGGCGCGACGCCGAGCGCGAAGGGCGCGTCGCTTTCGAGCCAGCCCGCGAAGTGGTCGTTCGACGCCGGACGCAGGCGATGCTCGGCGAGCAGTTGCAGGATCGTCTCGCGGCGGCCGGCCGATTCGACCGTCAGCAGCACGCGCTTGCCCGACGCTTCGACGAAGGTGCGCAGCGCGGCGAGCGGATCGTCCGCGTGGCGATCGACGGTGAGCTCGGGCAAGGCCGTCGCCCAGCCGCCGGCCGGCTGCGCGGGCAGCACGACGCGCGCGAACGGCTTCGCGAACGCGAAGAAATCCTCGTCGGACAGGAACAGCCGCTGCGGCTCCAGGATCGGCCGCTCGCGGTCGTGCGCGAGGAACGCATGACGCTGCTTCGTATCGGCCGTGAAGCGGCGGATCGACGCTTCGAGGTCGCCGGCGAACACGAGGTGCGCATCCTGCGGCAGGTAGTGAAACAGCGTGGCCGTCTCGTCGAAGAACAGCGGCAGGTAGTACTCGATGCCGGCCGACGGCACGCCGTTGCCGATGTCCTTGTAGATCGGCGCGCGGCTCGGGTCGCCTTCGAAGGTCTCGCGCCAGCGGCTGCGGAAGGCCGTGCGCGCCGCTTCGTCGAACGGAAACTCGCGGCCGGGCAGGAGGCGCACGTCGCGCACCGGATAGAGGCTGCGCTGCGTATCGGGATCGAACGCGCGGATCGAGTCGACCTGGTCGTCGAACAGGTCGATCCGGTACGGCAGCGGCGAGCCCATCGGGTACAGGTCGATCAGCGAGCCGCGCACGCAGTATTCGCCGGGCCGCACGACCTGGCTCACGTGCTCGTAGCCGGCCAGCGTGAGCTGCGCCTTCAGCTTCGCCTCGTCGAGCCGCTCGCCCTGCGCGAACGCGAACGTGTACGCGGCCATGAACGACGCGGGCGGCATCCGGTACAGCGCGGTGGTCGCGGGCACCAGCAGGATGTCGCAGCGGCCCTCGCCGAGGTCGTGCAGCGTCGCGAGCCGCTCGGAGACGAGATCCTGGTGCGGCGAGAACGTGTCGTACGGCAGCGTTTCCCAGTCCGGCAGCAGGCGCACGCGCGCCTCCGGCGAGAAGTAGCGGAGTTCCTGCGACAGCCGCTGCGCGTCGACCGCGTTCGCGCAGATCACCGCAAGGAGCGGGACCGCGTCGCGGTTGTCGGCGAGATAGCGGGCGATGGCGAGTGCGTCGGCGGAGCCGTGCGCGCCGTCGAAGGCGAACCGCTGGCCCGGCTTGACGCGGGCGACGGGCGAGGCGAACGGGGTGGAAGCGTTGTCTGGCATAGGGACGGCAGGGGTGGCGGGCACGGGCGCGACGCGGCGCGCCGGTCGAGACGAAAGACCTATTATAAAATCCGCTTCTCGATTTCATCTTTCCGGCGTTTCCCCTTCGTGACTCCCCGACTTTTCGCCCTGATTCCTTGCGCCGGCACGGGCAGCCGTTCCGGCTCGGCCGTGCCGAAGCAATACCGCACGCTGGCCGGCCGCGCGCTCCTGCATTACACGCTCGCCGCGTTCGACGCGTGCAGCGAATTCGCGCAGACGCTCGTCGTCCTCGCGCCCGACGACACGCACTTCGATGCGCGCCGCTTCGCGGGCCTGCGCTTCGCGGTGCGCCGCTGCGGCGGCGGCTCGCGGCAGGCGTCGGTGCTCAACGGGCTGCTCGAGCTGGCCGAATTCGGCGCGACCGAGCAGGACTGGGTGCTCGTGCACGACGCCGCGCGCCCTGGCATCACGCCGGCGCTGATCCGCACGCTGGTCGCGACGCTGAAGGACGACCCGGTCGGCGGCATCGTCGCGCTGCCGGTGGCCGATACGCTCAAGCGCGTGCCGGCCGGCGGCGACGCGATCGCGCGCACCGAGTCGCGCGACGCGCTGTGGCAGGCGCAGACGCCGCAGATGTTCCGCATCGGCATGCTGCGCGACGCGATCCTGCGCGCGCAGCGCGAAGGGCACGACCTGACCGACGAGGCTAGCGCGATCGAATGGGCCGGCCATACGCCGCGCGTCGTGCAGGGCAGCCTGCGCAACTTCAAGGTCACGTACCCGGAAGATTTCGCGCTCGCGGAAGCGATCCTCGCGCGCCCCGCGAACGCTTCCTGACTTTCACCTCATCTCAAACCGGATTACGCATGGACTTCAGAATCGGACAAGGCTACGACGTGCACCAGCTCGTCCCGGGGCGCCCCCTCATCATCGGCGGCGTGACGATTCCGTACGAGCGCGGCCTGCTCGGCCATTCGGACGCGGACGTGCTGCTGCACGCGATCACCGACGCGCTGTTCGGCGCGGCGGCGCTCGGCGACATCGGCCGCCATTTCTCCGACACCGACGCGGCGTTCAAGGGCGCGGACAGCCGCGTGCTGCTGCGCGAATGCGTCGCCCGCGTGAAGGCGGCCGGCTTCACGATCCAGAACGTCGACAGCACGGTGATCGCGCAGGCGCCGAAGCTCGCGCCGCACATCGACGGGATGCGCGCGAACCTCGCGGCCGATCTCGGCCTGCCGCTCGAGCGCGTGAACGTGAAGGCGAAGACCAACGAGAAGCTCGGCTACCTCGGCCGCGGCGAGGGCATCGAGGCGCAGGCCGCCGCGCTGCTGGTGAAGCAGGGCTCGTGAGCGCCCGACGCCGGTCCGAAGCGGCGCGCAGGTTGCGCCGCCGGAATGAAAAATGCCACGCGCTTGCGTGGCATTTTCGTTTTGCGGCGCGATCCGGCGCGCTTGACCGCCGTATCGCGCTGCCGTTCGCGTGGCTGCTTATTCGCCTTCGGCGGCGATCACCTGCGCGGCGGCGTTGATCACCGACGCGATGCGGCCGACGTCGCGCAGCTGCGTCGTCGACATCCCTTGCTCGTTCTTCAGCAGCGCGTAGTGCGACTTCACGCAGAAGTGGCACTTGCCGACGATCGACGCGGCGAGCGCGTACATCTCGAAGCGGCGCTTGTCGACGCCGCCGTGCGACGCATACGCGCCCATCCGCAGCTCGGCGCGCTGCGTCTTCAGGTCGGCATCGTCGGCCATCTCGACATACGGATACCAGGTGTTGTTCATCCCCATCAGCGCGGCCGCCGTCAGCACGGCGTTCGTCTCTTCGGGCGACAGCACGCCGGCTTCGCGGATCGTCTTCACGAGCACGGTGCTCTTCGCCGCGACCGCCGCCGCCAGCGCGACGCCGACTGCATCGGTGCCTTCGAGCGACGAGCGCGAGATCGTGCCGTCGAGGTTCAGGCGAATGTCCTTCGCGTAGTCGGGGATACGTGCCTTAATCGAATCGATGAATTCCATTGATATCTCCTATGGGTTGGCCGTTAAAAAAGCCCGCAGGCAGGACGTGCGCCGCGGGCTTCGTGCATCGATGCGCTTACAGCGTTGCGCCGCCGACTGCACGGTTGCACGGGCACAGTTCGTCCGTTTGCAGGCCGTCCAAAATGCGCAGGACTTCTTCCGGGCTACGGCCGACGTTCAGGTTGTTCACCGAAACGTGCTGGATCGTGTTGTCCGGATCGACGATGAACGTTGCACGCAGGGCCACGCCGGCTTCCTTGTCGCGCACGCCGAGCTGGTCGATCAGCTCGCCCTTGACGTCGCCGAACGAGTAGTGGTTCAGCTTGTCGAGGTCCTTGTGCTCACGGCGCCAGGCGAGCTTCACGAATTCGTTGTCCGAGCTGCCGCCGAGCAGGACGGCATCGCGCTCTTCGAACTGCTTCGTCAGCTTCGCGAACTCGACGATTTCCGTCGGGCACACGAACGTGAAATCCTTCGGATAGAAGTAGATGATCTTCCACTTGCCCGGGAACGACGCTTCGGTGACGGTCTCGAACGCCGACTGGCCGTTTTCCTCGTGATTGTTGAAGCCCGGCTTCGCGGCTACGACGGTGAATGCTTCGAGTTTATCGCCCACGGTTTTCATGCGGATACTCCTGTGTGAGTTGGGAAGAAGACTGAGTCAAGCTACCTCGGTGCTGCAACGTTGATGTGACAGCATGGGCACGACTATAACACTATTAATAAGTCGCTTCAATAGTTTTTGGCTAACGATTCCCATAGTTTTTTTCAACCGCGCCGATAGTGTGACGCGCAAGAAGCGTGCGCGAACGCGTCACGCCGTCGCACGCGCCTTGCCGGCGCCGGGGAATTCGAGCGTGACTTCGAGGCCCGCTTCGGGGCTGCGGTTGCGCAGGCGCAGCGCGCCGCGATAGCGGCCGACGAGGCGCAGCACGATCGCCATGCCGAGCCCCGTGCCGTCCGCCTTGGTGCGCGCCGTGTCGACGCGGTAGAACGGCCGCATCACGAGCGGCAGCTGGTCCTCGGGGATGCCCGGGCCCTCGTCGCTCACCGACAGCTCGACGCGCGCGTGCGTCACGCGCGTCTCGAGCGTGATGCGCGACACGCCGTCGTCGCGGCTCTGGCCGTATTTGCGCGCGTTCTCGACGAGGTTGCCGATCACGCGGCGCATGTCGGTCTCGTCGGCTTCGATCACGGCGGTCGGCGCGAGCCGCGTGCGGATCTCGACGCCGTCCTCGCCCGACACGCGCGCGGCGACTTCGTGCGCGATCGACGACAGGTCGACCGGCTCCGGCTTGCGCTGGGTCGGACGCGCGTAGTCGATGAAGGCCGCGATGATGCGGTCCATCTGCTCGATGTCGTCGACCATCGCGTCCTTGGTCGCCTGGTCGGACGGGCTCATCTCGGTCTCGAGCCGCAGCCGCGCGAGCGGCGTGCGCAGGTCGTGCGAGATGCCCGCGAGCATCAGCGCGCGGTCGGCCTCGAGCTGTTCGAGGTCGCGCACCATCTGGTTGAAGCTGCGGTTGGTGTCGGCCGCGACGCCCATCCCGCGCTCGGGCAGCAGCTCGGGCGTCTGGCCCGAGCCGATCTGCCGCGCGGCGAGCGCGAGCCGCGAGAACGGCCGGTTCACGAGGCTCGTGATGAACGCCGAGCCGAACAGCGACAGCGCGAGCGCGAACAGGCCCCAGCCGGCCCACTGCAGGCCCGTGACGCTGTCGAGCTGGTCGCGGTCGAGCGCGACCCAGTAATCGTCGTCGTCGATCTTGAAGCTGATCCACACGCCCGGGATGTCGTTGACCGACTGCGCGATCACGGTATCGTCGCCGAGCCGGCTGCGGATGTCGTGTTCGATCAGGCGGTTCAGCGATTCGTCGGGCTGCAGCTTGAACTTGTCGGTCTTTTCGCGCGGGTACACGCGCACGCCCTCGTTGCTCTCGAGATCCTGCAGCAGCGCGCGCCGCAGATCGGGATCGGAATAGAGCAGGGCGGTGCGCGTGAGCTTCACGATCGCGACGAGCTGGAGCGCGACGCGCTGCGCGCGCGGCTCGCGCTCGATCACGCGAAAGCTCTGGAACCACGCGGCGAGACTGACCGAGATCAGCAGCGCGATCAGCAGGAAGGTGCGCCAGAACAGCCCGCCGAACGCGAGCTGCAGGAGGCGCCGGTCGATACGCATGGGACGGGCCGTGGACGGGCGAAACCGGAAAGAGAAAAGATCAGGCGGCGCCGTCCGGAATGAACACGTAGCCGAGGCCCCAGACGGTCTGGATGAAACGCGGGCTGCCCGGATCCGGTTCGATCAGCTTGCGCAGGCGCGAGATCTGCACGTCGAGGCTGCGGTCGAACACTTCGTATTCACGGCCGCGCGCGAGCTCCATCAGCTTTTCGCGCGACAGCGGCTGGCGCGGATGGCGCGCGAACACCTTCAGCACCGAGAATTCGCCGGTCGTCAGCGGAATTTCCTGGCCCGACTTCGTCAGCGTGCGCGTCGCGAGGTTCAGCGAGAACTCGCCGAACTCGAACACCTCGGTGGTTTCCGACGGCGCGCCCGGCAGTTCGGCCGGCGCCTGGCGGCGCAGCACCGCGTGAATGCGCGCGACGAGTTCGCGCGGGTTGAACGGTTTCGGCAGGTAGTCGTCGGCGCCCATCTCGAGGCCGACGATGCGGTCGACGTCCTCGCCCTTCGCGGTGAGCATGATGATCGGCGTGCGGTCGTTGCTGCCGCGCAGGCGGCGGCAGATCGACAGGCCGTCTTCACCCGGCAGCATCAGGTCGAGCACCAGCAGGTCGAAGCGCTCGCGCACCCAGAGCTTGTTCATCGCGGTCGCGTTCTCCGCGACGTACACGTTGAAACCCTGCTCGCCGAGATAGCGGCGCAGCAGATCGCGCAGGCGCGGGTCGTCGTCGACGACGAGAATCTTGGAGGGGTTTTTCGTTTCCATGAGCGGCATCTTATCGCGAATGGGAAATCACGCACGGTCGCGTATTTTCGCGCGTTACAGTCCGTTACAAAATTTACCCGTAGTGTCGCGCGGAGTAAAGGCAGGCTATAGAGATTCCTTTACTCGAAGCTGAAATTCGGTAGATACTCCCCTGCACTCCATCTTTCATCTTTGTACACCCGAATTCCGCAGGGTTTTTCAAGTACCAGAGGTAACCGGTTGCCGCGTGACGAAGGGAACAAATCGACCAAAGAAGCGAGGACGGTCATGCGATCTGCCCGGATTGCACTGATGCTGACGATCGCACTTGCCGGTCCATATGCGTCGAACTTCGCGTATGCGCAGCGCCCCGAGCAGGGCGCCTCGTCGCGCAAGCTGCCGCGCGGCAAAGCGCCGCAGCCCGACCGCGCCGCCGACACGGCGGTCCGTTCCGCCGTGCCTCCCGATCTCGATCAGCACCGTCGCGACGGGCACATGACGCCCGAGGAGCGCCACCTGCTGCGCCAGCACATCGAGGACGCCGTTCGCGAGCTGTACAAGCGCTGACACGCACGCGCGTTCGCACGGCGCGGAAAGATTCCGTAGCAATTTTTCGGTCAACTTTCGGATGCGTGCCGCCGTTGAACCGGCATCCGCACCGCCGGTGCGCTCCGGGAGTCCACGACGATGAAAGCGAACGCTGCCGCCCCGGCCTCGCCCGCGATGCAGGCGCCTCTCGACGCCGACGATGCGCTGTTCTTCCTGAGCCGTACCGGCTTTTCTCCCGCACCGGCCGAGGTTGCCCGCATCGTCGGGATGACGCGCGCGCAAGTGGTGGCCGATACGCTCGGCAACGTGCGCCGCGAGCCCGTGACGGCCTCGCCCGACTGGATCGCCGAGCTGCCGCCGACGCGCGCGCAGCGTCAGGCGCTGACGCCCGACATGCGCCGCGACGAGCAGCGCGAGCGCAATGTCCGCTACGATGCGCTGCGCGCCGCCTGGGTCAACGAGATGATCGTCACGCCGTCGCCGCTCACCGAGCGCATGACGCTGTTCTGGCACGGGCACTTCACGTCCGGGCAGGACAAGGTCCCGTATCCGCAGACGATGGCCGCGCAGAATGCATTGTTTCGGCGCGAGGCGCTCGGCAACTTCGGCACGCTGCTGCATGCGGTCGCGAAGGATCCGGCGATGCTCCAGTATCTCGACGGCGCGAGCAACCGCAAGGGCCGCCCGAACGAGAATTTCGCGCGCGAGGTGATGGAGCTGTTCACGCTCGGCGAAGGGCATTACTCGCAGCGGGACGTGACCGAAGCCGCGCGCGCGATGACCGGCTGGAGCGTCGATCCCGATACGCTGCGCTTCGAGGTGCGGCCCGACTGGCACGACGCGGGCGACAAGACGATCCTCGGCGAGACCGGCGCGTTCGACGGCGACGGGTTTCTCGACATCCTGTTGAAGCGGCCCGAGACGGCAAGCTTCATCGCCGGCAAGCTGTGGCACGAATTCGTGTCCGATACGCCCGACGCCGGCGCGCTCGATGCCGTGGCCGAGCGGTTTCGCGCCAGCGGCTACGACATACGCGCGGCGCTCGCCGCGCTCTGGTCGACCGACGCGTTCTGGGATCCGCGCAATCGCGGCGTGCTCGTGAAGTCGCCGGCCGAGTTCGTCGTCGGGTCGGTGCGGCTGTTCGACGTCGCGTACGGCGATCCGCAGACGCTCGCGAACACCGTGCGCACGCTCGGGCAGAACCTGTTCTATCCGCCGAACGTGAAGGGCTGGCCGGGCGGCGCGATGTGGATCAACAGCACCACGCTGCTGGCGCGCAAGCAGTTCGTCGAGCAGTTGTTCCGCGCGACCGAGACGGCCGGCATGCGCTCGCCCGCGCATGCGATGGCGCCGCCGTCGCCGAATGCGCGGGCGCAGGCGATACCGGTTGCGGACGCCGCGTCGGTTGCCGGCATGCGCGGCGCGCTGGTCAAACTCGCGCGCGGCGGCCTGCGATTCGACCTCGAACGCTGGCTCGCGCAGTATCGTGCGCGGCCGCAGGCGATTGCGGGATTGTCGACCGAGCTCCAGCTGCAGCATGCGGTGCTGCCGGTGTCGCCGGTCGCGGCGATCGATACGGACTCGACCGGCAGCGCGTATCTCGAGGCGCTGCTGATGGATCCGGCCTATCAACTGAAATGACTGAAACGACCGAAACGACGACGAACAGGCACGCTGCCGCGGTGGCCATGCCGCACGGCGAGCCGAAGGATGCACGATGAACCGACGTGATTTTCTGACGCTGACGGGCGCCGCGGCCGCGGCGGGCGTGTCGTTGTGGCAGCCGCCCGCGCAGGCGGCATCGATGGTCGCGGTCAGGCGCCAGCCGGCGACCGGTTATGCGAACGTGCTGATCCTCGTCGAACTGAAGGGCGGCAACGACGGCCTCAACACGGTGGTGCCCTATGCGGATCCGCTCTACTACCAGTTCCGCCGCAGCATCGGCATCAAGCGCGACCAGGTGCTGCAGCTCGACGCGCAGACGGGGCTGCACCCGTCGCTCGCGCCGTTGATGCCGCTGTGGCGCGACGGACAGGTCGCGATCGTGCAGGGCGTCGGTTATCCGCAGCCGAACCTGTCGCATTTCCGCTCGATCGAGATCTGGGACACCGCGTCGCGCTCGGACCAGTACCTGCACGAAGGCTGGCTCACGCGCACGTTCGCGCAGGCGCCGGTGCCGCCCGGCTTCGCGGCGGACGGCGTCGTGCTCGGCAGTGCGGAGATGGGACCGCTCGCGAACGGCGCGCGCGCGATCGCGCTCGTCAATCCCGCGCAGTTCATCCGCGCGGCGCGGTTGGCCGAACCGTCGTCGCTGCGCGAACGGAACCCGGCGCTCGCGCACATCATCGAGGTCGAGAACGACATCGTGAAGGCGGCCGACCGGCTGCGCCCGCGCGGCGGGATGCGCGAGTTCAGGACGGCCTTTCCGGCCGGTACGTTCGGGACCTCGGTGAAGACCGCGATGCAGGTGCTCGCGGCATGCGAGGCGTCCGGGCCCGGCGCGCAGGACGGCGTCGCGGTGCTGCGGCTCACGCTCAACGGTTTCGATACGCACCAGAACCAGCCGGGGCAGCAGGCGGCGCTGCTCAGGCAGTTCGCGGAAGGGATGAGTGCGATGCGCGGCGCGCTGGTCGAGCTCGGGCGCTGGAACCAGACGCTCGTGATGACGTATGCGGAATTCGGGCGGCGCGTGCGCGAGAACCAGAGCAACGGCACCGATCACGGTACCGCCGCGCCGCATTTCGTGATGGGCGGCCGCGTGGCCGGCGGGCTGTACGGCGCGACGCCGGCACTCGGGCATCTCGACGGCAACGGCAACCTGCCGGTCGCCGTCGATTTCCGCCAGCTCTATGCGACCGTGCTCGGGCCGTGGTGGGGGCTCGATGCGACGCACGTGCTGCAGCAGCGCTTCGAGACGCTGCCGCTGCTGAAGGTGTGAGGCGGTCGTGCGTGACGGGGCGGATCAGCGGCCGCGTGCGGCGCGCCACGCGATCCACAGCTTGCGGATCGGCGTCAGCGCGATACGCTGGTGCAGCACCTGGTAGCCGTCGCGCTCGATTTCGTCGAGCAGCGCGCCGGCCAGTGCGATCTGCGCACGCAGCGTGCGTTGCGCGCGGCGTTCGGACGCGGGGATCGCCGCGTCGGCGGCGGCGAGCGCTTCGCGCGCGCGGGCCGTCTGAAACTGCAGCAGCTCGCTGAAGGCCGGGCTGTAGCGGCGATTCAGCAGGTCGGCGGCGGTCACGTTGTAGCGTTGCAGTTCGTCGATCGGCAGATAGATGCGGCCGTGGCGCGCATCGTTGCCGAGTTCCTGCACGAATTGCGCGAGCATCAGCGCGTGGCCGGCCTGCGCGGCCC
Source organism: Burkholderia sp. Bp9090 (assembly GCF_003857985.1). Taxonomy (NCBI): domain Bacteria; kingdom Pseudomonadati; phylum Pseudomonadota; class Betaproteobacteria; order Burkholderiales; family Burkholderiaceae; genus Burkholderia; species Burkholderia sp. Bp9090. The sequence continues at coordinate 118,527 of NZ_QTPV01000010.1, forward strand.
ACGGTTGCGGTTCGGCCGGATTCGCGGCGCTTGCGCGCGCGACCAGCGACGCGAAGGTGCCGCCGACCTGCGCGATGTAGCGCTGCAGGTTCGCGAAATCCAGGTAACGCGCCTGTTCCAGATCCATTCCGTAACCGTTGACGAGCGTGCGCAGCGCGTCGGTTTCTGCGTCGATCGCCGGGTGGTGCTGCGCGAGCGCCTTCGTGACCGGGTGCGACGGTTCGCCGGCGGCGAGCGCCGCGAGTTCCTTGTGCCACCACGCGAGTTTCGTGTGTCCGACGGTCGGATCGCTGGTTTCCTTGACGGTTTCCTCGAGTTCGCGGCGCAGCGCGAACAGGGCCGTCAGGCGCGGTGCGGCGGCGAGCGGCGCCTGGCGCAGCGCGTAGTAGACGCTGGAGCCCGCGGGGGCGGCCTTTTGCTGACAGTAGTCGTCGAAGTTCACGGGTGGGGTCGTGGCGGAGGCGGGTTCGGGGGGCGCGTGCCGGCGCGTGGCCGGCACGTCGAGCGCGGCATTCTAGCACCGCTGTCCGACGGGCGCCGGCGGGGCGAGACAATGCTGCGCGGATCGGGTAGAATCTCGCGCTCGCCTGATCGGGCGTGCCGGTTTTCGGGTTTTCGGGCCGGCATGACGCCCGGGCGCGTGGAGCACGCTTCTTGCGTGCCGCGCGGTCAGGCGACAGGAATGCGCGTGAGTGGCGAAATTGGTAGACGCACCAGGTTTAGGTCCTGACGCCCGCAAGGGTGTGCCGGTTCGAGTCCGGCCTCACGCACCACGAAGTCGAACGGGCTCCGCCCAGGACCGTTCAAAAAAGCGCTGCCGGTCGGCTGACCGGCAGCGCTTTTTTGTTGATGACGATTTTCGCCGATACACGGCTCCTGTCCAGCGCACGGAAATTCGGGTCGCGTAGCGCGTATCATCTCTTCATTACAGTTCCTGTACGCAGCGCTCCCTGCCAAGGACCGTCCATGAAGAAGAACATCGCACACACATCGATTGCCGTACTCACGCTCGCGCTGGCCGTACCGGCATCTGCCACGACGGCCGCCGACAACGTCGCGTGGAGCGCCAGGTCCGTGCAGACCGGCGCAGCCTCCCCGGAGTGTTCGGCCTATTCGGGCCGGCTGATTTCGAGCGGGGTGTCGCTGTCGGGCGAAACCGTCCTGAAATCGGTCGGCACGGCGCTGCTCGGTTCCGCACTGGGTTTCGCCAGCGGGTATCAGGGCGCGGTTCCCAACCCGTGTCGGCACGCGGGCTTGTGAGCGGCCGGGAGCGGACCGCCAATATTGCTACCGCATTTGATGAAAGGCGCCGCGCGTCGACCGACCGCGGCGCTTTGTCGTTCGGCGCGCGCCTAGTCCCAGAAACTCCGCACCGCGACCGCCACGATCACCGGCACCGAAAACACCAGCGGAATCGCGAAATACTGCGCTTCGCGATCGACGATCCAGCTATAGATCAACCACGCGACGCCGATCGCGAACGTGACGAGGCCGACCAGCACCGCGGCGATATTCAGGGCGAGCTTCGAAGGCTGGCGGCGCGCTTTGTCGTTGGTGTCGGGTTCGCGCGGAGACGATTTCATCTGAAGAGGGGCCCGGGCCTGGCAGGTATAAAAGCACAGGAAACCCCATCCGCACCGATCGCGCAAGGGCCGGCCCCATCTCGTTGGTGAGCGCGCGTTACAACCCGAACGACACGGCCAGTTCGTCGAGCAGCTCGCGCTGGAACGTGACGAACCGCTCGCCCGGCTGCTGCGCGATCGCGAGGTCGAGCATCGGATCGGCGACCTCGGTGCGGATGCCGGCCAGTTCCTCGACGATCGCGAGTCCGCAGAACGGCACGTAAGCCTCCGAATAGCCGCCTTCGTGCACGATCACGAGCCGTCCGCCGCAGTGGCGCCGTGCCGCCTCCTTCACCGCCCGCGTCATGTACCGGTAACTGTCGGTATGCAACTGCATGCGCGCGAGCGGGTCGACCGCGCTGGCATCGAGACCGCTCGCGACGACGATCAGCTCCGGCCGGAACCGTTCCAGCGCCGGCAGCACGATCCGCTCGAACGCATGGCGATACGCGTCGTCGCCGCTGCCCGCGAGCAGCGGCACGTTCAGGTTCGCGCCGACGCCCGCGCCTTCGCCGCGCTCGTCGCCGCCGCTGTAGCCGGGCGGAAAGCAGCGGTCCTGATGCAGCGAGATCGTCAGCGTGTCCGGATCGTCGTAGTAGATCGACTGCGTGCCGTTGCCGTGATGCACGTCCCAGTCGATCACCGCGACGCGCTCGATCGCATGCTTCGCGCGCGCGGCCTCGATCGCGATCGGGATGTTCGCGAGCAGGCAGAAGCCCATCGGGCGATCGCGCAGGCAGTGATGGCCGGGCGGGCGCGACAGCGAGAACGCGTTGGCCGCATGCCCGCCGACGACCGTGTCGACTGCCGCGATCGCGAGGCCGGCGGACAGCGCGGCGATCTCGTAGCTCCCTTTGCCGAACGGCGCGAGATCGCCGAGGTCGCCGCCGTTCGCATCGCTGAGCGCGCGGAACGCGTCGAGATAGCTCGCCGGATGAATCCGCAGCAGATCGCCGGTGGTGGCCGGCGCGGCACCGCGCAGGTCGAGGTGAGCGGCAAGGCCCGACGCCTGCACGAGCGACAGGAAGCGCCGCTTCGAATCGGGCGATTCCGCGTAGCCGGCGCTCGATGGCGGCTGGACCCAGCCGCCGACCGGGAAGAACAGCGCGTGCGTGCCGCCGGTGTGCCAGAACGTGCGTTCGTCGGTGAAGAAGGCAGTGCGATTCATGGATGTGCTTGACCTGTCACGGTTGGGAGGAAATGGCAGCCGCGGCAATCCGCGCGCGGCGATCGATATGGCGCAGCGCGGCGAACGACGCGATCGCGACGGCAGTGGCGGCCGCGAACAGCGCGTGCATCGTGCCGCCGGCATCGAGCAACAGCCCGGCGAGCAGCGGGCCGGCCGCGAGGCCCGCACCGATCACGAAATTGAGCGTCGCGACGAGGCGCCCGGACGTATCGATCTGTGCGACGGTCGCGAGAATGAACGGCAGTACGAACGTCCACGCGAACTTGAACGCGAAGATCGCGGCGCTGTAGCCGCGCGCATGCGGCAGCGCGGCGAGTGCGACGAGCGACGCCGCGAGCAGCGCGTAACCGGTGGCCAGCATCGTGCGCCGCGCAAGCCGGCCGCCCGCGCAGGATGCGAGCGCCGCGCCGGCAATCCCCATCACGCTCGCGATCGCGAGCACGTTGCCGGTCGCTTGCGGATCGAGTCCGGCTTCCGCTGCCGCGCGGCTCGCGAAGGTCCACACGCTGCCGATCGCGAGATAGAAGGTCAGCACCGCACCGATCGCGAGCGCGACGAAGCGCTGCGGCGTATTCGTCGCAGCGCCGCGCGCGGCCCGCGCCGACGCGCTCCGCGCACCGAGCGTCGCCGGAAAGCCGCGCGACAGCGGCGCGGCAAGCAGCGCGAGCACGGCCAGCGCGACGTACAGCGCGCGCAGCCCGAACTCGGCGAACACGTGTGGCAGCACGAACAGGCCGATCGCGCCGGCGATCAACTGGCCGACGACCCAGAGGCCGTACACGCGATCGCTGTTCTCGCTCGTGGCCGCACTGGTCATGCAGAGCACCATCAGCGAGCCGCCGCCGAGCGCGGTGACGGCACGCAACGCGAGCAGCGTGACGAAGCCGGGCATCCAAAGCGCGGTCAGGAGATTGCCCGCGCCGAACAGCGCGATCGCGCAGGCGGCAACGCGGCGCGCATCGACACGGCCGAGCCACAGGTACGACGGCACGGTCGCGAGGCTGAACGCACCGAGTTCGACGAAGAAGTAGGTGCCGATCTGCGACGCGGACAGCCCGAGCTGTGTCGCCAACTGACCGGCGACGGCCGGCGCGACGAGCAGCAGCAGCGGCGTGATGGCCGCGAACACGACGAGGGCGACGAGCGTCGAGCGCGCGAACGGTGACGCGCGGCCGTCGGACGGCAGTGCGGCATCTGTGGAGCAAAGGGTTTTCATGGCTGGATCTCGCTGGACGGAATCAGAACAGGTGGTACATGCCGACCATCGCGCCGAACTGCGATGCGCCGGCGAGCGGTGTCGGGTCGTATTCGTAGACGGTCTGCGAACTCTGGCCGCTGTTGCGCGCATAACCGAGGTTCAGGTAGGCGACGGTGCGTTTCGACAGCGCGTAGGTGGTGCTCGCGATGAACAGCGTCGGGCGCCCGATCGCCGGCGCGTGCGAATCGGTGTGGTAGACGCCCGCGTTCAGCCCGATTCCGCCCGACGTCAGGTAGCGCGCGCCGCCCCAGACGATCGTGCGCGCCGCATCGAGGTCGCCGGTCAGGCGTTCGACGCCCGCGTAGACGGTGAGCGGCAGCGTCGCGAACGCATAACGCGCGGCGAGCGTGCCGAGCTCGCGGCGGCGCGCGGACGCGTCGCCCGCCGCCGACGCGTCGCCGTGCGCCTGATGCAGCACCGCGCTGACCGACAGCCCGTTGCTCGTGTACTGGCCGCCGAGTTCGAGCACGCGCCCGGCGCGCGTATTGCCCGCGACGCCGGCCGTCGCGGCAAGGGCCTCGACATCGAAGCCGGCGAACGCCGGCGACTGGTACTTGATCGAGTGGTCGATGAAGTTCGCGTTCATCGGCACGAGCACACCCTGGCCGCTGTACGACGCGTACCACAGCGGGTCGTAGAACAGCGTCTTGTCGAACAGCACGCTGAACTGCCGGCCGAGCGTGACGGTGCCGACGGGCCCCGCGATGCCGACGTACGCGCCGCGGAAGAACGCGTAGCCGGGGACGGTCGCGGTGCCGTCGTTGATGTTGAGACCCTGTTCGAGCTTGAACAGCGCGCGCCAGCCGCCGCCGAGATCCTCGGTGCCCTTGAGCCCGACCTGCGACGGCAGGATGCCGTAGTTCTGCAACTGCACGGCCGCGTGCCGTCCGTCGGCATGCGTCAGGTACTGCACGCCGGCGTCGAGCGCGCCGTACAGCGTGAGGGTCGATTGCGCGTGTGCGGCGAAGCTGCACGCAGCGAGCGCAGCGGCGGCCATCGCCGTGCGGATGAAGCGGGGTGTCATCACGTGGGGTTCTCCATACCGTCCTGCGTCGTTTGTCGCTGGTGTTGTCGCGACGCAGTGTCCGCAGCGGGAAAACCGGCGAACAGTCGTGCAGATGAACGGTATGGAAAACCCGCGGTGCACGGCATGGACACGCCGCGACGCCGCGGCGCGGCGTGCTGCGCGGCAGCAACGGGCGGCGTCCCGTTCAAATGGATGGGGCTGTCGTGTACTCCGGCGGCGGCGCCCGCCAAAAATGCCGGTCGCTATAATCGGCCGGTCTGCGTTGCGCGCATCAGCGGCCCGATCGGGCAGGGGAGCGGAAGGTGAGGATCACGACGGATATCGGGCAGGATCTCGACGCGTTGCGCGACGTGCCGGCCGCGATCGTGCTCGAGGAATCCGCCTGGCCGCCGCTGCCGCCGCGCCGCGCCGATTTCGACGGCGTGACGCGCGGCGACGCGGCGCGGCGCGAACTCGGCCTGATGCTGCTCGATCTGTACGCGCTCGCCGCGCAGTCGGGCATCGGCGAATTCGAGTGCCGCTTCTTTTCGCTGCTGCAGGGGCTCATCCCGTTCGACGCCGCGTGGACCGGCGTCGCGACGCACGTGCCGACCGGCCCCGTGATGCACAACAGTTTCCTGTACCGTCTGCCGCATGCGTTCTTCAGCGACTGGAAACGCGTGCGCGACTGCGATCCGCTCGCGCAGCGCACGCTGCTCGGCGCGCACGGTCGCGCGGTGCGATTGTCGGTCGTCGAGCCCGGGTTCGACGCGCGGTTTCGCGACTGGTGCGTGAAGTACGGGCTGGCGCAACTGATGTGCGTGTGTACGCTCGACCGCCGCTTCGGGCTGACGACGTTCATGTCGATCTACCGCCAGGGCCTGAACCGTCCGTTCAGCGACGACGACGCGAGCCGCTTCGAGGAAGTGATCCCGCATCTGGCGGCCGCGCTGACGATCAATCGCGCGGCGCAGCTCACGCGCGAGCGCGGCGACGCGGTGGCGCCGGCGGCGCGCGCGCTGTGCGACAACTTCGGCGTGCTGCATCACGCCGATCACGGCTTCGACGACGTGCTGCGCACCGAATGGCCGGCGTGGACGGGCCCGCGCGTACCGGAGCCGCTGGTCGCGCACGTGCGGCGCCAGTCGGGCCAGCCGTTCATCGGCGATGCGTTGCGCATCCAGTGCGTGCCCGTCGCGGGACTGTTCCAGATCGAGGCGCGGCCGCGCTCGCTGCTCGACCGGCTGAGTCCGCGCGAGCTGGCGGCGATCCGCTATTACGGTGCCGGCCGTTCGCACAAGGAGGTCGCGCAGCAGATGGCGATTTCGCCGACGACCGTGCGTCACTACCTGCGCTGCGCGTACCGCAAGCTCGGCATGCACGACAAGAGCCAGATCGCCGGCGTGCTCGGCGCGACGGGCGGCCCGACCGACGACGAGCCGGTGGAGGCAGGTGGCGCGGCGCGCTGAATCGTTCGTGCCGGCACAGGCATGCGGGTGCTGGCACGAATGGTTGTATCCGCAACCATTGAGCGTTATGCTCGTCAGCTCCCGGTAGACGGATTTCCATCATGAACGACACGAATTCAGGGGCGGTGCGCGCGGCGGTGGTCGGTGTCGGCGCGATCGGCGGGTTGCTCGCGGCCGCGCTTTCGCGAGCCGGCATGACGATGAGCGCATTCGCGCGCGGTGCGACGCTCGATGCACTGGACACGCACGGCGTGCGCGTGATCGACGAGGCGGGCGTCATGTCGTCGGTCCCGGTGCGCGCGAGCGACGACGCGGTTGCGCTCGGCGTGCAGGACTACGTGGTGATCGCGCTGAAGGCGCAGGCGCTGCCGGCGCTGGCCGCGCGCATCGCGCCGCTGGTCGGGCCCGGCACGGTGATCGTCGCCGCGATGAACGGGCTGCCGTGGTGGTTCACGCACGGGCTCGCGGGCCCGCTCGACGGCGTGCCGCTCGACGCGGTCGACCCGGCGGGTGCAGTCTCGGCGGCGTTGCCGCCCGCACAGGCGATCGGCTGCGTCGTGCACCTGTCGTCGAGCACCGATGCACCGGGTGTCGTGCGCCGCGGCCGCGGCAACCGCCTGATCGTCGGCTCGCCCGACCATCGGCTCGCCGCGCCGACCGCGCGGTTCGCGGCGGCGCTTGCCGCGGGCGGCTTCGACGTCGAGTCGACGCCGGCGATCCGCACCGAGATCTGGGCGAAGCTGTGGGGCAACATGAACATGAATCCGTTGAGCGCGCTGACGGGTTCGACCGCCGAGCAGCTGCTCGACGATCCGTTCACGCGGGATCTCGCGTTGCGGATGATGGAGGAGGCGGCCGCGATCGGCGCGAAGCTCGGCCTCGATGCGGGGATGAGCGGGCCGGAGCGGATTGCCGTGACGCGCAAGCTCGGCGCGTTCAAGACATCGATGCTGCAGGATTTCGAGGCCGGGCGGCCGCTGGAAATCGGGCCGATCCTCGGCGTGTTTCCGGAACTGGGGCGCAAGCTCGGCGTGCCGACGCCGTATTGCGACGCGGTGCTGGGGTTGCTGCGTCAGCGTGCGGCGAACAGCGGGCTGTAGCGGAGGGAGAGCGCGGCGGCGATGGCCGGCATGCAGGGAAGAATGACGAAACGGCGAGCGATCGCCCGGGCCGCCGCCCACGCTTGCGCGACTCGGGCGGCCCGCGGGATTCATCCGAATAAATCCGGGTAAAGCGGCAGGCGCCTGAAACATGTGCGCGGCCGCAGCGATTGCAGCCCATGCCGCACCTTCGCGATAGGGGCGGCGCCGACTACGCCCGCCAAGAAGCGGTTCAGTCGTCGCGTTCGATCGCGCTCGCGACCACCTTGTCGAGCAGCCGCTCGAACGTCTGGCGCTCGCTGTCGGACAGGCACGCGAGCAAGCCTTCATTCCACTTGCGCACGATCGGCATGATCTTGCGATGCAGCGCGCGGCCGTCGGTGGTCAGCGCGATCAGCACGATCCGGCCATCCTCCTCGCTCGCGCTTCGCTCGAGCAGCCCCTGGCGCAGCAGCGCTTCCGCCGCGCGGCTCGCCTGGCTCTTGTCGAGATTGGTGTGGCGCGCGAGATCCATGATCGAAAACGGACCGAAGGCGCCGACGGCGGCGATCACGCGCGCCTCGGGCAGCGAGATGTCCAGCTTGTGCCGGTACACGTCGGCGATCCCGCGGTCGGATCGCTTCGCGAGCGCATGGAGGCGATAGGTCAGAAACTGGTCGAGCCCGGCTTGTCGGCCTTTCATGTCGAATCCTGAAGAAAAAGGGCGGGCCCGATTGTTCCTGTATCGCGCGCTCGGGTCAACGGTCAGTGTGCGCCGTACTTCAGCCGTGTCAACTGTTCCGCTTCGTTCGCGAGCAGGTTCGCCGCGTCGCGGATCGCGACGTCGAGCGTGATCGGGCCGGGCGCCGGCGAGAAGCAGCCGGAAAAGTGTTCGGACAGGCGCGGCAGCGCGGCCGGGTCGACCGCGCCCGACAGCAGCGACGCGGGCACGCCCGCGACCCGCGCGTGGCGGCACGCGATGAACGGCGCCTTGCCGTGCAGCGTCTGCACGTCGGAGCGGCCTTCGCCGGTGATCAGCCAGTCGGCGCCGGCCAGTGCCGCATCGAGCCCGACCTGCCGCGCGACGACTTCCGCGCCGGCTTCGAACTGCGCGCCGAGCATGTGCAGCGCGAAGCCGAGGCCGCCCGCGGCGCCGGCACCGGCCAGGTCGCGGCAGCGCCGGTCGAGCGCGGTCTCGAGCAGGTCGGCGAAATGGCCGAGCGCGGCGTCGAGGGTCGCGACCTGCGCGGGCGTGACGCCCTTTTGCGGACCGAACACCGCGGTTGCGCCATGCGCGCCCGTCAGCGGGTTGTCGACGTCGGACATGCCGATGAATTCCGCGTCCTGCAGGCGCGGATCGAGCCCCGCCGCGTCGATCCGCGCGATGTCGGCGAGTCGTGCCGGCACGGGTTCGACCGGCTGGCCGGCCGCGTCGAAGCATTGCAGGCCGAGGCCCGCGAGCAACCCTGCGCCCGCGTCGTTGGTGCTGCTGCCGCCGAGCGCGACGAAGAAGCGGCGCACGCCCTCGTCGAGCAGCGTGCGGATCGCTTCGCCCATGCCGCGCGTGCTGCGCGCGTCGACCGGCACGCTCATGCCGACCGCATCGGTAATGCCGACGATCTCGGCAGTCTCGACGATCGCGGTGCGCGCGTCGATCACGCCGACCGCCGCATCGCGTGCGGCGAGCGACGCGCCGGCCACCTGCAGCGTGCGCCGCGTGCCGCCGCCCGCCAGCATCGCGTCGAGCGTGCCTTCGCCGCCGTCGGCCATCGGGCAGCGGCGCACGACCGCATCGGGCCGGGCGCGGCGGATGCCGGTGGCGATCGCGTCCGCGACCTGCTCGGCGGAAAGCGAGCCTTTGAACGAATCGGGCGCGATGACGACGACAGGCGCGGACGGGTGTTGCGGCATGGTGTCTCCGGAAGGCGTGATTGGTGTGAAGAATGGCGGCCGCGGCCCGCGGCGCACCTTCAATCGGAGCTTACAGGATGGCGGGCCCGCGGTGGATACGGCGTTCGGCATAGCGGCGATCCGCGCGCATTGCCGCGCGCGGGAGCGGGCGGCACCGCGGGTGCGCACGGTTGTCGTGCCGATCTGGCGGTATGAGGAAGATTGTTTGCTAGAATAGTCGATTCTTCCGGCCAAAGCCGTGCTCCGAGCCGCTTGCGCTAGCCATCCGGCGCGTGCAGGGATGGCGTGGCGCTCCGGCGCGGCGTGTGCGTGAGACGCACCTCACGCCGCAGGCAGGCACGGCAAGGAAAACCCGATTCGCTCGAATAATTTTAGGACGATTGAAGCCATGGCTAACGTTGTTGAGAACCTCGGCAAGCTTGAACGCCGCGTGACGATTTCCCTGCCGAAGGACACCGTGCAGAAGGAAATCGACGCCCGTATCCAGAAACTCGCGAAGAACGTTCGCATGCCGGGTTTCCGCCCGGGCAAGGTGCCGCTGAAGATGGTCGCCCAGCAATACTCGGGTCAGGTCGAGGCGGAAGTGCTGAGCGACAAGATCGGCCAGGAATTCTTCACGATCAGCCGCGCGGAAAACCTGCGCGTCGCCGGCCAGCCGAGCTTCGAGCCGAAGCAGGAACAGGCTGAAGATGCGTACGCGTTCGACGCGACGTTCGAGGTCTACCCGGAAGTGAAGATCGGCGATCTGGCGACGGCTGAAGTCGAGCGCTCGACGACGTCGATCGGCGACGCCGAAATCGACCGCACGCTGGACATCCTGCGCAAGCAGCGCGTGCACTACCACGCTCGTGGCGAAGCCGGCGAGCACGGCGACGGCGGTGAGGACACCGCAGCGAAGAACGGCGACCGCGTGACGGTCGACTTCGTCGGCAAGATCGACGACGTCGCGTTCCAGGGCGGCACGGCCGAAGACTTCCCGTTCGTGCTCGGCGAAGGCCGCATGCTGCCGGAATTCGAAACGGCGGCGCTCGGCCTGAAGGCCGGCGAACAGCGCACGTTCGAGCTGAAGTTCCCGGACGACTACCACGGCAAGGACGTGGCGGGCAAGACGGCGCAATTCACGGTCACGATGAAGAAGATCGAATGGCCGCACCTGCCGGAAATCGACGCCGAATTCGCGAAGTCGCTCGGCATCGAAGACGGCGACCTGACGAAGATGCGCGCCGAAATCAAGGAAAACCTCGAGCGCGAAGCGAAGCGTCGCACGCAAGCCATCGTCAAGAACCAGGTGATGGACGCGCTGCTGAAGATTTCCGAACTCGACGTGCCGAAGGCCCTGATCGAACAAGACCAGCAACGTCTCGTCGAAATGGCTCGCCAGGATCTGGCGCAGCGCGGCGTGCCGAACGCGAAGGACGCACCGATCCCGGCCGAGATGTTCGCCGAGCAGGCGGAGCGTCGCGTGAAGCTGGGCCTCGTGCTGGCCGAGCTCGTGAAGTCGAACGGCCTCGAAGCGAAGCCGGAACAGATCCGCGCGGAAGTCGACGAGTTCGCGAAGAGCTACGAAGACCCGAAGGAAGTGGTCCGCTGGTATTATTCGAACCAGCAGCGCCTCGCCGAGATGGAAGCGTTCGTCGTTGAAAGCAACGTCGTCGACTTCGTGCTGGGCAAGGCAAAGGTGACGGACAAGGAAGTGAGCTTCGAGGCACTCGCGAGCGCATCGGCGCAAGCGTAAGTGTTGCTCTAGCGGCGTGCCGGCTGTCGGAGCGACGGCCCGCACGCCGTTTTTACGTCAAGCGCACGGTTGCCATTAATATGGCGATTGAGCGGGCGGCTTCCCTCCGTTCAATTTTCCATTCGAACAAGGTTCATTGAATGATCACTCGCGCTGAATTGCTGGACATGCTTGCTTCGAACGCGCCGCAGGGTTTCGAGGCGCAAGCGCTGGGGCTGGTGCCGATCGTCGTCGAAACGAGCGGCCGCGGCGAGCGTTCGTACGATATCTATTCGCGTCTCCTGAAGGAGCGCCTGGTGTTCATGGTCGGCGAAGTGAACGACCAGACCGCCAACCTCGTGGTCGCGCAATTGCTGTTCCTCGAGAGCGAGAATCCCGACAAGGACATCAGCCTCTACATCAACAGCCCGGGCGGCTCGGTGTCGGCCGGCATGGCGATCTACGACACGATGCAGTTCATCAAGCCGGACGTGTCGACGCTGTGCATGGGTCTCGCGGCCAGCATGGGCGCATTCCTGCTCGCGTCGGGCGCGAAGGGCAAGCGCTTCGCGCTGCCGAACTCGCGCGTGATGATTCACCAGCCGCTCGGCGGCGCACGCGGCCAGGCGTCCGACATCGAGATCCAGGCACGCGAGATCCTCTACCTGAAGGAACGGCTGAACAACCTGCTCGCGCAGCATACGGGCCAGGACGTGGAGCGCATCGCGCGCGACACCGACCGTGATAACTTCATGTCGAGCGAGGACGCGAAGGCTTACGGGCTGATCGATCAGGTGCTGCTGAAGCGTCCGTGAGCTTAAGTGGGGTGCCGCCCCGATTTGCGCGGCGCCCCTGCAACGTCCCGAGTGCCCTGAGCATCTGCGGCAAGCGCATCCAGCCGACTCCGGTCGCGCCCTAGGCGCGGCGTTCGGAGCATTCGGCGTATCATGTCATCTACCTGTCCGGAGGCTCTACATTCATGGCGGACAAAAAAGGTTCGAACAGCGAGAAGCTGTTGTATTGCTCGTTTTGCGGGAAGAGCCAGCATGAGGTGAAGAAACTCATCGCGGGCCCGTCGGTATTCATCTGCGATGAGTGCATCGACCTCTGCAACGAGATCATTCGCGACGAGGCGGCTGCCGCCGGCGTCGAGGCCAGCCTGTCCCGGTCGGATCTGCCGAGCCCGCAGGAAATTCGCGACATCCTCGATCAGTACGTGATCGGCCAGGAGCGTGCGAAGAAGATCCTCGCGGTGGCCGTGTACAACCACTACAAGCGCCTGAAGCATCTCGACAAGAAGGACGACGTCGAGCTGTCGAAGAGCAACATCCTGCTGATCGGCCCGACGGGCTCCGGCAAGACGCTGCTCGCGCAGACGCTCGCGCGGTTGCTGAACGTGCCGTTCGTGATCGCCGATGCGACGACGCTGACCGAAGCCGGCTACGTCGGCGAGGACGTCGAGAACATCATCCAGAAGCTGTTGCAGAACTGCAACTACGAGGTCGACAAGGCCCAGCGCGGGATCGTCTACATCGACGAAATCGACAAGATCAGCCGCAAGTCGGACAACCCGTCGATCACGCGCGACGTGTCGGGCGAGGGCGTCCAGCAGGCGCTGCTGAAGCTCGTCGAGGGCACGATGGCGTCGGTGCCGCCGCAGGGTGGCCGCAAGCATCCGAACCAGGATTTCATCCAGGTCGACACGACCAACATCCTGTTCATCTGCGGCGGCGCGTTCGACGGCCTCGAGAAGGTGATCACCGATCGCACCGAAAAGACGGGCATCGGCTTCGGCGCGACGGTCAAGAGCAAGCAGGAACGCGACGCGGGCGAAGTGCTGCGCGAAACGGAGCCGGAAGACCTGATCAAATTCGGTCTGATCCCCGAATTGATCGGCCGTCTGCCGGTGGTCGCGACGCTCGGCAAGCTCGATGAAGCCGCGCTGATGAAGATCCTGGTCGAGCCGAAGAACGCGCTCGTCAAGCAGTATCACAAGCTGTTCGCGATGGAGCGCGTCGAGCTGGAAATCCGGCCGGGCGCGTTGCAGGCAGTCGCCCGCAAGGCGATCCGCCGCAAGACCGGCGCGCGCGGCTTGCGTTCGATCATCGAACAGGCGCTGCTCGACGTGATGTACGAGCTGCCGGCGATGAAAGGGGTCAGCAAGGTCATCATCGACGAGAACGTGATCGATGGCGACGGCAAACCCCTGCTGATCTATGAGGACACGCCGAAGGTGGCGGGTTCGAACTGACCGGCTTGCCGACGATGTTCTGCGAAAAAGGCCGTTCATGAGATCGTGGGCGGCTTTTTTTCGTTTATCTTGTGGGTAACTCTGACTCGACACGCGGTGGTTACTTTCTTACCGAATATTTCCCGCACTTGAAGGCTTGCAATTCGTTGTGGCGGCCTCAATTACCGAACAATTGATTCCACTCATGGGGAAATGAAATGTCAGGCACCCAACTTCTCCCGCCGGAACGCATCACGCTCCCGCTGCTGCCGCTGCGGGACGTCGTCGTTTTCCCGCACATGGTCATTCCGCTCTTCGTGGGCCGGCCGAAATCGATCAAGGCCCTCGAAGCAGCGATGGAAGGCGGCAAGCACATCATGCTCGTCGCCCAGAAAACCGCGGCCAAGGACGAACCGACCGAAAAGGACATGTACGAGGTCGGCTGTATCGCCAACATCCTGCAGATGCTGAAGCTGCCGGACGGCACCGTGAAGGTGCTCGTCGAGGGCCTGCAGCGCGCGAAGGCGTTGTCGATCGAAGAACAGGAGACGCAGTTCTCCTGCGAAGTGATGCCGCTCGAGCCCGATCACGCCGACAGCGCTGAAACGGAAGCGCTGCGCCGCGCGATCGTGTCGCAGTTCGACCAGTACGTGAAGCTGAACAAGAAGATCCCGCCGGAGATTCTCACGTCGCTGTCCGGCATCGACGAAGCCGGCCGTCTCGCGGACATGATCGCCGAGCGTCTGCCGCTGAAGCTCGACCAGAAGCAGCACATCCTCGAGATGTTCCCGGTCATCGAGCGCCTCGAGCACCTGCTCGCGCAGCTCGAAGCCGAGATCGACATCCTGCAGGTCGAGAAGCGCATCCGCGGGCGCGTGAAGCGCCAGATGGAAAAGAGCCAGCGCGAGTACTACCTGAACGAACAGGTCAAGGCGATCCAGAAGGAACTGGGCGAAGGCGAAGAGGGCGCGGATCTCGAGGAACTCGAGAAGCGCATCAACGCCGCGCGCATGCCGAAGGAAGCGAAGAAGAAGGCCGACGCCGAGCTCAAGAAGCTGAAGCTGATGTCGCCGATGTCGGCGGAAGCGACCGTCGTGCGCAACTACATCGACACGCTGATCGGCCTGCCGTGGCGCAAGAAGAGCAAGGTCAACAACGATCTGTCGAACGCCGAGCAGGTGCTCGACGAGGATCACTTCGGCCTCGAGAAGGTGAAGGAACGCATTCTCGAGTACCTCGCGGTGCAACAGCGCGTGGACAAGGTCAAGGCGCCGATCCTGTGCCTCGTCGGGCCTCCGGGCGTCGGCAAGACCTCGCTCGGCCAGTCGATCGCTCGCGCGACGAACCGCAAGTTCGTCCGGATGGCGCTCGGCGGCGTGCGTGACGAAGCCGAGATCCGCGGTCACCGCCGCACGTACATCGGCTCGATGCCGGGCAAGATCCTGCAGAGCCTCGCGAAGGTCGGCGTGCGCAATCCGCTCTTCCTGCTCGACGAAGTCGACAAGATGGGCATGGATTTCCGCGGCGATCCGTCGTCGGCGCTGCTCGAAGTGCTCGATCCGGAACAGAACCACACGTTCGCCGACCACTACATCGAGGTCGACTTCGACCTGTCGGACGTGATGTTCGTCGCGACGTCGAACTCGCTGAACATCCCGCCGCCGCTGCTCGACCGGATGGAAGTGATTCGTCTGTCGGGCTACACGGAAGACGAGAAGGTCAGCATCGCGCAGCGTTACCTGCTGCCGAAGCAGAAGAAGAACAACGGTCTGAAGGACGGCGAGATCGAGGTCACCGAGCAGGCGATCCGCGACATCATCCGCTACTACACGCGCGAAGCCGGTGTGCGTTCGCTCGAGCGGGAAGTGTCGAAGATCTGCCGCAAGGTCGTGAAGATGCTGCTGCTGAAGAAGGCATCGGGCGCGATCAAGGTCGACGGCGAGAACCTCGATACGTTCCTCGGCGTGCGCAAGTACGACTTCGGCCTCGCGGCGAAGGAAAACCAGGTCGGTCAGGTGACGGGCCTCGCGTGGACGGAAGTCGGCGGCGACCTGCTGACGATCGAAGCCGCGGTGATGCCGGGCAAGGGCAACGTGATTCGCACGGGTTCGCTCGGCGACGTGATGAAGGAGTCGGTCGAGGCCGCACGTTCGGTCGTGCGCTCGCGTTCGCGGCGTCTTGGCATCAAGGACGAAGCGTTCGAGAAGCAGGACATCCACATCCACGTGCCGGAAGGCGCGACGCCGAAGGACGGTCCGTCCGCCGGCGGTGCGATGACGACCGCGCTGGTGTCGGTGCTGACGGGCATTCCCGTGCGTGCCGATGTCGCGATGACGGGCGAGATCACGCTGCGCGGCGAAGTGCTGCCGATCGGCGGGCTGAAGGAAAAGCTGCTGGCTGCGCATCGCGGCGGCATCAAGCTCGTGCTGATCCCGGAAGAGAACGTGAAGGATCTCGCGGACATTCCGGACAACGTGAAGAACGCGATCGAGATCGTGCCGGTCCGCTGGATCGACAAGGTGCTCGAGCTCGCGCTCGAACGTACGCCGACCCCGCTGCCGCCGGAAGAAGAGGCGAAGGCTGCGGCACCGGTCGGCGAGGCGGCCAAGGATGCCGGTTCGACGGAAGTCGTGAAGCACTGAGAACCTGAACGCCGTCGCTGACGGTGGTTCGCGAAACCCGCGGCGAGTCCGCGGGTTTTTTTATGCGCGTCGGGATCGTGTGTAGCGTCGCGCGTTAAAAATTTTTGCGCATGGGCTTGGCAAAATGATCGGGGATGAATTAAACTTGCGGGCTCGCTGGTTGTTGATGCCGAAACGCAGATCGCAGCCAGAACGAATCGGAAACGGGTGCTTAGCTCAGCTGGTAGAGCGGCGCCCTTACAAGGCGTAGGTCGGGGGTTCGAACCCCTCAGCACCCACCAGTTTCACGATTCAGCCAGACCAAGGAGCGGTAGTTCAGTCGGTTAGAATACCGGCCTGTCACGCCGGGGGTCGCGGGTTCGAGTCCCGTCCGCTCCGCCAGAAAATGAAAAAGCCCGCCTCGTGCGGGCTTTTTCATTTGCGTCGTTGATCGCGCCCGCTCGCGGGCGCGTGACTGCGGAGTGGAGGAAGCCGCCTGCGCGGCTTCCGGCGGGACGCGAAGGGCTGCGCGTGCACGCGCAGCCGCGGCCTGCAGGATGTAGGCAAGTCCCGTCCGCTCCGCCAGAAAATGAAGAAGCCCGCCTCGTGCGGGCTTTTTCATTTGCGTCGTTGATCGCGCCCGCGCGTTGCGCACCTGCTTTTCTCCCGTGCCACCCCGTATGTTGTAATATCGGACGTTTTGTCCAATTTTCCCGTCACGCATGCTCGATTTCTTCCGTAATCACCAGCGCCTGATGATGGCGCTCCTGCTCCTGATCGTGTTGCCGGGGCTGGGTTTCGTCGGGATCCAAGGTTTCCGCGGCTTCTTCGACGACAGCGCGAACGTCGCGGCGATCAACGGGCACAAGATCACGCGGGTCGAATTCGACGGCGCGTTCCGTCAGCAGGTCGACCAGGCGCGCCAGGCGCTCGGCGGGCAGTTCGACATCAAGGCGTTCGACACGCCCGAACATCGCAAGCAAGTACTCGACGGCCTGATCCAGCAACGCGTGCTGGCCGACGAGACGCAACGCCTGCACCTGACCGCATCCGACAACGCCGTGCGCGATGCGCTGATGAGCGACCCGATGATCGCGTCGCTGAAGAAGCCCGACGGTTCGATCGACGTCGAACGCTACGCGCAGCTGCTGTCGTTCCAGGGGATGACGCCCGAGCAGTATCAGGAGCGCGTGCGCTACAGCCTCGCGCTGCAGCAGATTCCGGCGAGCATCATCGCGAGCGCGTTCACGCCGAAGGGCCCGGCGCAACGCCTGTCGGAGCTGGCCGCGCAGCAGCGCGAAGTGCAGGCGCTGCTGCTGAAGACGAGCGACTACGCGGCGAAGGTACAGCCGACCGACGCACAGCTCGCCGCGTACTATGACGCGCGCAAGCAAAGCTTCGCGACGCCGGAAACCGCGACGATCCAGTATCTCGTCTATTCGCCGGCCGCCGCTGCCGCGAGCGCGCAGCCGACCGAGGCGGACATCAAGAAGTTCTATGACGACAACCCGACGCACTTCCGCTCGGAAGCGCAGGTGCGCGTGAGCCACATCTTCATCGCCGCGGCGAGCAGCGCGAGCGCGGCCGACAAGGCAGCCGCGAAGGCGAAGGCCGAGCAGTTGCTGGCGGACGTGAAGGCGCATCCGGACCAGTTCGCGCAGATCGCGCAGAAGAGCTCGCAGGATGCGCCGTCGGCTGCGAAGGGCGGCGATCTCGGCTTCATCACGCGCGGCTCGACGGCGGGCGGCAAGGCGTTCGACGATGCGGCGTTCGCGCTGAAGCAGGGCGACGTGAGCGGTGTCGTGCAATCGGATCTCGGCTTCCACATCCTGAAGGCGACGGAAGTGAAGCCGTCGGTGGTCAAGCCGTTCGCGGACGTGAAGGACCAGATCGCAATCGACCTGAAGCAGCAGTACGCAGCGAAGGCATTCACGGACAACGCGGAAGGCTTCACGTCGACCGTGTATGAAAAGGCGAAGACGCTGCAGCCGGCCGCCGACAAGTACAAGCTGACGATCCAGACGGCCACCGTCACGCCGACGCCGAATCCGCAACTGCCGCCGACGAGCCCGCTGAACAATCCGAAGTTCCTCGCTGCCGTGTTCGCGAACGATTCGGTGAAGAGCCAGAACAACACGCAGGCGATCGACGTGGGCAACAACACGCTGATCTCGGCGCGCGTGACCGACTACAAGCCGGCTGCCGTGCCCGCGCTCGACGCGATCAAGGACGTCGTGCGTCAGAAGGTCGTTGCCGAGCAGGCTGCGGAACTCGCGAAGAAGGACGGTGCGGCGAAGCTGGCCGAGCTGCAGAAGTCGAAGTCGGCCGACGGCTTCGCGGCTGCGCAGAAGGTGTCGCGCACGCAGTCGCAGGGCCTGACGCCGGCCGCGCTGAGCGCCGTCTACAAGGTCGATGCTAAGACGCTGCCGGCGTACGTCGGTGTCGACCTCGGTGCGGACGGCTATGCGATCTATCGCGTGAACACGGTGATCGCGGGTACGGCCGTCGATCCGCAACAGCTCGCGGCCGCGCAGCAGCAGATGGCGCAGGTCGAAGCGCAAAGCGAAGGTGAAGCATATCTCGCCGCGCTGCGCGACCGCTCGAAGGTGAAGGTGTACGGCACCACGCAGAGCCAGTCGCAGGACGGCGGCAACTAAGCCACGACCCAGCGCCAACCAAGCGAAGCGCCGTTCACGGTTTCGCATGCAGCAACAAGAAGCCCCGCTCGAAGCGGGGCTTTTTGCATTGCGGCGGTGGCGAGTCGCGAGGTCAGCCGCGCGGCTTGCCGAGCAGCGGTTTCAACGCCGGCCAGACGTTGTCGAGCAGGATGCCCTGCGCCTGCTGCGCGGGATGCATCTGGTCCGGCTGGAACATCTCGGGCTTGTTCTCGATGCCGGCCAGCAGGAACGGCACGAGCGGTACGCCGAGTTCCTTCGACAGGCGCGTGTAGACCGCATGGAACTTCTGCGTGTAGTCGGGGCCGTAGTTGGGCGGCACGTACATGCCGACCAGCACGACCTTCGCGCGCGCCTGCCGCGCATCGGCGATGATGTCGCGCAGGTTCTGCTCGGTCGTCGCGAGCGGCACGCCGCGCAGCGCATCGTTCGAGCCGAGCTCGACGACCACGATCGACGGCTTGAGCCGTTGCAGCACCGCGGGCAGTCGTGCGCGGCCGCCGCTCGTGGTGTCGCCGCTGACGCTTGCATTCGCGACGCTATAATCGATTCGCTCGGTCGCGAGCCGTTGCCGCAGCAGCGCAACCCAGCCGGTGTCGCGCGGCAGCCCGTATTCGGCCGACAGGCTGTCGCCGAGCACGACGAGCGCGGGCTGGCCCGAGGTCGGGGCCGCCGCCGTCGCGGCGCGTGCGGGCATGGTTGTTGCGGCCAGGGTCCCCAGCAGTGCGGCGAGTACCGCGCGCCTTTTCCAGCGGAATGTCGTGTCCATGTTCAAGATTACCGATCCGATCATCGAAGTCCATGACGTGTGCAAGCGGGTTGCCGATGCAACGGGCGAGCTGACGATTCTCGACGGCATCACGCTCGCCGTGCGGCCCGGCAGCAGCCTCGCGATCGTCGGCGCATCGGGGTCGGGCAAATCGACGCTGCTCGGCCTGCTTGCCGGGTTGGACAGCGCGACGAGCGGCACGGTTCGCCTGCTCGGCCGCGCGCTCAACCAGCTCGACGAAGACGAGCGTGCCGCGCTGCGCAACGGCGCGGTCGGGTTCGTGTTCCAGTCGTTCCAGTTGATGCCGCACCTGACGGCGCTCGAGAACGTGATGCTGCCGCTCGAACTGCAGGGCGGCATCAGTGCGCGCGACGCGGCCGATCGTGCCCGCGAGCTGCTCGTGCAGGTCGGTCTCGGCGAGCGTACCGCGCATTATCCGAAACTGCTGTCGGGCGGCGAGCAGCAGCGCGTCGCGCTCGCGCGCGCGTTCGTCACGCATCCGGCGATCCTGTTCGCCGACGAACCGACCGGCAGCCTCGATGCGGCCACGGGCCACGCGGTCATCGACCTGATGTTCGAGCTGAATCGCACGCACGGTGCGACGCTCGTGCTCGTCACGCACGATCCCGAGCTCGCGCGGCGCTGCGCGACGATGGTCACCATCGACGCCGGACGCATCGTCGCACCGCACGCGGCATAGCGCGGGACCGGATTTTTGCCGGCCGCGCCGGGTACCAGGTGGATCGCCCGGTGCGGCCGGCATGCGTTCGACGCCGTCGCGTCAGCGCTTGAGCGCTGCCCGCGCGCGCTCGATCAGCGCGGTCGTCGACGAATCGTGCTTCGCGGGATCGACCGACTCGGCCGACAGGTCGGCTTCGACGACCTTGCCGAGAATCTTGCCGAGCTCGACCCCCCACTGGTCGAACGGATTGATGTCCCACACCGTCGCCTGCACCAGTACCTTGTGCTCGTAGAGCGCGATCAGCGCGCCGAGCGTGCGTGGCGTCAGCGCGTCCACCAGCAGCGTCGTCGTCGGGCGGTTGCCGGGGAACGTCAGGTGCGGCGCGAGCGCTTCCTTGCCGGGGCCGGCGACCTTGCGCGCTTCGTCGAGTGTGCGGCCGAGCATCAGTGCTTCACTTTGCGCGAAGCAGTTCGCGAGCAGCTTCGGATGATGGCTCGCGAGCGGATGCTCGGGCGTCAGCACCGCGATGAAGTCGATCGGCACGATCGTCGGGCCCTGGTGCAGCATCTGGAAAAACGCGTGCTGGCCGTTGGTGCCAGGCTCTCCCCACGTGACGGCCGACGTCGGGTAATCGACGAATGTGCCGTCGAGGCGCGCGGACTTGCCGTTGCTTTCCATCTCGAGCTGCTGGAGATACGACGGCAGGTAGTGCAGCGCTTCCGAATACGGCGCGACGAGGTAGCTCTGCGAGCCGAAGAAGTTGCGATACCAGATGCCGATCAGGCCGAGCAGCACCGGCAGGTTGCGCTCGAGCGGCGCTTCACGGAAATGGCGATCCATGTCGTTCGCGCCGGCGAGCAGTTCGTCGAACTGCTCGGGCCCGACCGCGATCATGATCGACAGGCCGACCGCCGACCACAGCGAATAGCGGCCACCGACCCAGTCCCACATTTCGAACACGTTGTCCGCGGCGATGCCGAACTTCACGACTTCGGCCGGGTTCGCCGACACGCCGACGAAGTGCTTCGCGAGCGCGTCCTTGGGGCAGCCGCGCGCGACGAACCAGTCGCGCAGCGAGCGTGCGTTCGTCATCGTCTCGAGCGTCGTGAAGGTCTTCGACACGATGATCGCGAGCGTTTCCTCCGGGTCGACCTGTTCGAGCACGCGCGCGAGATCGGCGCCATCGACGTTCGACACGAAGTGCGTCGAGATGTCGGGCGTCGCGACATGGTGCAGCGCGTGCACGACCATCTTCGGCCCGAGATCCGAGCCGCCGATGCCGATGTTGATCACGTGGCGGATGCGCTTGCCGGTATAGCCGGTCCACGCGCCGCTGCGCACGGCGCGCGCGAAGGTCGCCATCTTCGCGCGCTCGGCGCTGACCTGCGCATGGAACGGCGCGTGCGGGTCCGTCGCGCGCAGTGCGGTGTGCAATGCGGCGCGGCCTTCGGTCGGGTTGACGATCTCGCCGGCGAACATCGCGTCGCGGCGCGCTTCGACGCCCGCTTCGCGGGCCAGCTGCACGAGCAGGCGCAGCGTGTCGTCGTTGATGCGGTTCTTCGAGAAGTCGGCCGCAAGGCCGCCGCCCGGGACCGTGAAGCGTTCGGCGCGGGTCGGCGCGCGATCGTTTTCCGGCGCGAACCAGTCGCGCAGCCGCGCATGGCGAATCTGTTCGAAGTGGGATTGAAGGGCAGTCCAGGCGGGGAGCGAATTCAGCGTCATGGCGGTTCGAGTGAAGCGTGAATCGGGAGGAATGCCGCGCCGGCGCCTCGGGATCGGAAGGCCGGCGGACGAGCGGGCCCGCCGTGCGGCGGGGGCACTCAGTATAGCGGCGTTACATGTCGGCGCGTGGCGACGGGTAAAAAAGGCGATTGATCAGCGTGCGCACCATCGGCGCGAGTTCGCCCGCGGTGAGGCCGGCCGGCCCGGTGCCGTGCGCGGTCAGCGTATCGGCCGCGAGGCCGTGCAGGTAGACGCCCGCGAGTGCGGCTTCGTACGGCGCGACGCGTTGCGCGAGCAACGCGCCGATCAGGCCGCCGAGCACGTCGCCGGTGCCGCCGGTGGCGAGCGCCGCATTGCCGGTCGGGTTGATCGTCAGGCGGCCGTCGGGCGCGGCGATCACCGTGCCCGAACCCTTCAGTACGACGACGCTCGCGTAACGCGTGGCGAGCGCCTGGGCCGCGGCCAGTCGGTCGTGCTGCACCGACGCCGTGTCGCTGCCGAGCAGCCGCGCTGCCTCGAGCGGATGCGGCGTCAGCACGCACGCGTTGCCGCGTGTGCCGCGGGCGGCCACGGCGGCCGCGAGGTCGGCGTGCGTCGCGACGAGGTTCAGCGCGTCGGCGTCGAGCAGCGTCACGGCATCGTGCGCGAGCACGTCGCGCACGAGGGTGGCTGCGGCCTCGCGCGTGCCGAGGCCGCAGCCTGCTGCGATCGCGGACATCGCGTCGAGGTCGAGGCCGTCCGCGGGATGCAGCATCAGTTCGGGAAACGGCGGGTCGTACGGCGGTGCGCCGGCGCCGAGAAAACCGACATGCACCTTGCCGGCGCCCGCGAACAGCGCGGCGCGCGCGGCGAGGATCGGCGCGCCGCACATGCCCGTGTCGCCGCCGAGCACCGCGAGGCTGCCGAACGTGCCCTTGTGCGACGCGAACGCGCGGGCGGGCAATGCGGCGGCGAATCGTGCCGGCGCATTCAGCACGATGGCCGGCGCGGCGGTTGGGGCGACGTCGAGCGACGCGATGTCGATCTGGCCGGCGAGGTCGCGGCCGTCGCCGGTGTAAAGGCCCGGCTTCGCGCCGATGAAGGTGAGCGTGTGGGTCGCGGCGACGGCGACGCCCGCGCCGACGATCCGGCCCGTGTCGCTGTCCAGTCCGCTCGGCACGTCGAGCGCGAGCACGCGGCCGCCGCGTCGGGCATGTGCGGCGATGCGCGCGGCCTGGGTGGCGAACGGGCCGTCGAGCGCGCGACCGAGGCCGATGCCGAACAGTCCGTCGACGACCCATGCGTAATCGTCGAGCGAGGGGGGCGGTTCGGTCGACAGCGGCACGCCGGCCGCGCGCGCGAGGCCGAGCGCCCATTGCGCATCGTCCGGCTTGACCGGCACGGGCATCCAGGCCTGCGTCGCGACACCGAGCTGCTGCAGCTGCGCGGCGGCCACCAGTGCGTCGCCGCCGTTGTTGCCGGGGCCGACCGCGAACCAGACCGGGCGGTCGTCGCCGGCGACCCGTTCGGACAGCCAGCGCGCGGCGGCGGCGCCCGCGCGGCCCATCAGCGTGTGCGGCGGCAGTTCGGCGGTCGCGGCGGCCTCGGCCGCGCGCAGGTCGGCGACGCGCAGCAGCGCGAGCGGGACGGAGTCGGGAAGCGGGCGGGTATTCGTCATCGCGGGGTCATGGCGGCGGGAGGAAGCGCCCCGGGACGGGCCCGCGGCGGTCAGGTCGTGAAGCGCGCTGCGCTCAGCGCGGCGAGCGTGTCGGCCGGCCACTGCTGCGTGTCGCCGGCCAGACAGTCTGTCACCACTTTAGCAGACCCGCACGCGAGGCCCCAACCGGCCGGGCCGTGACCGAAATTGACGAACACGCGCGGATGCGGGGTCGGACCGACGACCGGCAGGCCGTCCGGCGACAGCAGTTGCGTGCCCTGCCACGACAGCGCGGCGGAAATCTTCGCGGCGCCCGGCACCCAGTCGTGGACGGCCTGGCCGAGCAGCGCGAGTGCGGCTTCGGACAGCGGCTCGGGGAGCGGCTTCGCGGTGTCGGCGAGGCTTTGCAGCACGGCGCCGCCGCCGATGCGCAGCCGCTGGTGGGTGCGCGTGATCGAGATCCGCTTGATCGAATCGACGACGCTCAGGTGCGGCGCATGTTCTTCGTACGCGACCGGCGCGGTCAGCGTATGCGCGCGGACCGGATGCAGCGGCAGCCGCCAGCCGAGCCGCTCCAGCAGCGGCAGGCTGCCGGCGCCGGCAGCGACCACGATCGCGTCGGCCGCCATCACGTCGACCTCGTGCGCCTTCTTCGCGTGCCGGCCGCCGGCCGGTGCGAGCTCGATCGCGGCGCGGCCGGTGTCGACGCGGATCGCCGCGACGTCCGCGCCGAAGCGGAACTGCACGCCGTGCTCGTCGAGCGTCTGCTTGACCAGTTTCGCGAACAGCGGGCAGTTTCCGGTGCGCTCGCTCTCGAGCAGCACGCCGCCAGCGAAGCCGGGCTCGGCCGGCACCGACGGCTCGAGCGCCGCGCATTCGTCGGCGGTGAGCACGCGGTACGGCTGGTCGAGCGCGCGCAGCAATTCGAGCGCCGGCTGCAGCGCTTCCCAGTCGCGCGGGTCGCGCACGACGTGCAGGATCCCGGCTTTCTGCTCGAATTCGAGCTGGAAGCGCGCCTCGATGTCGGCGAGCGACTCGCGCGATGCGTCGATCAGCGGGCGCAGCCGTGCATACTGCGCGGTGAATGCATCGGGTTCGCGCAGCGCGGCGAGCTGCTTGACGAAGCGGCGCACGCCGCCGTTGAAGCCCGGCTTGTAGACGATGCCGGTGTCGCGCGGCTGGCGCTGGCGCATGAAGGTCGGGCCGAACCAGACGTCGAGCGGGCTCGGCAGCAGCGTGCCGCCGTCGCCGTAGGTCGCGCCTTGCGCGACGGTCGCGTGGCGTTCGACCACGCACACGCGATGGCCGGCCGCGCGCAGCTGGTAGGCGGTGGCGACGCCGCTGATTCCGCCGCCGATGACGATGACATCCATGGATTGCTTCGATGACGGGCGGCGCGCACGCCGCCCGGTGAGAATTCGCTGACGGGCCCCCGGCCCGGTGAACCGGGAATGATAGCGCCAAAATCGCGCGAACCGGTGCCACGCAACCCCATCCGATTCCGCCGTCTTGCGGTCACAGGCCACCGCGGCCGCGCACGCCGGCCCGGCGGCCGGCCGGGCGCCGTGGATGCCGGTGCACCGTCGCGGTGCGTGACGGGTGCCGATCAGGGTGCCGATCAGCCGGTCTGGGATGACCGACTTCCGGGTATAATTACGGCCTTCCTTTCGCCCCACGTCGCCACCTCGCGCGACTCATCGACGTCAGTCCAGCCCATGGCTCACTTCTCGTGTTTTCCCGGCGCTTCGGCCCTCTCCGATTTCCGTCAAACCCGTCTGCTCGACACGCTCAGGCAAATCGACGCCAACATCGTCGCGGTACGCGGCCAGTTCCTGCACTTCGTCAATGCGGCCGAGCCGCTGTCGGCCGACGACAGCGCGCGCATCGACGCGCTGATGCACTACGGCGCGCCGTTCGAGCCGGCGGCCGAGAAGGGCACGACCGAGACCTTCGTCGTGCTGCCGCGCTTCGGCACCGTTTCGCCGTGGGCGAGCAAGGCGACCGACATCGCGCAGCACTGCGGCCTCACGCAGGTGCGCCGCATCGAGCGCGGCGTCGAATTCACGGTCACGCTGAAGTCGGGCCTGCTCGGCGGCAAGAAGGCGCTGTCCGACGACGCGCGCGCCGCGGTGGCAGCCGCGCTGCATGACCGGATGACCGAAAGCGTGGTCGCCGCGCGCGACGACGCGAAGCACCTGTTCGACGAGCTGCCGGCCAAGCCGCTCGCGACCGTCGACGTGCTGGGCGTCGGCCGCGCCGCGCTCGAGCGCGCGAACGTCGAGCTGGGCCTCGCGCTCGCCGACGACGAGATCGACTACCTGGTCGACGCATTCCGCAAGCTCGAACGCAACCCGACCGACGTCGAGCTGATGATGTTCGCGCAGGCGAACAGCGAGCACTGCCGCCACAAGATCTTCAACGCGAACTGGACGATCGACGGCGAAGCGCAGGACATGTCGCTGTTCGCGATGATCCGCAACACCGAGAAGCTGAGCCCGCAAGGCACGATCGTCGCGTATTCGGACAACTCGTCGATCATGGTCGGCGCCGAAGCCGAGCGCTGGTTCCCGCGCAACGCGGGCGCGGCCGGCGAGCCGGGCGAGCGCTACGGGCGCCACACCGAGCTCACGCACACGCTGATGAAGGTCGAGACGCACAACCACCCGACGGCGATCTCGCCGTTCCCGGGCGCGGCGACCGGCGCGGGCGGCGAGATCCGCGACGAAGGCGCGACGGGCCGCGGTGCGCGTCCGAAGGCCGGCCTCACGGGCTTCACGGTGTCGAACCTCGACCTGCCGGACGCACGCCAGTCGTGGGAGAACGCACGCGACGCGGCGCAGCCGGTCGCCGAGCGCAACCCGAACGAGCAGCACGGCCCGTATGGCCGTCCGGACCGCATCGCGTCGCCGCTGCAGATCATGATCGACGGCCCGCTCGGCGGCGCCGCATTCAACAACGAATTCGGCCGCCCGAACCTCGGCGGCTATTTCCGCGTGTACGAGCAGAACGTCGGCGGGAAGGTGCACGGCTATCACAAGCCGATCATGATCGCGGGCGGCCTCGGCAACATCGCGGATCAGCACACGCACAAGCACGACGTGCCGGCCGGCTCGCTGCTGATCCAGATCGGCGGCCCCGGCATGCGGATCGGCATGGGCGGCGGCGCGGCGAGCTCGATGGCGACCGGCGCGAACACGGCCGAACTCGACTTCGACTCGGTGCAGCGCGGCAACCCGGAAATCGAGCGGCGCGCGCAGGAAGTGATCAACGGCTGCTGGCAGCTCGGCGCGGAAAACCCGATCCTGAGCATCCACGACGTCGGCGCGGGCGGCCTGTCGAACGCGTTCCCCGAGATCGTCGACGGCGCGGGCAAGGGCGCGCGTTTCGAACTGCGCAAGGTCGCGCTCGAGGAATCGGGCCTGTCGCCGCGAGAAATCTGGTCGAACGAGGCGCAGGAGCGCTACGTGCTGGCGATCGCGCCGGCCGACCTGCCGCGCTTCGAGGCGATCTGCGCACGCGAGCGCTGCCCGTTCGCGGTGGTCGGCGTCGCGACCGACGAACGCCAGCTGAAGCTCGTCGACGACGAAGCGACGGGCGTCGAGGAATACCCGGTCGACATGCCGATGGAAGTGCTGCTCGGCAAGCCGCCGCGCATGCACCGCGACGTCACGCGTGTCGCGACCGAGCGCGCGCCGGTCGACGTGACGGGCGTCGCGCTGTCGGAAATCGCGGTCGACGTGCTGAAGCACCCGACGGTCGGCAGCAAGTCGTTCCTGATCACGATCGGCGACCGTTCGGTCGGCGGCACGTCGGTGCGCGACCAGATGGTCGGCCCGTGGCAGGTGCCGGTGGCCGACTGCGCGGTGACCGCGCTCGACTACGCGGGCTTCAAGGGCGAGGCGATGACGATGGCCGAGCGCACGCCGCTCGCGGTGATCGACGCGCCGGCCTCGGGCCGCATGGCGGTCGGCGAGGCGATCACGAACATCGCGAGCGCGCCGATCGCGTCGCTCGACAAGCTGAAGCTGTCGGCGAACTGGATGGCCGCGTGCGGCACGGCCGGCGAGGACGCCGCGCTGTTCGACACGGTCAAGGCGATCGGCATGGAGCTGTGCCCGGCGCTCGGGATCGGCATCCCGGTCGGCAAGGACTCGTTGTCGATGAAGACCAAGTGGGACGAGCAGGGCGTCGCGAAGGAAGTCGTGTCGCCGGTGTCGCTGATCATCTCCGCGTTCGCGCCGGTCGAAGACGTGCGCCGTCACCTGACGCCGCAACTGCGCCGCATCGCCGACGCAGGCGACAGCGTGCTGATCGCGATCGATCTCGGCCGCGGCAAGAACCGCATGGGCGGCAGCATTTTCGCGCAGGTCACGCAGCAGGTCGGTGACACGACGCCGGACGTCGACGATCCGGAAGACCTGAAGCGCTTCTTCAACGCGATCCAGTCGCTCAACGCGCAAGGCAAGCTGCTCGCGTACCACGACCGCTCGGACGGGGGCCTGTGGGCGACGGTGTGCGAAATGGCGTTCGCGGGTCACGCGGGCGTGTCGCTGAACGTCGACATGCTGACCCTCGACCCGAATCACGAATCCGACTACGGCGACGCGAAGGACTGGGCGAAGCAGACGAGCGGCCGTCGCGAGGATCGCACGCTGCGCGCGCTGTTCTCGGAAGAACTCGGTGCCGTCGTGCAGGTGCGCGCGGCCGATCGCGACGCGGTGCTCGGCGCGCTGCGCGAGTTCGGCCTGTCGGCGTGCTCGCACGTGATCGGCACGGTCAACGATCGCGACGTGATCGAGGTGTACCGCGACGCGAAGAAGGTGTTCGACGCGCCGCGCGCGGAACTCCATCGCGCATGGGGCGAAGTGAGCTGGCGCATCGCGCGCCTGCGCGACAACCCCGCCTGCGCGGACGCCGAATACGACGCGCTGCTCGATGCGGCCGACCCGGGCATCTCGCCGGTGCTCACGTTCGATCCGGCCGACGACATCGCAGCACCCTTCATCGCGACGGGCGCGCGCCCGCGCGTCGCGATCCTGCGCGAGCAGGGCGTGAACTCGCACCTCGAAACGGCATACGCGTTCGACCGTGCGGGCTTCGACGCGCACGACGTGCACATGAGCGACCTGCTGGCCGGCCGCGCGACGCTCGCCGATTTCGCGGGCGCGGTGGCATGCGGCGGCTTCTCGTACGGCGACGTGCTGGGCGCGGGCGAAGGCTGGGCGAAGACGATCCGCTTCAACGCGAATCTCGCCGACATGTTCTCGGCCTTCTTCGCGCGCTCCGACACGTTCGCGCTCGGCATCTGCAACGGCTGCCAGATGCTGTCGAGCCTCGCATCGATGATCCCGGGCGCCGAAGCATGGCCGAAGTTCACGCGCAACAAGTCCGAGCAGTTCGAGGCGCGCTTCTCGTTCGTCGAAGTGGAGAAGTCGCCGTCGATCTTCTTCGCGGGGATGGAAGGCTCGCGGATTCCGGTGGCGGTCGCGCACGGCGAAGGCTATGCGGACTTCTCGCAGCAAGGCGACATCGACCGCGTCGCGGTCGCGATGCGCTACGTCGACCACCGCGGCGAAGCGACCGAGCGTTATCCGTTCAACCCGAACGGGTCGCCGGCCGGCATCACGTCGGTCACGACGGCCGACGGCCGCTTCTCGGTGCTGATGCCGCACATGGAGCGCGTGCACCGCACGGTCACGATGAGCTGGCATCCGGAAGGCTGGGGCGAGGCGAGCCCGTGGATGCGCGTGTTCCGCAACGCACGCCGCTGGATCGGCTGATGTTCGATCCGCACGCGCCGGTCGAGATCGTCACGCTGCGCGATGAGCGCGCGAGCGACGTCGAGGAGATCGGTCGCGTGATCGTGGCCGCGTTCGCGGACGCGCCGCAGCACGGCGCGTTCGAGCGGCGGATCGTCGACGCGTTGCGCGCGGATGGCGCGCTCGGCGTGTCGCTCGTCGCGGAGCGCGACGAGCGCGTGATCGGACATGCCGCGTTCTCGCCGGTCTCGATCGGCGGCGAGCCGGCAGGCAGCCAGCAGTGGTACGGGCTCGCGCCGCTCGCGGTACTGCCCGAATGCCGGCGCCAGAGCATCGGCGCGGGGCTCGTGCGTGCGGGGCTCGACGCGTTGCGCCGGCTCGGCGCGCGCGGCTGCGTCGTGCTCGGTGATCCCGGGTACTACGCGCGTTTCGGTTTCGTGCCGTCCGGCGATCTCGTGTTCGTGGATGCGCCGCCCGAGCATTTCCTCGCCTTGGCATTCGATGACACCGCGCCGCGGCCATCGGGCGACGTCCGCTATCACGACGTGTTCCATCCGGTGTAACGGTTCGGTGCGCCGGCCGTGTGCGATCTCGCCGGACTCGACCGAATGAACTGAAAAGCCGCTTCGACGCGGCTTTTTCTTTGCGTAGCGCCGTTTTCGTCATCCATTCTTCCTGTCCCGCCCGCCGACCGGCGCAATCGCGCCGGCCAATCGCGTTTCAGTGATCCGGCACACGCAGCGGATCGTCCGCCCTTGCTACGGTGTCCGCGTCAACGGGAGTCATCGAAATGAATTCGGACAGCAACAGCGGCCGCGCAGGCGAGGCGCGCGCGCAACTGCACTCGATCCAGATCCTGCGGGCCGTTGCGGCGCTGCTGGTGGCGTTCTGGCATTTCGCCGCCGCGATGCCGCTCTATCACCATGCGCCCGCATGGATCAACACGCGCAATTTCGCGGCGATCGGCAATGCGGGCGTCGACCTGTTCTTCGTGATCAGCGGCTTCATCATCTTGCATACGCATCGCCGCGATGCGGCCGGATGGGCCGCGGCCGGCCGGTTCCTGAAGCGGCGGGTGCTGCGGATCTATCCGCTGTACTGGATGTGGACCACCGTGCTCGTGGCGATGTGGAGCGCGCATCTCGTGCTGAAGAGTCATCACGCGACGCTCCATTACCTGATCTGCTCGTACCTGTTGTGGCCGGCGGCGAATCAGGACGGTATCTGGCGGCCGTTTCTGGAGCAGGGCTGGACGCTCGGCTACGAGATCTACTTTTATCTCGCATTCGCCATGGCGATCGCGCTCGGCTTGCGCCGCCTGCTGCTGCCGTTACTCGCGGCCACCTTCCTGACGGTCGGCGTGGCCTGCCACCTGCTCGGTGCGCCGACGTCGGTCACGATGCTGACCGGCGCGCAACTGATCGGCGAATTCCTGCTCGGCATCGTCGCGGCGACGGCGTATGCGGTCGTGCGCGATCGCTGGACGCCCGCCGCGATGCTGGCCGCCGGCCGGATGCTGGTCGTCGCGGGTGTGCTCGGGCTGCTCGGCGCGGCGCTGGCCGGCGCGGACGGTGTGGGCAATCCGCCGATGGAGCTGTTCGTGGGTCATGCGCCGCGTGCGCTCGTCTACGGCGGTCCGGCGTTCCTGCTGGTGCTGGGCGCGGTGCTGATCGACCACGTGCGACCGGTCGCGGACAGCGCGCTGGTGTTGCTGGGCAACGCGTCGTATTCGATCTACCTGACGCACAACTTCGTCGTGGCGGCCGTCGCGACGGCGCTCAAGCACGGCGTGGGGCAGCAGGTCGGTGCGGACTGGATCGTCGCGGGCGGCCTCGCGCTCGTCGTCGTGGTTGGGGCAGGTGCGTACCGGCTGATCGAGCAGCCGGTACTCGGCGTGCTCGCGAGGACGTTCGCAACCGACCGGGCGCGTGCGCAATCGGCGGCGCCGGCGAAGGCGTAGCGCGATGTGCATGCGCTGGCGTTGACGTCGGGATCGGCGCGAGTGCGAGTGCCGGCACGGGCCGGCGATCGCGACACGAGCGAGGATGGCGACGCGTTGGTTGCGCTTCGGCGCGCACTGCAAGCGCGCATGAAAAAGGCCGCTCCAGGGAGCGGCCTTCGCGTGGGCGATCGTCGCCGACGTTACTGGATTTTCGCCTGCTGGCGCAGGCCTTCCTCGAACGCCTGCAGCTTCTGCTGCACGAGCTGCTGCGCGATCTGCGCCTTCACCTGGTCGAACGGCGGCGGGGCGATGTCGCGGACGTCGTCGACACGGATGATGTGCCAGCCGAACTGCGTCTTCACCGGCGCGTCGGTCATCTGGCCTTTCTGCAGCTTCTGCGCCGCGGCCGCGAACTCCGGCACGTACGCCTTCGGGTCGGACCAGTCGAGGTCGCCGCCGTTCTTGCCCGAGCCCGGATCCTTCGAGTATTGCTTCGCCAGGTCCTCGAACTTCGCGCCGCCCTTGATCTTCGCGATCAGGTCCTTCGCCTGCTGCTCGCTGTCGACGAGGATGTGGTGCAGGTGATACTCGCGATTGCCGCCGGCACCCTTCACGAGGTCGTCATAACGCGCCTTCACTTCCGCGTCGGTCGGCTGGTTCTTCTTCAGGAAGCTCTCGATCATCGAGCGCAGCACGACCGTCTGCTGCGCGACGGCGACCTGCGCCTTCACGTCCGGGCGGTTCGGGATGCCTTCGCGGATCGCTTCCTGCATCAGGATTTCGCGGTTCACGAGTTCCTGGCGCACGGCCTGCTGCAGTTGCGGGCTGTCGGTCTGGCCTTGCTGGACGAGTTGCGCGACCATCGCATCGGCGCGCGACTTCGGAATCGGCGTGCCGTTGACGACGGCGATGTTCTGGGCGAATGCCGGTGCCGCTGCAAAAGCAGCCGCCGCGACCCACAGGCGGGGGGATTTCAGGATCATCGGGAATTCCTGTTGAGACTAGATTGAAGATTCGTTGAATTCTTCGGGCGTGTAAGCCACGATCGCGAGCGCGTGAATGCCGCGCTGCATCGCATCAGCGAGCGCATCATACACCAGCCGGTGCCGCGCGACGCGCGGCTTGCCCGCGAACGCGGCCGACACGATCGTGACCGTGAAGTGGCCGCCGGCAGCGGCGCCGGCGTGACCCGCGTGCTGCGCGCTGTCGTCGCGCACCGCGAGCGACAGCGGCGCGAGCGCGGCGGTCAGGCGCGCTTCGATCAGCGCGATGCGTTCGTCGGGCGAGGCGTTGAGGAAAGCGTCGGTCATGTCATTCGTCCTTCAGGTACTTCGTGAGCCACAGGCTCTGCAGGATGATGAACACGACCATCGCGCCCGTCGTGCCGAACAGCTTGAAGTTCACCCACTGCGATTCGGTGTAGTTGTGCACCACGTACAGGTTCGCGACGCCGAGCACCGCGAAGAACAGCGCCCATGCGACGTTCAGCTTGTCCCACACGGGGTGCGGCAGCGTCAGCTGCTTGCCCATCATCTTCTCGATCAGGTTGTTGCCGAACGCATAGCGCGCGGCGAGCAGCCCGATCGCAAACAGCCAGTACAGCACAGTCGGTTTCCATTGAATGAATTTCTCGTCATGCAGGACGAGGGTAGCGCCGCCGAACACGACGATCACGCCGAGACTGACCCACAGCATCGTGTCGACCTTCCGGTGCCGGAAGGCGACCCACGCGACCTGGGCCAGCGTCGCGACGATCGCGACGGCGGTGGCGGTGAAGATGCCCCAGACCTTGAAGGCGGCGAAAAACAGGATGATCGGAAACAGATCGAACAGGAATTTCATGGCGCTCGCAGCTGCGTGAAAGGCCGCATCGCGCGGCCTTTCACCGTTGTGGGGACCCGCCGGGCGCCACCGTCCGGGATCGGGGCAGCCGGGCAGGCTGTCCGACCGATCCGTCCGGTGCCGCTCATTCGTTTTCGGGTCGGGACTCGAAGTTTAACGCAGCCGAATTGATGCAGTAGCGCAAACCGGTCTTGTCGCGCGGGCCGTCCTCGAACACGTGGCCGAGATGCGCGCCGCAATGGTTGCAGCGGACCTCGACGCGCACCATTCCGTGCGAGCGGTCGATCTTCTCGTCGATCACCTCGCCGTTGAGCGGCTTGAAGTAGCTGGGCCAGCCGCAGCCCGAATGGAACTTGGCGCCGGATTCGAACAGCGGCGTGCTGCAGACGACGCACTTGTAGATGCCGGCGTCCTCGGTGTCGGTGTATTCACCGGTGAAGGCGCGCTCGGTCGCCGCATGCTGCGTGACCTCGTACTGCATCGGCGTGAGCCGGCGGCGCAGTTCGGCGTCGTCCTTCTGGTACGGGAAGGTCTTGTCGTCGGAATCGTGTGACATGGGGGAGTTCTCCTGATCGGTCGGTCGGGTCGGTCGGGTCACGACGAGCAGCTCACTTCGAGCGACCCGGCCCAGTCGGGCGGCAATGCCGCATAAGCTTCATGTTCCGGTTGTTCGTCGAACGGGCGGCGCAGCACCTGCGCGAGTCGTTCGACTTCGGAAAAATCCTTTTCCTTCGCGCGCCGGATCGCGACTTCGGCCAGATGGTTGCGCAGCACGTATTTCGGGTTCACGCGATTCATCGCGGCCGCGCGGGCCGCGTCGTCGCGCGTTTCCTCGGACAGCCGCGCGCGGTAGAGGTTCGCCCATGCGTCGAACGCGTCGCGATCGATGAACAGGTCGCGCACCGGCGCGTCGCGGCTCGCGTCGTGCTTCGAGATCTGCGCGAGCCGGCGGAACGTCAGCGTGAAGTCCGCATGGCTCGCGTGCATCGTTTCGAGCAGCTTGTTCGCGAGCTCGGCGTCGTTCTCGCGTTCGAGCTCGAGGCCGAGCTTCGCGCGCATCGCGCGCTCGAGCGCCGGACCGAAGCGTTCCGGAAACTTCGCGAGCACGGCCTGCGCGTCGTCGACCGCGCGCTCGGCGCGCGCATCGTCGTCGGCGATGCCGTGCTGCAGCCCGATCAGCGGCAGCAGCGCCTGCGCGAGGCAGTAGCAGTTCCAGTGCGCGATGCGCGGCTGCATCCGGTACGCGTAGCGGCCGCTCGTGTCGGAGTGGTTGCAGATGTGGTTCGCGTCGAACGCGTCGACGAAGCCGAACGGGCCGTAGTCGATCGTCACGCCGAGGATCGACATGTTGTCGGTGTTCATCACGCCGTGGCAGAAGCCGACGGCCTGCCACTGCGCGACGAGGTCGGCCGTGCGCAGCGTCGCGGCTTCGAGGAGCGCGAGGTACGGATCGTCGGCGTCGCGGCATGCGGGATAGAAGCGCTCGATCACGTGATCGGCGAGCTGGCGCAGCAGGTCCGGGCGATCGTTCGAGAAGAAGTGCTCGAAGTGGCCGAAGCGCACGAAGCTCTCCGACACGCGCGTGACGACGGCCGAGGTCTCGATCTCCTCGCGCACCACCGGCTGGTCGGAGCCGATCACCGTGAGCGCGCGGGTGGTCGGAATGCCGAGGTGATGCATCGCTTCCGAACACAGGAATTCGCGGATCGACGAACGCAGCACCGCGCGGCCGTCGCCCATCCGCGAATACGGCGTGCGGCCGCCGCCCTTGATCTGCAGTTCGTAGCGCTGGCCGTCGGTGCCGGCGAGTTCGCCGATCGTCAGCGCGCGGCCGTCGCCGAGCTGGCCGGCCCACACGCCGAACTGGTGGCCGGAATACACCGACGCGTACGGCATCGCGCTCGAGGGCCAGTCGCGCGTCGGGTTGCCGGCGAACAGCTCGGCGAATCCGGGTTGGGCGGCGAGCGACGCCGGCAAGCCGAGCAGGCGCGCGACTTCGTCGGAAAAGCCGACGACGTACGGCGCGGGCAGGGGTGCTGCCGGCAGCCGCGTATGAAACGCGTCGCCGAGTGCGACGAACGCGCCGACGGCCGGCGCGCCGAGCGTGGCGGCGAGGTCGGGGAGAGTGTCAGCCGTAGCGGCTGCGCTTCGGGAAAACGACATGTTGAGCGCCTCTGGGTAAGCCGATATTGTAAGGCGGCGCCGCGCCGCCCGCATGGCGGCCCGCGCGCCTTGCGCCAGGCCGGTCCGGGCCGTGGACGGGTTGCAGGCTGGCGCATCGCTTCGAGGCTGGTCACCGATTCGCGTCCTTCCGGGAGAACAAGACGATGGGTAAGCCGTTGCTGGGCCAGATGATGGACATGCCGTTGCTGGTGTCGTCGCTGATCGCGCATGCCGCGCGTTATGCGGGCGATACGGAGATCGTGTCGAGGCGCGTGGAAGGCGACCTGCATCGCTACACGTACCGCGACTGCGAGCAGCGCGCGAAGCGCCTCGCGCAGGCGCTCGCACGGCTCGGCGTCGAAGCGGGCGAGCGCGTCGGCACGCTGGCCTGGAACGGCTACCGGCATCTGGAGGCGTACTACGGAATCGGCGGGATGGGCGCCGTGTGCCACACGATCAACCCGCGGCTCTTTCCCGAGCAGATCGCCTACATCGTCAATCACGCGGAAGACCGCTACGTCTTCTTCGACATCAATTTCGCGCCGCTCGTCGACGCGATCGCGCCGCAGTGCCCGAACGTGAAGGGCTGGATCGCGATGACGGATGCCGCGCACCTGCCGTCCGGCGCGACGCCGTACCTGTGCTACGAAACGCTCGTCGACGCCGAGGACGGCCGCTACGACTGGCCGCGCCTCGACGAACTGCAGGCGTCCGGCCTGTGCTACACGTCGGGCACGACCGGCAATCCGAAGGGCGTGCTGTATTCACATCGCTCGACGGTGTTGCATGCCTACGGCGCCGCGCTGCCCGACGCGATGAACCTGTCGGCGCTGGACGCGGTGTTGCCCGTCGTGCCGATGTTCCATGTGAACGCGTGGGGGCTGCCGTACGCGGTGCCGCTCACCGGCGGCAAGCTGGTGCTTCCCGGCAAGGACCTCGACGGCAAGTCGCTGTACGAACTGATGGAGGCCGAACGCGTGACGTTCTCCGCGGGCGTGCCGACCGTGTGGCTCGGGCTGCTGAACTACATGCGCGAGGCCGGCGTGCGCTTCTCGACGCTGAACCGCACGGTGATCGGCGGTTCGGCGTGCCCGCCCGCGATGCTGCGCACGTTCGAGGACGAATACGGCGTGCGCGTGATCCACGCGTGGGGAATGACCGAGCTGTCGCCGCTCGGCACGCTCGCGAAGCTCAACTGGGCGCAGTCGCAGCGGCCGCTCGACGTGCAGCGCCGGTTGCTGGAGAAGCAGGGGCGCGTGATCTGCGGTGTCGACATGCGGATCGTCGGCGACGACGGCCGCGAACTGCCGTGGGACGGCGTCGCGTTCGGCGAGCTGCAGGTGCGCGGGCCCTGGGTGATCGATCACTACTTCAAGGGCGATACGTCGCCGCTGTCGGACGGCTGGTTCCCGACCGGCGACGTCGCGACGATCGACCCAGACGGCTTCCTGCAGATCACCGACCGCAGCAAGGACGTGATCAAGTCCGGCGGCGAGTGGATCAGCTCGATCGACATCGAGAACGTCGCGATCGCGCACCCGGGCGTCGCCGAAGCCGCGTGCATCGCGTGCGCGCACCCGAAATGGACCGAGCGTCCGCTGCTCGTCGTGGTGCCGCGGGAGGGGGCGAACCTGACCCGCGACGCGCTGCTCGCGTTCTACGAAGGCAAGGTCGCGAAGTGGTGGGTGCCCGACGACGTCGTGTTCGTCGAATCGCTGCCGCACACCGCGACCGGCAAGCTGCAGAAGCTGAAGCTGCGCGAGACGTTCCGCGACTACGTGCTGCCGACGGCGCGCTGCGCACCGTAAGCCGCGGCCGCCGACGGCCCGCCGCGCGGTCGCCCGATCCGGCCCCCGGATCGGGAACAAAATCAAATTGAACGACCGTGCTTTTTCGTTGTATGCTGCCTCCGTTCGATCCGGACATGCGGCCGTTCGACCGCGCACAATGAAGCGCAGCCACCCCGGCGCGCGATGCATGGAGGCAGGCAGATGGCAGTGGATTACTCGACTCGCGACGGCGTGGCCGTCATCACGCTCAACAATCCGCCGGTCAACGGGCTCGGCCTGTCGACGCGCCAGGGCGTCATGGACGCGCTCGATCGTGCCGCGCAGGATCCGTCGGTCACGGCGATCGTGCTGACCGGCGCGGGCCGCGCGTTCTCGGGCGGCGCCGACATCACCGAATTCAATACCCCGAAGGCCTTGCAGGAGCCGACGCTGCACACCGTGATCCGCGCGGTGGAGGCGAGCGCGAAGCCGGTCGTCGCGGCGCTGCACAGCGTCGTGATGGGCGGCGGCCTGGAGCTCGCGCTCGGCGCGCACTATCGCGTCGCGGCGCCCGGTGCGCAGGTCGCGCTGCCCGAAGTGAAGCTCGGCCTGTTGCCGGGCGCGGGCGGCACACAGCGCCTGCCGCGTGCGGTGGGCCTCGAAACCGCGCTGAACATGATCGTGTCGGGCGCGCCGGTGCCGTCGGAGCAGCTCGCGAACAGCGGGCTGTTCGACGCGATGGCCGACGGCGACCTGCTCGACGCGGCCGTCGCGTTCGCGCGCAAGGTCGGCGCGCAGCAGGGGCCGCATCCGCGCGTGCGCGATCGCAAGATCGTCCACGAGAATGCCGCGGGCTTCATCCAGTTCGCGCGCAATTCCGCGCGGGCCGCCGCGCCGAATTTCCCCGCGCCGCACAAGTGCATCGACGCGATCGAGGCCGGCGTGCTGAACGGCTTCGACAAGGGCAGCGTCGCCGAACGCGACGGTTTCGTCGCGCTGATGATGACGCCGGAAAGCCGTGCGCTGCGGCACGCGTTCTTCGGCGAGCGCGCGGCGAGCAAGATTCCCGACGTGCCGGCCGATACGCCGGTGCGCGAGATCCGCCGCGTCGGCGTGATCGGCGCGGGCACGATGGGCGGCGGGATCGCGATGAACTTCGTCAACGCGGGCCTGCCCGTCACGCTGCTCGAGACGAAGCAGGACGCGCTCGACCGCGGCCTCGCCACGATCCGCAAGAACTACGACGCGCAGGTGAAGAAGGGCAAGCTCACGCAGCAGAAGCTCGACGCGCGCATGGCGCTGATCACGCCGACGCTGTCCTACGACGACCTGAAGGACGCGGACCTGATCGTCGAGGCCGTGTTCGAGGAACTCGGCGTGAAGGAGCAGGTGTTCGGCCGGCTCGACGCGGTGGCGAAGCCCGGTGCGATCCTCGCGTCGAACACGTCGACGCTCGATGTCGACAAGATCGCCGCGTTCACGAAGCGTCCGCAGGACGTGGTCGGCATGCACTTCTTCAGCCCGGCGAACGTGATGAAGCTGCTCGAGGTCGTGCGCGGCGCGCAGACCGCGAAGGACGTGCTCGCGACCGTGATGGCGGTCGCCAAGAAGATCCGCAAGACGGCGGTGGTGTCGGGCGTGTGCGACGGCTTCATCGGCAACCGGATGATCGAGCAGTACATCCGCCAGGCGCTCTTCATGCTCGAGGAAGGCGCGCTGCCCGCGCAGGTCGATCGCGCGATCGAGAAGTTCGGTTTCGCGATGGGCCCGTTCCGGATGAGCGACCTCGCCGGCAACGACATCGGCTGGGCGATCCGCAAGCGCCGCTACGTCGAGAAACCCGATCTGCACTACTCGAAGATCGCCGACCGCCTGTGCGAGCAGGGCCGTTTCGGCCAGAAGACGGGCGGCGGCTGGTACGACTACGTGCCGGGCGAGCGCAAGGCGAAGCCGTCG
Source organism: Burkholderia sp. Bp9090 (assembly GCF_003857985.1). Classification (NCBI taxonomy): domain Bacteria; kingdom Pseudomonadati; phylum Pseudomonadota; class Betaproteobacteria; order Burkholderiales; family Burkholderiaceae; genus Burkholderia; species Burkholderia sp. Bp9090. Next base: position 157,541 of record NZ_QTPV01000010.1, read on the forward strand.
GCGCTCGTCGACGAGATGGTCGTCGCGTATTCGAAGGAGCGCGGCGTCGAGCGGCGCAAGATCGGCGACGACGAGATCGTCGAGCGGCTCGTGTTCGCGCTCGTCAACGAAGGCGCGAAGATCCTCGAGGAGAAGATCGCGTCGAAGGCATCCGACATCGACATGGTCTACCTGACCGGTTACGGTTTCCCGCTGTGGCGGGGCGGCCCGATGCTGTATGCGGACATGGTCGGCCTCTACAACGTCGAGCGCGCGATCCGCCGCTATGCGGCCGCACCGAACGGCGACGCGTGGCAGCTCGCGCCGTCGATCGTCGAGCTCGCCAGGGCCGGGCGCGGGTTCAACGGCTGACGGCCCGCGTGACCGCGCGGCCAGGCTTGCAAGGAGAAATGCAATGAAACGCACTGACGACGTGTTGCTCGTGATCGACGTGCAGTACGACTTCATGCCGGGCGGCGCACTCGCGGTGCCGGACGGCGACGCGGTCGTGCCGGTGATCAACGCGCTCGCGCAACGCTTCGACCAGGTCGTGCTGACGCAGGACTGGCACCCGCGCGAACACGTGTCGTTCGCGGCGAACCATCCCGGCCGCGAGCCGTTTTCCACGCTCGCGCTGCCGTACGGCGAGCAGGTGCTGTGGCCCGTGCACTGCGTGCAGGACACCGAGGGCGCGGCGCTGCATCGCGACCTCGACATTCCGCACGCGCGGCTCGTGATCCGCAAGGGCGGCGACGCGCAGGTCGACAGCTATTCCGCGTTCGTCGAAGCCGATCGCACGACGCGCACGGGGCTCGCCGGCTATCTGCGCGAGCTCGGCGCGAAGCGCGTGTGGTGCTGCGGGCTCGCGACCGACTATTGCGTCGCGTGGTCCGCGCTCGATGCGCGCGCGGCCGGCTTCGAGGCGGCCGTGATCAACGACGCATGCCGTGCGATCGACCTGAACGGGTCGCTCGCGCACGCATGGCAACAGATGCAGGCGGCGGGCGTCGCACATGTGACGTCCGCGGGCGCGCGCCCGACGGCGTAGCGCATTCCTATCCGACGCAGAACATCAAGCAGGACCGAAGGAGACTCGCATGACCGAAGCCGTAATCGTATCGACCGCACGCACGCCGCTCGCGAAATCGTGGCGTGGCGCATTCAACATGACGCACGGCGCGACGCTCGGCGGCCATGTGGTCGCGGCCGCGCTCGAACGCGCGAAGCTGGACCCCGCGCGCATCGAGGACGTGATCATGGGCTGCGCGAACCCCGAAGGCGCGACCGGCGCGAACATCGCGCGGCAGATCGCGCTGCGCGCCGGGCTGCCGGTGAGCGTGCCGGGGATGACGGTGAACCGTTTCTGCTCGTCCGGGCTTCAGACCATCGCGCTCGCCGCACAGCGGATCATCGCGGGCGAGGGCGACGTGTATGTCGCGGGCGGCGTCGAATCGATCTCGTGCGTGCAGAACGAGATGAACCGGCACATGATCCAGGAGGGCTGGCTCGTCGAACACAAGCCGGAGATCTACTGGAACATGCTCCAGACGGCCGAGAACGTCGCGAAGCGCTACGGGATCGCGAAGGAGCGGCAGGACGAGTACGGCGTGCGCTCGCAGCTGCGCGCCGCGGCCGCGCAGGAAGCCGGGCGCTTCAACGACGAGATCGTGCCGATCACCGTGCGGGCAGGCATCGCCGACAAGGCGACGGGCCGGCTGTTCACGCAGGACGTGACGGTGTCGGCCGACGAGGGCATCCGGCCCGACACGACGCTCGAGGGCGTCGCGAAGATCCGTTCGGCCGTGCCGGGCGGCGTGATCACCGCGGGCAACGCGAGCCAGTTCTCGGACGGCGCGTCGGCGTGCGTGGTGATGAACGCGGATGTCGCGCAGCGCGAAGGGCTGCAGCCGCTCGGCGTGTTCCGCGGTTTCGCGGTCGCCGGTTGCGAGCCGGACGAGATGGGCATCGGCCCGGTGTTCGCCGTGCCGAAGCTGCTGAAGCAGGCGGGGCTGAAGGTCGACGACATCGGCCTGTGGGAGCTCAACGAAGCGTTCGCGGTGCAGGTGCTGTACTGCCGCGACACGCTCGGGATTCCTGACGACCGCTTGAACGTGAACGGCGGCGCGATCGCGGTCGGTCATCCGTACGGCGTGTCGGGTGCGCGCCTGACCGGCCATGCGCTGATCGAAGGCAAGCGGCGCGGCGTGAAATACGTGGTCGTCACGATGTGCATCGGCGGCGGGCAGGGGGCTGCCGGCCTGTTCGAAATCGTCTGATATTTGTGCGCAGGAGGGGCGGCCGCGGCTTTCGGGGGACCGAAACCGCGGCCGCGATGCGAATCGGCGAAATCCGTGGGCGATTCGTAAGAAACAGGAAGCAAACGCCATGCATTCGATGCTGCCGTTTCCCCTTACTTGTCAAACGATTTGCCGCACCTATACTTGCTCTGACATTTGCCTTTCGGCGGGATGGGCCAACGCGTGCGTCGTACCGGCGCACGTGACGCGTTTCCGGTAGCCGGCGAAGACGATGCATCGCGCGTTTCCGGCACCGTGGGCGTTCGAACCACGCAGCAGACCGAAACGGGGACCAAATTGAGCACGACCTATGCAGCCGGGGAACCGCCGCGCGTCGTCAGCGCGGCCGCGAGGCTCTACGCGAAATGCCTGCTGGTCGGTTTTGCATTGCTGCCGGCCTATCTGATTGCCTATCTGTGGTTCTTCAGCGACCCGCACGTCGTGTTCGAGAACCACGCATTCCATGAAATCGCGATCGCGGCCGCGACCCTCGAAGGTGCGTTCGTCACCTACGTGACGTGGGTGTGCTACCGATCGTCCGGCGAGCCGCTGCTGCGCTGGCTGACGCTCGGCTTTCTCGGCTTCGCGATGATCTACGCGCTGCACGGTCTGTTCACCGGGATGGCGCACCACAACATCTGGCTGTTCCTGCTGTACGGGCCCGCCTCGCGCCTCGTGATGTCGATCCTGCTGCTCACGGGCCTGCTGTCGTATTCGCAGCCGCCCGATCGGGTGGAGAAGCGTACGCGCGCGCGCACGTGGCTGCCGTGGGTCGGGTTGTTCGTGACCATCAACGTGGCGGTTGCGTACATCGCCTATTCGCCGGTCGCCGGCGCGCCGGGTACGCGGCTGTCGATGGAAGGCGGCGCGCTGGTGTTTTCGCTGCTGAACGTCGGCGTGCTGCTCGCGCGGCGCATCCGCTCACCGCTGATGGTGATCTACGGCGTGTCGATCATGGCGTTCGCGCTGTCGTCGCTCGCGTTCATCCTCGGCAAGCCGTGGAATCACATGTGGTGGCTCGCGCATGCGATCTTCGCGGGCGGGTTCTTCCTGCTCAGCTACGGCGTCGTGCAGGCGCTGCAGACGACGCGCTCGTTCTCGGCGATCTACAGCCAGGAAGACCTGATGAGCCGGCTGTCGGAATCGATGGCGCGCACCGAGAGTGCGTTGCAGGAACTGCGCCGCACGAACCAGAAGCTCGAATACATGGCCGCGACCGATCCGATGACGGGCGCGTCCAACCGTCGCCAGTTCATCGCGCAGGTCGAGCGCGAGATCGTGCGCGCGGAGCGCGACGGCACGCCGTTTTGCCTGCTCGCGCTCGATCTCGACAACTTCAAGAACATCAACGATGCATACGGGCACCAGATCGGCGACGAGGTGCTGCGCGGCGTCGTGCGCCAGTGTCTCGAGGCGATACGTCCGGCCGGTGCGCTCGCGCGAGTCGGCGGCGAGGAGTTCATGGCGCTGTTGCCCGAGATGCCGCTCGAGGGCGCGCGCATGACGGCCGAGCGCGTGCGTTCGTCGATCGCGAGTTCGCCGTTCGGGCTGGATTTCAAGCGCGTGCAGGTGACGGTCAGCGTCGGCGTCGCGCAGTATGGGGTCGACGGCGGGACGGTCGATGCGTTGTTGCGCGCGGTCGATGAACGCTTGTATCAGGCGAAGCGGGACGGGCGCAATCGCGTGGTCGCGCACTGACGGACGAGCGCCGCGCATCCGGCGGCGTGGTGTGCGCGGATGCAGCGCAATGGCGGCGCGATGCGACGTCCGCGCGGTTTGCGTCCGGCCTGAATGAAGCCCCGTACGCGAATATGCGTGCGGGGCATTCGTTTCATTGGTGCATCGTCTGGCGAGCCGCGATGGCCGCCGTCTGCTGTGGCTGCACATCCTTCATCCGCTCCATCGCCTGCCACCAGTACTTGCCGGTCCGCAGTTGCGGATCACGAATCGCGAGATACGTCGTACTCCACAGCTGCGCCGCATTGGCCTCGGTCGCGTCCGCGCTGCGCGTGCCGAACGCGTCGGTCTGATACCGGCCGTTCACGTACGACCACGTCCACATCTCCGACGTGCGCATGTCGCGCCCGTTCGAGATCACTTGCCAGATCGTCTGCCGTGCCTGCGTCAGCAGCGCGCGCGTCGTGTCCGACAGATCCTGGCGCGCGAGTTGCCGATCGAGCCCGGCGACCCACATCGCCTGCTGCCACGACCAGATCACGGTGCCGTGATACGCGGAACTCGTGAACTTCGGCCACAGTGCCTGGCTCGCATACGCGGGATTCGCGATCACCATCCCGACATCGGTGATGAGCCCGGTCGGGAAGGGCCGCGTGACGTCGGCGACGATGCGCTGGAGTTCGTCGTCCGGCGGCGTGCCGAACAGCAGCGCGAAGCCGCCGTCGGAATTCATCACCGGAACCGGCGTGCCCTGCTGGTCGAGCGACAACGCGTAGAACGTGAGCGGCGCGCCCGGCGCGGTGCCGGCCGGTACGCCGGCCGACGGCGCATACGCCGACACGTCGGTCGTCGCCTGTGCGGCCGGCACGCTCACCTGGAACAGCGGTGGCGCTTGCTGTTCCCACGTGGCCGCTTCGGCCGCCGTGTTCGCGAGTGCCGCGCGTTGCCCGGCGTCCAGGTACGGATCGAGCAGGCCGCGCGTGAGGAACGCGTTCGCCGCGCGCAGCGCGGCCGGCACGAGCACCGCGTTCACGTCGTACGGATAGACGCCGCCGCCGAGCCCGTCGGTGCTGTCGCGCCAGTTGCCGACGATCTCGCCGGGCCGCAGGTGGATCAGGTTCGCAACCGACGGCTGCTGCGCGAACGGCTGCGCGGTCGCCGCGACGTGCAGCAGGTTGACGACGAGCCGGCTGCCATTGGTGTGACCGTCGCCGCCGCGCTGCGCGAGATAGGCGGCCGCGCGCGCCTGGCCGCGCGTGTCGTCGATCAGCCACGCCGCCGCGATCGGCGCGAGCAGGTAGTCGCTGTCGATCATCTTGTAGTCGTAGGTCGGCGTCGCATCGTTCGGCCGGCCGTGCTTCGTGTTGTCGACCAGTGCGAATTCGCCGATGCCTTCCTCGTGCGCGACCTTGCCGTCGTTCGACAGGCGGTTCAGTACCGACGTCAGGCCGGCCTCGATCGCCGCCGGTTCGAGCACCGGCATCAGCATGCGCACCGAAATCAGTGTGTCGCGGCCGAAATAGGTGTCGTACTGCCACGAGCCGGCCAGCAGCTTGTCGTGGAAGCTCAGGAATTCGAGCACGTTCTGGCTGACCGGGTCCGGATTCGCGGACGGGGCGAGCAGGTCGGCGCGCGTGATCGGCGACATCGGCGTCTCACCCGACAGCGCGTCGACATGCAGCTTCAGCGTGCGCGTACCGGCCGCCGCGCGCAGCACCAGCTTGCCGTCCGCGGCCGTCGCGATGCTGCCGCCGTCACGCAGCGTGATGCGCAGTGCGTAGCCGGGGGCGCCGTCGAGCCGGTCGCGCTGCCATTGCGCGGCGCTGCCCTGGATCGTCGGGGCGGTGACGATCTCCGGCGGGATCGTTGCGCCGCCGTTGAAGTCGCGCAGGAAGCGCACGTTGCTGAGCACGCCCTGGCGGATCGTCAGCGTGTCGGTGTCGACCGACACGTCGGCGCCGATGCCGTACAGCGGGCGGCCGTGCGGGTCGGGTGCCGACAGTGCGGACGGTGGCGTGTCGAGGCTCCAGTTCACCGGCTGCGCAGTGTCGTCGAACCACAGCCCGGTGCCGCTGTTGCCGGCCGGAAACACGACAAGCAGGCGCGGCTTCGTCGACGAGCGCACCAGCAGATGGGCGGCGACCTTGTCCTGCCGGTAGAACGCGTTGATCTGCCCGCCGGCGTCCATGCGGAACGACAGCGCGGCGCTGGAAGAGGGCGGCGTGTCGTTCGAATGGAGGTCGTCGTCGTTGCAGGCGGCGAGCAGGCCGGCGCAGATGAATCCCAGACACAGCGATTTCGTGAAGCGATGCACGTTCATGACGACCCTCCTGACGACTGCGATTTTTTATCGAAATGCCCGGATGAGCGGACGGCTCGATCCGCTTCGTTCTGCGTCGCAGGCATTCTGAAAATGCCCGGATTAATCGTGATGTGATGCTTGCGGGGCGAATTGAACCGTTTTTTAATCGGGGGGCGATAAAGGCTGAATATGGAAAACGATAGCCCACACCACCCGTTACGAAACGGGTGAAGTCGATGGAGAGCGCTTTCGGCGGGTGAAGGATGAGGCTCTGCCGGTGCTGGAAAAATCAGATGAAAGATGTTGTAGGGGATTCTAGATTTTCATGAAAGCCAAAGTCAATCAGGTTCGATCAATTTCGATGTGTTTTATTTGATTTTCGTAATTATTACCCGGTGAGCCGGTAAAAGATGCAATTCCGTCGAAATGAATAATGAATCTCGATCACGACCGGTCGATTGATCCGAAATGGCGCTTCAAATCGAAGATTAATCGGCAATGCTGGAACGCATGGCGACTGCAGTGTCGTCCGTCATGACCGTTGTGCGAAGGGATCGGTGGCGGGCGCGGCAATGGCCGATTCGAAGAATCGCGAAGCACAGGTCGTGAAAGTTGCTTTGATGGCCAGGCGTAGCCGCGCCTTTGACGGGTAACCACGAAGTTCGCGTTACCACGAGTTGTTGCACATTAGCGGTTGCGGCTTCGCGCGCTGGCCCGTCTTGGGGCCGGGCAAATCACCATACGATAGAGGGAACCTGACGACGGGTTTGCGCGCGGCTGGTCATGCAAGCGCCTTCGATCGTTGGTATTCGCGTGATCTCGTGCGGTATCACAAGAGCATCCACCGTTCATTTCGTTATGTGGGGCGACATGCGACTAGCTGATTTCATCGTGCGGAACATGGAGTCGATCCTGGTGCAGTGGGAAGCGTTTGCCGCCACGCTGTTACCAGCCGCAAGGGGCATGGACTCGTTCGCGCTACGCGACCATTCACGGCAGATCCTCGAGGCCGTGGCCAAGGACATCGGCACCCCGCAAACGCGGGACGAGCAACACGAAAAATCGCTCGGGCGCGCGCCCGAGCCGGTGAACGCCACGGAAACCGCCGCACAGACGCATGCCGTGCTGCGCGCCCGAAGAGGCTTCAACATCAATCAGTTGGCGGCCGAGTATCGGGCGCTGCGTGCCAGTGTGTTGCGCCTGTGGATCGACGAGTGCCAGCCGGGGCTGCCTCACATGGACGACATGATTCGTTTCAACGAGGCGATCGATCAGGCGCTCGCGGAATCCGTCGCTTTCTTTACCGAGCAGGTCGAGCAGGCTCGCAACTTGTTGTTGGGCATGCTGGGTCACGACATGCGCACGCCGCTGCAGACCATTCAGATCACGGCGACTTATCTGGCGGCGCTCAATGCGGGAGAGGAAGTATCGGAGGCCGCGGCCCGGCTGATCAGAAGCGGGGGGCGCATGCAAGGCCTCCTTGACGATCTCTGCGATTTCAATCGAACCCAGCTCGGGCTGGGCATCAACGTTGTTCCGCGCAATGTCGATCTCGCACGTGTGCTCGCCAATGTGGTCGACGAACTGCGGGCGGCTCATCCGGATCGGGAAATCGAGGTCGACGTAAGCGGCGACCTCCGGGGGGACTGGGACGATCAGCGCATGCAGCAATTGCTGAGTAATTTGGTGAGCAACGCGATCAAGTATGGCGCGTCCAAAACGCCGGTGCGGGTGACGGCGGTATCGGCTGACAAGGAAGTGCTCATCGAGGTTGGGAATAGAGGGCCGGCGATGGACCGACTCACGCTTGAGCGCATTTTCGACCCCCTTCAGCGCGGAGCCGACCAATCGGCAAGTGAGAGTGACGATGTCGGGTTGGGGCTCGGCTTGTACATCGCCAGCGAAATCGCCAAGGCACATCACGGCCGTATTGACGCGCGGTCCGATCCGACGGAAACAGTATTCGAGGTGCGCCTGCCAAGAGGCGCGTGAACCGTGGTTCGCGATGGCGGCCAGCCATGCGGGGCTTACAACCGGAATGCGGAGGGCGATTCGCCGATCGCGAGTACGACCCTTTCCGGCAATCCCGTATCGATACCGCCAGCGCTTCTAGCCAGATGGGCGCATCTCAAGATGCCGTCCATTCGCGCCGGTGGGTTTGGTACGCTTGTTGCCTGCTTTCGCTAGCGGATCGTGACATCCGCAAGTGGCACGGTGCAAAAGCGGGTATCGTGGTTGGCGTCTTGAACTTGTCCCGGCTTGGATACCCGCTTTTTTCCCGGCCGGGCGCGATTTCGACGAACGCGAGCGAACGATGAACGGGCTGTGTAACGCCCGGCTGACAAGGGTTCTGGGCGAACCGCCGAACCAACACGAACAGGAGCAACGGAAGTGATCAGACATATCTTCATGTGGAAGCTGAAGGAATCGGCCGAAGGCGGCACGCGCGCGCAGAACGCGCTGAAGCTGAAGGAAAAGCTCGAAGGCTGCCGCGACCTCGTGCCGGGCATCCTGCAACTCGACGTCGGCATCGCGACGCCGGGCCTCGAAGCGACGTCCGACGTCGTGCTCGTGTCCGATTTCACGGACCAGGCCGCGCTCGATGCGTATCAGGTGCACCCGGTTCACCAGGAAGTGAAGAAGTTCATCGTGGCGGTGGCCGAATCGCGCCAGTGCGTCGACTACCTGTCCGACAGCGCACGATGAGCGACGCAACATCCCCGGCGGCCGGCCCGTCGATCGAAAGCCCGTTCGTCGACCTGCTCGGCGTGCGGCTCGTGTCCGCGAAGGACGGTGCGAGCGAGATCGTGCTGCCGCTCGACGAGCGGCACATGAACACGTGGAGCATCGCGCACGGCGGCGTGACGATGACGCTGTCGGACATCGCGCTCGCGATGGCCGCGCGCAGCCTGACCGACGACGGCGTCGGCGTCGTCACGGTCGAGATGAAGGTGAACTTCATGCAGCCCGGGCGCGGCGAGTTGCGCGCATACGGGCGCGTGATGCATCGTTCGACGACGATGGCGTATTGCGAAGGCGAAGTGCGCGACAGCGACGGCAACTTCGTCGCGAAGGCGCTCGGCACGTTCAAGTACATGCGGCGGCTCGCGGTGGGCCGCGACATCAAGCGGCAACGCACCCGCACCGCGCCGGATGCGCAGCCCGGCCCGAGCGACGCGTAAGCGCCCTCGACGAACGGCCCTGCCTTTTCACCGGCAGGGCCGTTTTGCGTGGCGGCCCGGCACCGCGCGGCGTGGCATCATGTGACGCTTGTCCGCTCACGGCGCCGCCCGCGCCGTCCTCACCGATGCCGCTGAATCCGAAGATTGCCCAGGTGCTCGACATGGTCGAGCGCGCGAAACGTCCGTCTTATCACCACCAGACGGCGCAGCAGGCGCGCGCCGCGTACGAGAAGAGCGCGCCGATCCTCGACGTCGCGCCGGCGCCGATGCATTCGGTCGAGGCCTGCCTCGTGCCGACGCGCGACGGCCGCTCGATCGGCGCGCGGCTGTACCTTCCGGTCGAGCCGAGCCTCGCCGAACCGCTGCCGGCGCTCGTCTATTACCACGGCGGCGGCTTCACGGTCGGCAGCGTCGATACGCACGACGCGCTGTGCCGCATGTTCGCGCGCGACGCGCAATGCGCGGTGCTGTCGGTCGACTACCGGCTTGCGCCCGAACACCGGTTCCCGACCGCGGTGAACGACGCCGACGACGCACTGCGCTGGCTGCATCGCGAGGCCGCCGCATTCGGCATCGATGCGACGCGGCTCGCGGTCGGCGGCGACAGCGCGGGCGGCACGCTCGCGACGGTCTGCGCGGTGCTCGCGCGCGACGCGGGTATCGGGCTTGCGCTGCAACTGCTGATCTATCCGGGCGTGACGGGTCACCAGGACACCGAATCCCACGGACGGCTCGCGAACGGCTACCTGCTGACGCAGGACACGATCCAGTGGTTCTTCACGCAATACTTGCGCGATCGGTCCGACCGCGACGACTGGCGCTTCGCGCCGCTCGACGGCACGCGCGACGCGCCGTCGTTCGCCGGTGTCGCGCCGGCCTGGATCGCGACGGCCGAATACGATCCGCTGAGCGACGAGGGCGCCGCGTACGCGGACAAGCTGCGCGCGGCCGGCAATACGGTTACGCTGGTCTGCTATCCGGGGATGATCCACGAGTTCTTCAAGATGGGCGGCTACGTGCCGGAGGTGCGGGCCGCGCATGCCGACGCGGTGGCGGCGCTCAGGGCCGCATTCGACGACGTTTGACGGCGGCGGCGCCCGGCGCCGCGCGGAGGAAGCGATGACCGACGGCTGGGTGGAAACGGGCGACTGGGCCGTGCTGGGTGGCGATGCCGCACGGATTCGCGATGCGGTGTTCGTGCGCGAGCAGCGGATTCCGCCGGAATGGGAACTGGACGACGAGGATCCGCTGTCGTTGCACGCGGTTGCCTACCGGGTCGATGCGGCGACCGGCTCACGCCGCGCGGTCGCGACGGGACGGTTGCTGCGCACCGGCACGATCGGCCGCGTCGCGGTGCTGGCCGACGCGCGCGGGCAGGGCGCCGGATCGGCCGTGCTGCATGCGTTGCTGGACGCGGCGCGGCATCGCGGCGAGCCGGTCGTGCGGCTTTACGCGCAGGATGCCGCGGTGTCGTTCTACGTGCGGCACGGCTTCGCGGCAATCGGCGAGCCGTTCGTCGAAATCGGCGTGCCGCACGTCGAGATGGCGCGCGCGCCGTAGCGCCGCCCCCGCCGCTGGCTCAGCGCGGCGGCGTCGCGTCGATGTCGAACGTGAACGCGCGCTCGAAACTGCCCGGGCGAACGGTGCGGTGCGAGCCGTCGTCGTCGCAGCGTTCCTTGATGTCGACCGTCAAGCGCACGCCTTCCTTCATCGTCACGCGCAGCGCGGTCGTGCCGCGCGTGCCGTATTCGGGTGTCTCGATGAACGCGGCCGACAGCGCACGCTCGCGCTCGATCGGAATGCCGGTGTGCGGCAGCGCGTCGTCGTCCGCGACATGCGGATCGCGCATCAGCTCGATCAGCTCGTCGAGCGACGGGGCCGGGTTGTCGGTCAGCAGCGTGCCGAGTTCCGCGCGCTTGCGCACGACTTTGGGCCAGGGCGTATCGAGCCGGGCATTCGACAGCGCATGAACGCCGGCGCCGATCGCGACCGGCGCGGCGACGCGGGTTTCGCCTTCGGCCGCGCGGTTGCAGAACCACGCGAGCTCGCGCCGCTTCCAGTCGCCCACCAGCAGGTTGAAGCCGTTGTACACGGCCGCGTGCTCGGCCAGCTCGCCGAGATAGTCGAGCGGCGCGACGGACGGGCCGCGGAGGAAATCGGACACGAGCTTGCCGCGGGTCGGCGCGCCCGCGCGAATGTCGAACGGCGCGCGGTAATTGGTCAGCGCGGCGAAGCGGCCGTCGCGCGATACGCCGAGCCACGTGCCGCCCGCTTCGAGATCGCGGCCGGCCAGCACGCCCGGCACATCCTCCCACCACGAAAGCGGCGCACTCGTACGGCGAAAGAATTCATCGCGGTTGGCGGTCAGGGTAAAGACGGGACCGGCGGCGGCATCGGGCTGCCAGTCGAAGGCAATCAGACACATCGGGGGAATCTCTCGCAGGAAACATCGGGCGCCGGCTGCATCGTGCGAGCCGGCGTGCGACCGGGTTGTCAGTGCGTCACGCTTCCGTCGGCCACGCGTACGGCAGCGCGTCGAACGCGAGTGCCGGACCGTCGGCCGAACCGAGGTGCACGGTGCCGCTGTCGAGCGCGGCCAGCTTGATCTCGACCAGCGCGTCGACGCCGCCCGCGGGCGCGGCCGCCGCGTTGACGATCATCCCGCACGGCTGGCCCGGGTCGTCGCTGTGGAACAGCTCGACGCCGGCATGCACGGTGTCGGTCTCGCCGGCGACGTGCGCGAGCGCGGTACGGCGCTTGATCGTGCCGCGGTACTGGCTGCGCGCGACGATTTCCTGGCCCGGGTAGCACCCCTTCCTGAAGTTAACGGCGCCGATCACGTCGAAGTTGACCATTTGCGGCACGAACTGTTCGACGGCCGGCTGCGTGATGCGCGGCTCGCCCGCGCGCACGTCGAGCCAGTCCCATACGGCCGGCGACACGACCGGCAGCGTGTCGGCGAGCGCGGCGAGACGCGCGTCGACTTCCGCGCGCGGCCCGATCCACAGGTAGCGCTTGCGGCCGGCCGCGTCCGGGACGCGGATCAGCGCCCCGGCCGGGCCGTCGACCTTCACGTGCACGCCGTCCGGCAGCGCGTCGAAGATGCCCGACAGCGCTTCGCGCACGTCGCCCGCGAAGCCGACCACCGCGAGCGTGTCGCTCGCGTCCGTCAGTTTCGCCTTCGCGCGCAGCACGAACATCGACAGCCGTTTCTGCACGGCGGCCTGGACGTCCTTCGAGACCAGCAGGCGCACGCCGTGACCGGCGCGCCAGGCGAGGAACGACGCGAGCAGGCGGCCCTTCGGCGAGCAATAGCCGGACAGGCGCGCGCTCGCGGCATCGAGATGCTCGATGTCGTTGGTGAGCTGGGTGTGCAGGAACGTCGCGGCGTCGTCGCCGGCCACGTCGATCACGCCGAACTGCGCAAGCGGCATGCAGGCGCCCGGCGCGTCGAAATCGGCGGTGGACGGGCGGGGGAAAACGGGGAGCGAGACGGGTGCGGGCTGGGCAGCCGGTGAAGCGAATGGTGTGCTCATGGAATGAGGGAACAGTCAACCCTGACTTTGACGGAGGCGAGCAAGTATTATATGGGTCTTACCTGAGTCTCGTTTCCATGTCCCTACTGAAGAAATGCGCCGCGACGGTCGTGGCGCTGGCCGTCGTTGTGGCCGCTGCCGGCGCGGGCGGCGGGTATTACTGGGCGACCCGGCCGCTGCTGCTGGGCGCCGCAACGCTCGACGTCACGATCAAGCCGCGCAGCAGCGTGAAGAGCGTCGCGCTGCAGCTCAAGCACGGCGGCGTGCCGGTCGAGCCGTTCGGCTTCGTCGCGATGACGCGCCTGCTCGGGCTGTCGAGCCGGCTGAAGTCCGGCAACTACGAATTCAAGACCGGCATCACGCCGTACGACGTGCTGCAGAAGATCGCGCGCGGCGACGTGAACGAGTACGTCGCGACGGTGATCGAGGGCTGGACCTTCAAGCGGATGCGCGCGGAACTCGACGGCAATCCCGATCTCGCGCACGCGACGGCCGGCATGAGCGACGCCGAGCTGCTGCGCGCGATCGGCGCCCCCGACAACGCGATCCAGCGCGGCAGCGGCGAGGGGCTGTTCTTCCCCGACACCTACCTGTTCGACAAGGGCACGAGCGACCTGAACATCTACCGGCGTGCCTACCACCTGATGCAGACGCGCCTCGACGAAGCATGGGCCGCGCGCGCGCCGGGGCTGCCGTACAAGACGCCTTACGAAGCGCTGACGATCGCGTCGATCGTCGAAAAGGAAACGGGCCATGCGGCCGACCGCGCGTTCGTCGCGGCGGTGTTCGCGAACCGGCTGCGCATCGGGATGCCGCTGCAGACCGATCCATCGGTGATCTACGGGCTCGGCGACGCGTACGACGGCCGCCTGCGCAAGCGCGACCTGCAGGCCGACACTCCTTACAATACCTATACGCGCCGCGGCCTGCCGCCGACACCGATCGCGCTGCCGGGCGTCGCCTCGCTGCAGGCGGCGATCAATCCGGCGCCGACGAGCGCGCTCTATTTCGTCGCGAAGGGCGATGGCACGAGCGTGTTCTCGGACACGCTCGGCGATCACAACAAGGCCGTGGACAAGTACATACGAGGTCAATAATGCCGAGCGGTAAATTCATCACCTTCGAAGGCATCGACGGGGCGGGGAAGACCACCCACCTGCAATGGTTCTGCGAACGCCTCCAGGCGAGGCTGGCCGCGAGCGGCCGGCAGGTCGTCGTCACCCGCGAGCCGGGCGGCACGCAGCTCGGTGAGAAGCTGCGCGAGATCCTGCTGAACCAGCCGATGGATCTCGAGACGGAGGCGCTACTGATGTTCGCCGCGCGTCGCGAGCACCTCGCGCTCGTGATCGAGCCGGCGCTCGCGCGCGGCGACTGGGTCGTGTCCGACCGCTTCACCGACGCGACCTTCGCCTACCAGGGCGGCGGCCGCGGGCTGCCGCGCGACAAGCTCGAGACGCTCGAGCGCTGGGTGCAGGGCGGTTTCCAGCCCGACCTGACGGTGCTGTTCGACGTCGCGCCGCAGGTGGCGAGCGAGCGCCGCGGCGCCGCGCGCATGCCCGACAAGTTCGAAAGCGAATCGGACGCGTTTTTCTCGCGTACCCGCGGCGAATACCTGCGGCGCGCGGAAGAGGCGCCGCACCGCTTCGCGATCGTCGACGCGACGCAGACGATTCCCGAGATCCGCCAGCAGCTCGAACGCGTGCTGGCCGCGCTGTAACACGAAGGAACGCACCACATGATCTATCCGTGGCAGACCGACGACTGGAACCGCCTGCAGCAACTGCGCGCGCAGTGGCCGCATGCGCTGCTGCTGCACGGCCAGGCCGGGATCGGCAAGCTGCAGTTCGCGCAGCATCTCGCGCAGGGCTTCCTGTGCGAGGCGCCGCAGCCGAACGGCGAGCCGTGCGGCACCTGCGCGGCCTGCACGTGGTTCGCGCAGGGCAACCATCCGGACTACCGGATCGTGCTGCCCGAGGCGCTCGCGGGCGAAGCGCCGGGCGCCGCCGACGACGCGAAGCCGGCCGACGCGGACGACGGCGGCAAGAAGACGCGCGCGCCGAGCAAGGAAATCAAGATCGAGCAGGTGCGTGCGCTGCTCGACTTCTGCGGGGTCGGTTCGCACCGCGGCGGCGCGCGCGTCGTCGTGCTGTATCCGGCCGAGGCGCTGAACGTCGCCGCGTCGAACGCGCTGCTGAAGACGCTGGAGGAGCCGCCGTCAGGCGTCGTGTTCCTGCTGGTGTCGGCGCGCATCGACCGGCTGCTGCCGACCATCATCAGCCGCTGCCGGCAGTGGCCGATGACCGTGCCGGCGCCCGACGCGGCCGCGGCGTGGCTCGCGGCGCAGGGCGTCGACGATGCGCGCGCGCTGCTCGCCGAAGCCGGCGGCGCGCCGCTCGCCGCGCTGGCGCTCGCGAGCGACGAGAACCGCCCGCTGCGCGATTTCACGCTCGGCCAGCTCGCCGCCGGCGCCGCGTGCGATCCGTTCGCGTGCGGCGAGACGCTGCAGAAGCTGCCGGTGCCGCTGGTGCTCGGCTGGCTGCAGCGCTGGCTGTACGATCTGCTCGCGCAGCGGATGGCGGGCGCGCCGCGTTACTTCCCGATGCAGGCGGCCGCGCTCGCGCGTTGCGCTGAAGCCGTCGACGCGAATGCGTTCGCACGCTTCATGAAGGCCGTGACGCGCCAGCGGACGGTCGAGAACCATCCGCTCAACGCCCGGCTCGTCTTCGAGGAACTGTTTCTCGGTTATCGGGAAATGTTCGCGTGAGCGCGTATTGTTTCCTTGAAGAGGGGAAACGGCTGCCGGCGAGCGCATGAGCGCCCGCCTTACGTATTCAGGAAACACGATGTTCGTCGATTCTCACTGCCACATCAATTTCAAGGGTCTCGCCGACCGCCTGCCGGCCGTGCTGGAGAACATGCGCGAGCACGACGTCACGCATGCGCTGTGCGTGTCGGTCGACTTCGAGACGCTGCCCGACGTGCTCGCGATCGCGCAGGCGCACGACAACGTGTACGCGTCGGTCGGCGTGCATCCGGATCACGAGGACGCACGCGAGCCGACGCTCGCGGAACTGATCGAGCTGGCCGCGCACCCGAAAGTCGTCGCGATCGGCGAGACGGGCCTCGACTACTACCGCCTCGAAGGCCGCTCGATCGCCGACATGGAATGGCAGCGCGAACGCTTTCGCACGCATATCCGCGCGGCGACCGCGACGATGAAGCCGCTGATCATCCATACGCGCTCGTCGTCGGAAGACACGCTGCGGATCATGGCCGAGGAACGCGCGGACGTGCCGGGCGGCGTGATGCACTGCTTCACCGAGCCTTGGCCCGTCGCCGAGCAGGCGCTCGCGCAGAACTTCCATATCTCGCTGTCGGGGATCGTCACGTTCAAGAACGCGACCGACGTGCAGGACGTCGCGCGGCGGGTGCCGCTCGAGCGGCTGCTGATCGAGACCGACTCGCCGTACCTCGCGCCGGTGCCGTATCGCGGCAAGCCGAATGAACCTGCGTACGTCAGCCATGTCGGACGCTTTATCGCATCCGAGCGCGGCATCCCCGTCGAGGCGCTGGCCGATGCGACGACCCAGAACTTTTTCCGGCTGTTCAAGATCGCCCGCTAACGACGCGCGCCCAGCCGACAACCCAGGGAAGGAGCCCACAACAATGACGAAGCCGACCACATACCTGCCCAAGCGCGCCCTCGTCGCCGCCGCGCTCGTCGCGAGCGGCCTGTTTGCCGCCGCCGGCGCGCATGCCGAGTCGCTCGACGCGGTCGTCAAGGCGGTCAAGTTCGACGACATCGCCGACATCGGCAAGCAGCTCAAGAGCGGCAAGCTCGATCCGAACACGATCGCGCCGAACGGCGACCCGCTGATCGTGATCGCCGCGCGCGAGAAGTCCGACAAGGTCGCCGCGGCGCTCGCCACGACGCCGAACATCGACCTCGAGAAGGAAGACAAGGCCGGCGAGAACGCGCTGATGCTCGCGTCGCTGAACGGCGACGTCGGGCTCGTCAAGCTGCTGATCGACAAGGGCGCGGAAGTCAGCAAGAAGGGCTGGGCGCCGCTGCACTACGCGGCCACCAACGGCCAGGACGAGGTCGTCAAGGTCCTGCTCGACCATGACGCGTATATCGACACCGCGTCGCCGAACGGCACGACGCCGCTGATGATGGCCGCGCGCGGCAACCACGCGTCGACGGTCAACCTGCTGCTCGACCAGGGTGCCGATCCGCAGGTGAAGAACCAGCTCGGCATCACCGCGCTCGAGTTCGCGCAGCACTACAAGGCGCCGGATGCGATCGACATCCTGAGCAAGCGGACGGTGCGCGTCGGTGCATCGGCGCCGGCAGATGCGCAAAAGAGTGCAAAATGACGGTTTCGGCGTGGTGGCGCAGCGCCCGGCCGGCTGGAATCCGGCCGGCAGCGGGCGTCCGGCCGCCGCGCCGGTCAGCGCAGCAAGCGGCCCGAGGCCGCATTGACATAAGGAACACCATGTTGCGGGCTATGTTTTGTGCCGCGGCGTTTGCCGTGCCGTTGTCGGCGGCGGCTTTCACGGGCGCGGATCTCGACCGGCTGTGCGCGAAGACGGACGTCAAGTCGCGGGCGTCGTGCGCGGCCTACATCGAAGGCGCTGCCGATGGCGTCTACAACACGATCGACGCGATCGGCGGCACCACCGGGCCGCGCGTCGGGCAGTATTTCTGCCTGCCACCCGACATCCGGGCGCAGCAGATGACCGACGCGGTGCGCAAGTACATCGCGGAGAACCCGAAGCTGGCCGACTACAACGCGAGCACCGCGGTGTCGCTCGGTCTCGGCAAGGCATTCCCGTGCAAGGGCGGCAGTTGATCTGACACCGGGTCCGGGCGCGCGCTGCCCGGACGTCGCCGACGCATCCAGGACGAGGCCGCCGCGCCTCATAACCGAAGCATCCCGGGCGCCGATGATTTCAATCGAGGAACTGCAGCGCATCGCCGATGCGCCGTTGCATTCGTGGTCCGGCACGCTGATCGTGTCGGTCATGGTCGTGCTGGTCGTCGTGATCGTGCACCGTCTCGGCGCACGCATCGTCAAGCGCATCGCGCAGCCGTATCCGCTGATGAGCGTGATCCTGCGCTACATCGACAAACCTTCGCTCGTCACGCTCGCGCTGCTTGCGCTCGAATTCCTGTGGATCCAGACGGACGAAGGCATGTCGTTCGTGGGCGGGATGCGCGCCGCGGCCGCGGTCGGCTCCATCGTATCGCTGACCTGGCTGCTGGTGCGGCTCGCGGCCGGCGTCGGCGACGCGATCATCCAGGCCCATCCGATGGATGCGGCCGACAACCTCCACGCGCGGCGCGTCCACACGCAGGCCAAGGTGCTCGTGCGGACCGTCATGGTGCTGATCGTGATCATCGGCACGGGCGCCGCGCTGATGACGTTCCCGAACGTGCGCCAGGTCGGCGCGAGCCTGCTGGCGTCGGCCGGCGTCGCCGGCCTCGTCGCCGGTATCGCCGCGCGGCCGGTGCTCGGCAACCTGATCGCCGGGCTGCAGATCGCGCTCACGCAGCCGATCCGGCTCGACGACGTCGTCGTGATCCAGGGCGAGTGGGGCCGCATCGAGGAAATCACCGGCTCGTTCGTGTCGGTGCGGCTGTGGGACCAGCGCAGGCTGGTCGTCCCGTTGCAGTGGATCATCGAAAACCCGTTCACGAACTGGACGCGCCACAGCTCGGAGATCATCGGCACGGTCTACCTGTCGGTCGACTACCGCACGCCGCTCGCGCCGCTGCGCGAGGAACTCGCGCGGCTCGTCCATGCGGCGCCCGAGTGGGACGGCCGCGTGCAGGTGCTGCAGGTGACCGATGCCACCGAGCGCACGATGCAGTTGCGCGCGCTCGTCAGCGCGGCCGACTCGTCGGCGTGCTGGGATCTGCGTTGCCGCGTGCGCGAGGGCTTGATCGCGTACCTGCAGGCGCGTTTCCCGCAATGCCTGCCGCGCAGCCGGATGGAACTGTATCCGCACGATTCGGCGCCGGGCGAGCCGAGCCCCGAACGGCCGCACGCGCGGCCGCCCGCCGCCAGCACGGCGGCCAACACCGCGGCCGATCCGAAGGCCGCCGAAGGCCGCTGAACGCGCGCCGGTACCTGCTGCCATCCCCTCCATGACCGCGCTGAAGACGCTTGCCATCGCCAACTACCGCTCGCTGCGCGAGCTGATCGTGCCGCTCGCGGCGCTCACCGTCGTCACCGGGCCGAACGGCAGCGGCAAGTCGAGCGTGTACCGCGCGCTGCGGCTGCTTGCCGACACCGCGCAGGGCCGCGTGATTCCGTCGCTCGCGCGCGAAGGCGGGCTGCCGTCGACGCTGTGGGCCGGCCCCGAGCGCTTTTCGCGCGCGATGCTGAGCGGCGACACGCCGGTGACCGGCACGGTGCGCAACGGACCGGTGAGCCTCAAGCTCGGTTTCGCCGGCGACGATTTCGGTTACGCGATCGATCTCGGCCTGCCGGTCAAGAACGATGCGTCGATGTTTCGTCTCGATCCGGTCGTGAAGCGCGAATGCATCTGGGGCGGCGCGCTGCTGCGGCCGTCGACGCTGCTGGTCGACCGCCAGGGCGCGCAGATTCGCGCGCGCAGCGGGTCGGGCGACTGGCACACGGTGCCGCAGCCGGTCGCGAGCTTCGACAGCATGATGACCGAGTTCGCCGATCCGGTCGGCGCGCCGGAGATGATCGCGGTGCGCGAGCGGATCCGCTCGTGGCGCTTCTACGATCATTTCCGGACCGATGCGCAGGCGCCGGCCCGGCAGTCGCAGATCGGCACCCACACGCCGGTGCTGGCGGACGACGGCGCCGACCTGGCCGCCGCGCTGCAGACGATCCGCGAAATCGGGGATGCCGCCGCGCTCGATGCCGCGATCGACGACGCGTTCCCCGGCGCATCGATCGACATCGACAATCCGGGCGGGCGCGGCCGCTTCGACGTGCTGATGCGCCAGCCGGGGCTGCTGCGGCCGTTGTCGGCGGCCGAGCTGTCAGACGGCACGCTGCGCTACCTGCTGCTCGCGGCCGCGCTGCTGACGCCGCGGCCGCCCGCACTGATGGTGCTGAACGAACCGGAAACGAGCCTCCACCCCGATCTGCTGCCGGCGCTCGGCCGCCTGATCGCGCAGGCTGCGCAGCGTTCGCAGGTGCTGGTCGTGTCGCATGCGGCGCGGCTCATCGCGACGCTCGAACGCGAGGCCGGCTGCGAGTCGCTGGTGCTCGACAAGCAGCTCGGCGCGACCGTGCTCGTCGATGCGGACACGCGCGACCTGCCGCCGTGGAAGTGGCCGTCGCGCTGACGGGCAAAGCGGTGCGCGCGCGGCCGCGTCGGCGGCATGCCACCGGCAGCCCGCCGTCGGGCCCGCGGCGCGAATGTATCCTGTCTGTAACAACACCCATAAAATGAAAGCCCGGTGCTTCCGGGCATCGGGATCGCGAATAATAATGAGATATCCGGCCGGCGCGATGCCGGCCGTGTGCTGCACGGAGGGGATTGTGCGCCAGCCCCCGTGCCGGCCGACCGAGGACACAGGAGACGTGGACCATGAGAATTGCCCAGATCGCCCCGCTGACCGAATCCGTGCCGCCGAAGCTGTACGGCGGCACGGAGCGCGTCGTGTCCTACATCACCGAGGCGCTCGTCGACCTCGGCCATGACGTGACGCTGTTCGCCAGCGGCGATTCGACGACCCGGGCCAGGCTCGAACCGGTATGGCCGCGCGCGCTGCGGCTCGATGCGTCGATCCGCGACCGCGTCGCACCGCACATGCTGCTGATGGAGACGGTCGCGCGCCGCGCGAAGGACTTCGACGTGCTCCATTTCCACATGGACTACTACTCGTTTTCGGTCTTCAACCGGCAGGACACGCCGTTCGTGACGACGCTGCACGGCCGGCTCGACCTGCCCGAGCAGCAGCCGGTGTTCGACACGTTCAACACCGCGCCGGTGATCTCGATCTCGAATTCGCAGCGCCAGCCGCTGCCGCAGGCGAAATGGCAGACGACCGTGTACCACGGGCTGCCCGACACGCTGTACCTGCCGCAACCCGTCGAGCCGCGCTATCTCGCGTTCCTCGGCCGCATCTCGCCGGAGAAGCGGGTCGACACCGCGATCCGCATCGCGCACCAGTGCGGGCTGCCGATCAGGATCGCCGCGAAGATCGACGCGGCGGACCAGGAGTACTTCGAGCGGGAGATCAAGCCGCTGTTCGCACTGCCGCACGTCGAATACATCGGCGAGATCGCCGACCACGAGAAGGCAGAATTCCTGTCGGGCGCGCATGCACTGCTGTTTCCGATCGACTGGCCGGAGCCGTTCGGGCTGGTGATGATCGAGGCGATGTCGTGCGGCACGCCGGTGATCGCGTTCAATCGCGGCGCGGTGCCGGAGGTGGTGGACGAGGGCGTGTCGGGCTTCATCGTCGAGGACGAGATCAGCGCGGTGGCCGCCGTGAACCGGCTGCACCTGCTGCCGCGCGCACGCGTGCGGCGGCGCTTCGAGGAGCGCTTCACGTCGCGGCGGATGGCGCAGCAGTACGTCGACGTGTACCAGTCGCTGATTCGTGCGCAAAAGCGCTCGCGCTTCAAGGTGATCGATTCGACGACCTGACGCGCGGCGGGTGCGGATAAAAGAACGGCGATGTCCGCAAGGACATCGCCGTTTGCACTTCGCCCGCGCGCGGTGCGCACGGACGAGGACGCCGCGGCGTCAGATCTTCAGCTTCGTGACCTTCGTGCCGTTGATCGACACGTCGCCCATCAGGCCGGCGTTGGTCAGCACGATGACCTGGACCGGCGCGGTGGCCGTGGTCGTGTCGACCGCGCCGTTCGCCCCCATCTTCACGAGCGCGACCGATGCGCCGGCGCCGGCAGCCCAGCCGTCCGAGCCGCGGAATTCGTCGAGCGCTTCCTGCGTCATGAACAGGAACACGATCGCCTTCGACTGCGCACCGGCCTGCAGGCCGACCGACAGCGACGACGTGTTGTAGTAGCCGACCGTGCTGCCGCCGACACGCAGCGCGCCGTTGCCCGACTGGCCGCCGACGATGAAGCCGGCCTGCAGCACGTCCGGGAACACGAGCACGCCGCGCGACTTCGCGACGAGTTCATGCGAACCCTTGACCGTGGAATACATGCGCGACAGCGTGGCGTCGACGCTCGAATCGATCGCCTGACGCTTCGACGCGTTGGTCGCGGCGTTGTCGGGCTTGTCGGGGGTAGTGGTGCAACCGGTGAGCGCAAGGCTGCCGACGACGAGCGCAGCGGCGGCTTTCAGCACGAGGTTCCGTTTTTGCATCGTTCTTCTCCATCGGATGACGTTCGGAGTGAGTCTCGCTCACGGAGCGGATCACGTCGGCAGTTATATCACAACGGATTACAACCCCATTTCGTGCGCGCATGAAAAGGCGCCGAATCGGTTTGCGGTGTCGCGGCGCACTAACGGACGGACCGGCGCGCGCACGGCGATATGTCGCTACATCGCGCGACGGCCGGGGCGGGCGGGAACGGCGGGGCCGGCAGGTGCAGGTCAGTGCGTGACGGGCGGCGCCGGCGGGGTCGGCGGCTTGATCGGCGGGCGCCGCAACGCGCGGCGGATCAGCGCGATCACGACCCCGCACGCGAACAGGAACGCGGCCGGCACGACCCAGTAGCCGACGAACGCGTGCCACAGATAGCCGGCGAGCGTGTTGCGGCGCACGACGTATTCGTCGCGGGCCGCCTGCTGGCGTGCCGCGTTGGCGGCCAGCACGTCGGCCGGGCAGCCGGCCGCGCGCGCCGCGTCAGGATCGCCGTGGCACTTCGTGGCGGCGCCGGCCGCCTGCTGCGCATCGGTGAGCTGCCAGGTGGTCAGCGCGAGTTGCAGGTCGGCCTTGTTGTACGCCATTTCCTCGCGGATCTCGCGCACGGCGACGATCGCGACGGGCACGGCCCAGAACACGATCACGATCAGCCAGCGGCGGAACCAGCGGTGTTGTCTCCATGCCATCCATGCCTCCGTTTGACGCGGCGTGCGCGTCCGTCTCGAGGGCGGCCCGATGGCGCTTCTTGTACTTGGGTGGGCCGCGTTGCAGCCATCATAGAAGAAATCGCGGCGAATTGCCGCACCATGTGGCGGCATTTGTACGGCGTGCTGGGGAAGCGGGGCGGGCAGGCGGCGCAGCAGGTCGCGACGACGGCAGCGACGGTGCCGCCGGCCGGCGCGGCGACGCATTCGGCGTCATCGCGTGCGTCGATGCGCGTGCAACGAAAACAAAAATGCCGCGCCCGCCAAAGCGGTGCGCGGCATTCGCGCGGGAGCGCCGGAACTCAGGCGGCCGGCTGGCTGCTCAGGCAGCTCTTCATGAACGCCTTGCGGTCGTCGCCCTTCTTGTCGGCGGCCTGCGTGTTGCACGCCTTCATCTTTTCCTGCTGCGACATCTTCTTCGCGGGCTTGGCCGACAGGCAGTCCTTCATGAACGCCTTGCGTTCATCGCCCGTCTTGCCGGCGGCCTGCGTGTTACAGGCCTTCATCTTGTCCTGCTGGCTGTTCGCCGCGAAAGCGGGGGAAGCCAGCATGCCGCCGAGAAGCACTGCGGCTACGAGCGATTGGATTTTCATTTCGACACTCCCATGGGGTGAATTGCGTTTTATATCGACGCCGTCACGAAGCCCGGCGCAACGGGAACAGGGCCACATCACGCCGCGCGCTCCGATTATGGCAAATCAATGTGAAAACACCAAAACGGCATTCCTATAACGCGGCTGGCGACGTGGCCGTTGACGGCGTGCGTCCCGCGGCGATCGGGACTAACCATGATGCGCGGCGGCCGGCGGCGGCCGTATCTACCGGATGCCGGCCGCGAGCCATTACAATCGCGGCCATGAATACTCCGAAACCCGCATCCCCTTCGTCCGCGCCGGCCCTGCCGCGCATCGCCGTACTCGCCACCGGCGGCACGATCGCCGGCGCCGCGCCCGACGCCGCCAGCACGGCCGGCTATCAGGCCGGCGCGCTCGGCGTCAATTTCCTGCTCGACGCGGTGCCGGCGCTCGCGTCGGTCGCACGCATCGATGCCGAGCAGGTCGCCAGCATCGACAGCAAGGATCTCGCGCTGCCGCTGTGGAATACGCTCGCCGCGCGCATCGACGCGCTGATGGCCGATCCGGCGATCGACGGCATCGTGATCACCCACGGCACCGACACGCTCGAGGAAACCGCCTACGCGCTGCATCTGGTCGTGACCGGCGACAAGCCGGTCGTGCTGACGGCCGCGATGCGGCCGGCCACCGCGCTGTCGTCCGACGGCCCGCTGAACCTGCTGAACGCGGTGACCGTCGCCGCTCACCCGGCCGCGCGCGGCCAGGGCGTGCTCGTCGCATTCAACAACCGGATCCACGGCGCGCGCGACGTCGTGAAGACGAGCACCTACGCGGTCGATGCGTTCCAGTCGCCGGAACTGGGCGCGCTCGGCTGGGTGCAGGACAGCCGCGTCGAATTCGCGCGCCGCGTGACGCGCTCGCGCGATGCGCGACTGGCGATCGCCGCGGCGTGGCCGCCGGTCGAAGTCGTCGCGAGCTATGCGGGCGTGACGCGCACGGCCGTCGATGCGCTCGTCGCGGCCGGCGTGCGCGGCCTCGTCGTCGCGGGCACCGGCAACGGGTCGATCCATGCGACGCTGCAGGCGGCGCTCGCCGATGCGGTGAAGGCGGGCGTCGCCGTGGTGCGTGCGTCGCGCGTCGGCTCGGGGCACGTGATGCGCAACGGCGCCGCGAACGACGACGCGCTCGGTTTCGTGAGCGCCGGGTCGCTGAGCCCGTTCAAGGCACGCGTGCTCCTAATGCTCGCGCTCGCGAACGGGATTCACGAGCGCGACGCGCTGCAACGCGCATTCGACACGCTGTGACCGCTGGCCGCCGATCGGGCGGCGCGCGGCGTGGATGAAAAAACAGCGCCTCGTGAACGGTTTGCGCAGCAGATTCGACTGCTCGCCCGCGGCGAGCCTGCAACCCTGATGCCAAAAAGACGAAACCCCACGCTCCGAAAAACGTGGGGTTCGTCAGCAGTCCTGGCAGGCCATTGGCCTGCCTTTTTTGCGTCAGTGCCGCGCGAATGCTCAGGACTGCGGCGGAATCACGAGCTTCTGGCCCGGATAGATCCGGTCCGGGCTCGACAGCATCGGCTTGTTCGCCTCGAAGATCGCCGGGTACTTGTTCGCGTCGCCGTACACTTCCTTGGCGATCGCCGACAGCGTGTCGCCCGGCTTCACGTCGTGGTACTGAACTTCCTGATCGTCCGGCTGCAGGTCGTCGTCGTTGACGCCCGCGACGCCTTGCACGTTGCCGGCCGCGACCTTGACCTTCGCCTTCGTGTCGAGATCGGCGACGCTGCCCGACAGCGTGACGGTGCGCGACGCGCCGTCGAACGCGACGCTCAGGTTCGACGTGTCGAGACCTTGCGTGCTGATGTAGTTCTTGATCGCGTCGGCCGCGGTCTGGTTCGCGGCATTCGGATCTTCCGCTGCTTGCGCATCGGCGTGACCCAGCAGTTTTTCACCCGCCTCTTTGATAAACGAAAGAAGACCCATCGCTGCACTCCCTAGGTGGTTGAAAAGAAAACGCGCCGTGAAGTGGCGAAAAAAACACCGCGCTGGGCGCGCTCACCGGAGCGAGCGCCAAGCGCGGCGGTTTTCTCGAAAGGCGTGGCGAAAGTGTAGGCGTTCAACGCGACGATTGCATGAAAAATCGCACGCGTGAACGTAAAGAAATGTAATACGCGAAATCCGACAGGCGGACACCCGACGACGACGTCTGACCGACCAAGGCTTCCCCGGCGCCGCCGGGTGCCGCTGCGGACCCCACCACGCCGCTCTCAGCCCAGAGCGGCGTTTTTCGCCCCGTCGCGCACGCGTTTCGGCGATACGCGGCGGGGCGCCCCACCGTGATGCGCGCATCGTCGCGCATCGATGCGACCGGCCGTGACCGGATCGCGTGTATTCGTCGCGCGCGTTCCGCCGTGGCAGCGAAACGCGCGTCGTTGCGTCCGCGTTACGCGGCCGGCGTCTGGCCGATCTCGAAGTTCGACATGATCTCGAGCGCACGCACGAGTGCCGAGTGATCCCATGCCTTGCCGCCGTGCGAGGCGCACACGCTGAACAGCTGCTGCGCGCTCGCCGTGTGCGGCAGCGCGAGGCCGAGCTTGCGCGCGCCGTCGAGCGCGAGGTTCAGGTCCTTCTGGTGCAGCTCGATGCGAAAGCCGGGATCGAACGTCCGCTTGGTCATGCGCGCGCCGTGCACTTCGAGGATGCGCGAGGCGGCGAAGCCGCCCATCAGTGCCTGGCGCACGCGCTCCGGATCGGCGCCCGAGCGTGCGGCGAACAGCAGCGCTTCGCCGACCGCCTCGATGTTCAGCGCGACGATGATCTGGTTCGCGACCTTGCAGGTCTGGCCCGCGCCGTTTTCGCCGACGAGCGTGATGTTCTTGCCCATCTTCTCGAACAGCGGCTTCGCGCGTTCGAACGCCTTCTCCGGGCCGCCGACCATGATCGTCAGCGTCGCTTCGCGCGCGCCGACTTCGCCGCCGGACACCGGCGCGTCGAGGTAGTCGCAGCCGAGCGCATTGATCTGCTTTGCGAACTCCTGCGTGTCGAGCGGCGAGATCGAGCTCATGTCGATCACGAGCTTGCCGGCGCTCAGGCCCTTCGCGACGCCGTCGTCGGCGAACAGCACGTTACGCACGTCGGGCGTGTCCGGCACCATCGAGATGATGATGTCGGCGTTCTGCGCGACTTCGGTCGAGTTCGCGACGACCTTCGCGCTCGCGCGCAGGTCGTCGGGAATCGGGAACGCACCGTTCACGACGAGCTGATGATCGCCCTTGAGCAGGTTGCGCGCCATGTGCGCGCCCATGATGCCGAGGCCGATGAAACCGATGGTTGCCATGTGAAAGTCTCCTATAGGGGCGAAAGGGAAGAGCGGATCTCAGGCGGCGCGACGCGCCGAGCCCGGTGCGCAGCCGGCGATGCTTTGCAGCCAGCCGAGCCCTTCCGTCGTGGTGGTGCGGGGCTTGTATTCGCAGCCGACGTAGCCGGCATAGCCGAGCCGGTCGAGCAGCGCGAACAGGAACGCGTAGTTGATCTCGCCCGTGCCCGGCTCGTTGCGGCCCGGATTGTCCGCGAGCTGGACGTGGCCGATCGAGGCGAGGTTGCGTTCGATCGTCGCGGCCAGTTCGCCTTCCATGCGCTGCATGTGATAGATGTCGTACTGCAGGAACAGGTTGTCCGAGCCGACCGCGCGGATCACGTCGAGCCCTTCGGACGAGCGGTTCAGCGCGAAGCCCGGGATGTCGAAGCCGTTGCACGGCTCGACCAGCAGGCGGATGCCTTCGCGCTTCAGCGCATCGGCGGCGAAGCGCAGGTTGTCGACGATCGTGACGAAGGTCTTGTCGCGCGCGGTGCTCGCCGACGGGATGCCGACGAGGCAGTTCAGTTGCGGCACCTTGAGCGCCTTCGCGTACTCGATCGCACGGCCGACACCTTCCTGGAACTCGCCGACACGATCGGGCAGGCACGCGATGCCGCGCTCGCCCTGGTCCCAGTTGCCGGCCGGCAGGTTGTGCAGCACGAGGCGCAGGCGGTGCGTCTCGAGCCGCTCGGCGAGTTCCTCTTTCGCGTACGGGTACGGGAACAGGAACTCGACGGCGTCGAAGCCCGCGTCCGCGGCCGCCTTGAAGCGGTCGAGGAACGGCACTTCGTTGAACAGCATGGTCAGGTTTGCAGCAAACTTCGGCATGAGCTAAGCCTCTTCGGTCGGTCAGTCAAAAAATGGCGTGCGGATCAGTCGAGCATCGAGATCGCGGTCGGCGCGTGCTCGGCCTTCTCGGCGAGTTCCTCGAATTCGTTGATCGCGTCGATTTCGGTGCCCATCGAGATGTTCGTCACGCGCTCGAGGATCACTTCGACGACGACCGGCACGCTGTATTCTTCCGCGAGCGTTTGCGCCTGGCGCAGCGCCGGCTCGATCTCTTCCGGCTTGAACACGCGCAGCGCCTTGCAGCCGAGGCCTTCGGCCACCGCCACGTGATCGACGCCATAGCCGTTCAGCTCCGGTGCGTTGACGTTGTCGAACGCGAGCTGCACGCAGTAGTCCATGTCGAACGCGCGCTGGGCCTGGCGGATCAGGCCGAGGTACGAGTTGTTCACGACGACGTGCACGTACGGCAGCTTGAATTGCGCGCCGGCGGCCAGTTCCTCGATCATGAACTGGAAGTCGTAGTCGCCGGACAGCGCGACGATCGGACGGCGCGGGTCGGCCGCACGCACGCCGAGCGCGGCGGGGATCGTCCAGCCGAGCGGGCCGGCCTGGCCGCAGTTGATCCAGTTGCGTGCCTTGAACACGTGCAGGAACTGCGCGGCGGCGATCTGCGACAGGCCGATCGTGCTGACGTAGCAGGTATCGCGGCCGAACACCTTGTTCATCTCTTCGTACACGCGCTGCGGCTTGACCGGCACGTTGTCGAAATGGGTCTTGCGCTGCAGCGTGCGCTTGCGTTCCTGGCACTCGGACACCCACGCGCTGCGGTCCTTCAGCTTGCCGGCGGCCTTCCATTCCTGCGCGACCGCAACGAACAGCTCGAGTGCGGCCTTCGCGTCGGACACGATGCCGAGATCCGGGCCGAACACGCGGCCGATCTGCGTCGGTTCGATGTCGACGTGCACGAACTTGCGGCCCTTCGTGTAGACCTCGACGCTGCCCGTGTGGCGGTTCGCCCAGCGGTTGCCGATGCCGAGCACGAAGTCGGACGCGAGCATCGTCGCGTTGCCGTAGCGATGCGACGTCTGCAGGCCGACCATGCCGGCCATCAGCGGGTGGTCGTCCGGAATCGCGCCCCACGACATCAGCGTCGGGATCACCGGCACGCCGATCGTTTCGGCGAATTGCACGAGCAGGTCTTCGGCCGCTGCGTTGAGCACGCCGCCGCCCGACACGATCAGCGGCTTGTCCGCGTCGTTGAGCATCGCGAGCGCCTTCTCGATCTGCGCGCGGGTCGCCGCGGGCTTGTAGACCGGCAGCGGTTCGTACGTGTCGATGTCGAACTCGATTTCGGCGAGCTGCACGTCGATCGGCAGGTCGACCAGCACCGGGCCCGGACGGCCCGAGCGCATCAGGTGGAACGCCTGCTGGAACACGCGCGGCACGAGCGCCGGCTCGCGCACGGTGACGGCCCACTTGGTGACGGGCTTGGCGATAGACTCGATGTCGACGGCCTGGAAGTCTTCCTTGTACAGGCGCGCACGCGGTGCCTGGCCCGTGATCGCGAGGATCGGAATCGAGTCGGCCGATGCCGAGTAGAGGCCGGTGATCATGTCGGTGCCGGCGGGGCCCGACGTGCCGATGCACACGCCGATGTTGCCCGGTGCGGCACGCGTGAAGCCTTCGGCCATGTGCGACGCGCCTTCGACGTGGCGCGCCAGCACGTGGCTGATGCCGCCCGACTTGCGCATCGCGGAATAGAACGGGTTGATTGCTGCGCCCGGCACGCCGAACGCGGTCTGGATGCCTTCCTTCTCGAGCACGAGTACGGCTGCGTCGACGGCTCTCATCTTGGCCATGAATGTCTCCTTGGATAGTTGGATCTTGCGAATCGGTCTGTTGGGAACACTTTAGGGACGCAAGAAAGGTTTGATAAGATCAGCTGAAGTCGCTTATTTCGAAACTAAAAGTATGGAATGACGGCCGGACGGGGCTTCCCGCCGGTGTCGGAGCCGGGACGGAGACGGGAAATGGATCGTTTCAAGCAGATCGAGACGTTCGTGCGGGTCGCGGACGCGGGCAGCCTCGCGGCGGCCGCGCTCGAGGAGGGCGTGTCGCCGGTGGTGCTCGGGCGGCGCATCGACGCGCTCGAGAAGCGCCTCGGCGTGAAGCTGATGTACCGCTCGACGCGGCGGCTGGTGGTCAGCGAGGAGGGCGCCGCGTTCCTCGAGCGCTGCCGCGGGCTGCTGTCCGAATGGGACCAGGCCGAGAACGAGCTGGCCGCCGGGCGGCGCGCGGTCAGCGGGCACCTGATCGTGTCCGCGCCGGCCGCGTTCGGCCGCAAGCACGTCGCGCCGCACGCACCCGGTTTCCTCGTCGACAAGCCGGAAATGCAGCTGTCGTTCAACCTGACCGACCGCGTCGTGGATCTCGTGCGCGAAGGCTACGACCTGTCGATCCGGATCGGCGGCTCGGTCGATCCGAACTTCGTCGCGGTGAAGCTCGCGTCGAACCGGCGCGTCGTGTGCGGCACGCCCGCGTATTTCCGCAAGCACGGCCGGCCGAAGTCGCTCGACGACCTGCTGAAGCACAACTGTCTCGCGTTCAACCTGCAGGGCGGCCAGAACCGCGGCTGGTATTTCCAGCGCCACGGCAAGATCGTGACGATGCGGGTGGCCGGCAATCTCGACTGCAACGACGGCGAGCTGCTGCATCGCTGGGTCGCGGAAAGCCTGGGGCTCGGCTGGCGCTCGACCTGGGAAATCGCCGCGCAGCTCGAAACGGGCGAACTCGAAACCGTGCTCGACGAATTCGCGCTGCCGGACTACGACATCCTCGCGGTCTATCCGCAGCAGCGCTACGTGCCCGCGCGCGTGCGCTACTTCATCGACTACCTGCGCGAAGCGTATGCGCGCCCCGGCTACTGGAACAGCACGCCGTAACGGGCGCGGCGGTTTCCGGCATTTTTTTGCGCATCATCGGCTTCGTGCGGGAATAAACTCGACGCAGCGGCGGTAAGGTCATCGAGAGCGCCCGCTGCCGGTCTGTCCGGGCACCGGACGCGGAACGGGCGCGGCTTCGGCCGCCGGGACCAGGGAGGTCATGTGGGGCAAGCCGGACAGGCGGTCGACGAACGGGCGGAGGACGACGCGGTCGCGCGCGGCGAACGGTTTCGCGTGCTCGTGCTGCCGCATCTCGACGCCGCGTACAACCTCGCGCGCTGGCTGAGCGGCAATGCGGGCGACGCGGACGATGTCGTCCAGGACGCGTGCATGCGCGCGCTGCGCTTCGTCGACTCGTGCCGCGGCGACAACGCGCGGCCGTGGCTGCTGACGATCGTGCGCCACACCTGGTACACCGAGTGGCGCCGCCGCGCCCACGCGCACGAGGTCGCGCTGCCCGACACGCTCGACGACACGGAGGTGCCGGACGACTGGCAGCCGGCGACGGAGGATCCGCTCACGCACCTGTTGCGCGGCGAGAACGTGCGGCTGGTGAACGCGGCGCTCGCGAAGCTGCCGCCCGAATACCGCGAGGTGCTGGTGCTGCGCGAGATGGAGGATCTGAGCTATCGCGAGATCGCGGCGATCGCCGACGTACCGGTCGGCACCGTGATGTCGCGACTCGCGCGCGGCCGGCGTCGGCTCGCCGCGCTGCTGGCCGGCACGCAGGCGCCGGCACCCGAACCCGCGCCGGGACGTGCGTCGGCAAGCGGAACCGCATCGGAGGCGATCGATGGACTGTAACGAAGCGCGCGCATTGCTGGACGCGGACGTCGACCGCGAGCTGTCGGCGCCCGATGCGTTGCGCGTCCAGCGGCATGTCGAAGGGTGCGACGCGTGCCGCCGCGAACGCGAGCGGATCGTCGCGCTCGGGCGCGCCGTGCGGCAGGCCGATTATCACCGCGCGCCGGAGGCGCTGCGCGCGAGCATCCTCGCGGCGCTGCCGGCGGCGGCCGGCGCGAACGCGCGCGGCCAGGCCCGCGTGGAACCGGCGCCGGACGACGCGGCGGCGCGGCCGCGGGCCCAGCCTCGGCCGACCGGTCGCCG
>NZ_QTPV01000011.1:0-184171 GCF_003857985.1 Burkholderia sp. Bp9090
CGGCTGGCGGCGCGGCGCAGGCGGCCGCGCCGGCGGGCAATGAAGTGGCGCCCGCGCCGGGCACCACCGTGACGCCGGTTGCGTCGCCGGCACCGGCCGAGCAGGCGGCCGCGGCGGCCAATGCGCCGGCCGCCGCGCCGGCGTCGCCCGCTCCGACGCTGCAGATGCCGGCGGGCGATATCCCGAACGAAAACCCGCTTCGCCCGATCGGGAAGTGAGCCGTGAACGCCCGCCGCGCAGCGCCTCGCATTGGCCGCGTCGGCCGGCGCGGCTTCACGTTGATCGAGATGGTCGTCACGCTCGCGCTCGTGTCGATCCTCGCGCTCGCGATCATGCCGTTCTCCGAACTGATCGTGCAGCGCCAGAAGGAGCAGGAACTGAGTGCCGCGTTGCGCGAGATTCGCACGGCGCTCGATGCGTACAAGGATGCGAGCGATGCGGGGCAGATCGAAAAGGAGGCAGAAGCGTCCGGCTATCCGCCGTCGCTGGCCGTGCTCGTGACGGGCGTGAAGAACGTCCGCGACCCGAAGGGCGGCATGATGACGTTCCTGCGCCGCGTGCCGCGCGATCCGTTCTTCGCCGGCGATCCCGATACGCCGGCCGAGGACACCTGGGATGTGCGCGCGTACGGCACGCCGCCGGACCCGTCGGCCGACGCGGCTCCTGCCGCCATGGAGCCCGGCAAGGACGTGTTCGACGTGACCTCGAAATCCGCTCGTGTCGGCATCAACGGCATTCCGTACAAACAATGGTGACGGTTCATCATGAAACCCGCTCGCATGCGCAGGATCCGCGGCTTTACGCTGATCGAAATCGTGGTCGTGATGGCCATCATCGGGCTGCTTCTGACCTTGGCCGTGCCGCGCTACATGCACAGCATCGAGCGCGGGAAGGAACAGGTGCGGCGGCAGAACCTCGCGGTGATGCGCAATGCGATCGACCAGTATTACGGTGACAACGGGCAATACCCCGACACGCTCGACGAACTGGTCGCGAAGCACTACTTGCGGGCGGTTCCGGTCGATCCGGTGAACGGCGACGACAAATGGGCGACGATCGCATCGCCGGACGAGACCAAGCCGGGCGTCTACGATGTGGGGCCCGCGAGCGGTGTGCAAGGCGCGCCGCCGGGCGTGGCGGGAACGGCGGCAACGGCGGGCGTGGCCGGAGCGGTGAAATGAGCCGGTCCGGCCGGGCCGCGCGCGCGCGTGCGATGCATGCCCGCCTGCGCGGCGGGCGGCAGCGCGGGCTCGTGCTGCTCGCGCTGCTGATCGCGCTGATGCTGATGTCGATTGCGCTGGCCGGCGCGCTGGACGTCTGGTCGCTGCAGCGGCGCCGCGAACAGGAGCGGCAACTGCTGTTCGTCGGCGATCAGTACCGCAGGGCCATCGTCGCGTACTACCGTGTCGGGCGCGTATATCCGCAAACGGTCGACGACCTGCTGGACGATACGCGCTTTGCCACGCCCATGCATCATCTGCGTCGCGCATATCCGGATCCGGTCAGCGGCAAGAACGACTGGTCGTTCCTGTGGCGGGCCGACCGGTTCTACGGCGTATCCAGCAGCTCGGATGGCGCGCCGATCAAGCGCGCGGGATTCCCGGATCGATACAGGGACTTCGAGGGCCTCGAAACCTATCGGCAATGGAAGTTTCTTTACCTCGCACCGGGTATGGCCGCATCGGCTGACGAAGCGTCGCCGGCGGCGCCGGCGCGGCCGGCCAGTGCGCCGAGCCTGTCCGGTTTTCCGGGCGGCTCGCTGCCCGGACAGGTGCCGACGGGCCTGCGTTGACGCGGATTCGGCACCACGCGATACAGGCCGCACGCAAAAAAGCGCGACGCCCGCAACGGGCATCGCGCGTAAAACGGCGTGGAGCGCCGACGAATGAAACGTGATGAAGAAAGAGGCGCCCGGCCAGGGACGCCCGGTTAGGTGGCTCAGGCCTTCGCGAGCTTGATGCTGGTCGGCTCGGCGGTCAGGTAGCCGACGCTGGCACCGAAGCGGTCCTTGTAGTTCGCGCGCACGAGCGGGTCGAGCGTCGCCTTGACCTTGTCGTGCAGCGGCGTCTCCCAGTCGCCCACGTGCTGGAAGTTGCTCATCACGTAGGTCCAGCCGTTGATCTCGTCGACCGCGTGCAGGCCCGTCGATTCGGCGCCGGCCGGGCACGACAGCACGCGCGCGAGCGATTTCGTGTCGACGTTGTACGCCCACAGGAAGTTGTTCACGTGCATGCCCGAGTCTTCGCCGATGAACAGCGTGCGCAGCTTTTCGGAGAACTTCAGGTTGTCGGGGTTCGCGATCTTGTCCGGGTTCGCGAGGTTGCCGAGCGCATCGGCCGCGGCGAGGTCCTCGCCGACGAGCGCGGCCGGCGCGCTCATGTCGACCGGCACCCACTCGCTGTCGATCGCGTTGCCCGACTTGTCGCGCTGGCCGGCCTTCAGGTTCAGCGCGTAGACGGCGCCCGCGGCGATCTTCTTGTCCACCGCGACGTCGCGCGACACCGCATTGCCGCTGACCATCGACGTCTCGATCCGCGACATCGCCGTGTAGACGATCTTGTCCTTCGCGTTGACCGTCGTGCCTTCGAGCTTCGTGAACGCCATGCTGCCGCCGATCAGCGCCGCGTAGCGGTGCGTCTCGAGGAACGCGGCCGCCTTTTCCATCCCGGGCTTCACGCGCATCCAGTTGAACTTGCCGCCGAAGTGGATCTTCGTGTAGCTCGCGTCGTTCGGGTCGGTCGTCGTCAGGTCCATGATGTCCGACGTCTTCAGCGTGTTCGCGAGCGTCTCGATCTCGCTGCTCGTCGCGTGTCCGATTTTGATCCACGTGAGCGTCGCGCTGCCCGCGCCGGCGGACGACGTCTGCGTCCACTTCGCGACGTACAGCGTGCCGGCCGACAGGTCGGCCGCCTTGTCGGCGACGAACATGAACAGGCCGCCGTTGGTGGCGTCGTCACCCATCATCACGGTGCGCTGGTCCGGCATCACCTGGATCAGCTCGTGCGAGATGCGGCCGAGGCAGTAGTGCTTCTTCACCGTGCCGGTGCCGTCCGGATTCACCGTGATCTCGGGCAGGTGGCCGTAGTGGTAGGGGTTCGCCTTCGTCTCGTCGCCGAACGTGTTCCGGCTGAATGCCTTGAACTGCGCGTCGGTCGCGGCCTTCGTCGCATCCGGCTCGTATTCCTCGCTCGACAGGTGCGTGCCCCACGGCGACAGGCTCGCGCCGCACGTGATCCACAGGCCGTGCGCCTTCGACGTGTCGACGTTGTGATACTTGACGACCTTCAGTGCGCCGCTGGACGGATCCTGGTCGAGCGTGATCACCGCGATCGGCGACGGCAGCTGGCCGTACTGCGACGCGCTTGCCTGGTCGCGCGTCGTGTATTCGAACTGCACGACCGCGAAGACCGTGTTGCCCTTCACGCCGGCGACGCTGGCGTTCTTCAGCGTCAGCAGCGAGCTGCCGTCCGGGCAGTCCGAGTAGAACTGGCGCTCCTTGCCCGCCACCGAGCGGTCGATGATCGGCTGGTTGTTGATGTCGTAATAGCCGCCCGCGAGGGTCGTGCCGCCCTTGCCGTCCGGCACCATGTCGCCCGTCACGAAGAACGGCCGGTACGCGAGCTTGAAGTTGCGCGACGAGCCGTCCGAGAACGACACCGACAGCGTCGAGCCGACCGTCGTCGTGGCCATCGCGGCCGCGTTGTCGAGCGTGGGTGCGGCCATCGCCGAGAACGCCGCCGACGTGTACGCGGCGGCCGGCGTCGCCGCCACCGGATTGTCGTCGCCGCCGCAGCCGGTCAGCAAGGCCGGCAGCGCGAGGCCGGAGAGGGGCAGCATGGGCGCGCCGGCGAGGATCTTCAGGGCCTGACGACGGGAAGCATTGGGCAACGCGGGCATGTGGAGTCCAGTTTTAGATATTGGAAGAATGGCCTTCCGCGAAGCAGGCGATCAGCAAGCAAGGCGAAGGCAAGTTGAAAACTGGACAGAAGTGTAGGGACGCTAGATGAAAGTTTTTTGAATAGAAAACGTAATGATATGTCGGGCGTCCGTCAGGCGGGCTGCCGGACGCCGGTCGCAAGCGTTTGCGCTCAGTCGCGCTCGGGCGTCGCCGAGATGCGGTGGATCGACAGGTCGGCACCGTCGAATTCGGCTTCGCGATCGAGGCGCAGCCCGACGGTCGCCTTCAGCGCGCCGTACACGAGCGTGCCGCCCGCGCTGGCGATCGCAATGCCGCCGAGCGTGCCGATCAACTGCGACACGAACGACACGCCGCCGAGGCCGCCGAGCGCGGGTTGCCCGAACACGCCGGCCGCGATGCCGCCGAGCGCGCCGCACATGCCGTGCAGCGGCCACACGCCGAGCACGTCGTCGATGCGCCACTTGTTCTGCACGCAGGTGAACATCGCGACGAACAGTGCGCCGGCCGCGGCACCCGTGACGAGCGCACCGATCGGGTGCATCACGTCGGAGCCCGCGCAGACGGCGACGAGGCCCGCAAGCGGGCCGTTGTACGTGAAGCCCGGATCGTTGCGGCCGGCCATCCACGCGGCGAGCGTGCCGCCGATCATCGCCATCAGCGAGTTCACGGCGACGAGGCCGCTGATCTTGTCGAGCGTCTGCGCGCTCATCACGTTGAAGCCGAACCAGCCGACCGCGAGCACCCACGCGCCGAGCGCGAGGAACGGGATGTTCGACGGCGGATGCGCGGCGATCCGGCCGTCCTTCGCATAGCGGCCGTGGCGGGCGCCGAGCAGCAGCACGGCCGGCAGCGCGACCCAGCCGCCGAATGCGTGCACGACGACCGAGCCCGCGAAATCGTGGAACGGCGCGCCGAATGCATGCGTGAGCGAGGCTTGCACGCCGAAGCGCTCGTTCCATGCAATCCCTTCGAAGAACGGATAGATGAAGCCGACGATGATCAGCGTCGCGACGAGCTGCGGATTGAATTTCGCGCGCTCCGCGATGCCGCCGGACACGATCGCGGGGATGGCCGCCGCGAACGTCAGCAGGAAGAAGAAGCGCACGAGCGCGTAGCCGTTGTGCTGCGACAGCGTGCCGATGTCGTCGAAGAACTCGACGCCGTACGCGATCGTATAGCCGATGAAGAAGTACGCGAGCGTCGACACCGAGAAGTCGACCAGGATCTTCACGAGCGCGTTCACCTGGTTCTTCTTGCGGACCGTGCCGAGCTCGAGAAATGCGAAGCCCGCGTGCATCGCGAGCACCATGACGGCGCCGATCAACAGGAACAGTGTATCGACGCCGGATTTCAGACCATCCATGCCGTGGCTTCCTTGCGCAAAAAACGGGCGAGGAACGCAAGTATCGAGCCAACTTGGTGAACGGTTGCGTGCAATTGGTGCGAAGCGCCGTTCGGTGCGGCATTCCGGTGATGCCTGCACGGTGGCGGGCAGGCCGCGTGCGGCGCGAATGCGGCGGGGCATGCACGTGTGTGGTGCGAATCGTGCGCAACTGGTGCGTGCGATGCGCGCCGCGGTGCGGCGTGGTGCGCCGCGATGCACCGGTCTGGCGCGTCAGCGGCGCGCGAACAGCGCGCGCGGGCGCCGCAGCCGCCACGCGCTCGCGGACCAGTAGGCGGCGACGGCCGAGAGCCCGAGCGCCGCGAACGAAAGCGCGGCGAGGCCCGCGTACGACTGGTCGTCGCCGGCGGGGCCGAGGATGCCTTGCAGCACGATCAGCGCCGCCGTCCAGAAGCCGATCACCGCCTGCACGAGCAGCCGGGCGCAGGCGAGGCGGCGCGGGCGCCCGGCGTCACGCAGGCGTGCCGCGGAGGGTGAGCGAAGGCACAGGAACAGGGTGGTGGCGAGCACGGCGGCCAGCGTGATGAACCAGTCGATGAGGAAAGCCATGAAGAAAGCGGAAAGCGGGTGGAGCGGATGGAAGCCTGCTCACTTTAGTGCTGGCGCGCGTGCGATTGAATCAGACAAGTCCGAAATTGAAAGGCATTTTTAATCGGGAGTCGGCATTGGCGCTGTTCCACAGGCGGTATCATCGACACCGGTCCAACCCTGCAGGCCGTGCGGCGCACGGCCGGAGATTGCTGATGAAGATGAAGACTTCGCGGGCGCGTCGCATGCCCGGGTCCGTGCTGGCGGCCGCGGCCGTCGGCGCGGTATTGTTGCTCGCAGGCTGCGAGAAGTCCGGCACGCCGGCCACGCAACCCGATACGGCCGCGAGCGCGGCCGCCGATGCCGCAAACAACGCGGCCAAGGCGCTCGACCAGGTGGCGAGCACCGTCAACCAGCAGATCAACGCCGCGAAGGCCGGCATCGCGAGCGCGGCATCGGCCGTGCCGCCGCTGTCCGCGAGCGGCCTCGCGTCCGCCGCGCAGGCGCAGATCGATGCGGCCGCTTCCGCGGTCGTCGCGCACGCGGCATCGGAAGCCGGCGCGAAGATCGCGGAGGCCGGCAAGAAGCTTCAGCAGTGGAGTCAGCAGAACGCGTCGGGTGCGAAGCCGGCCAGCGGCGAGTAGCGGGCCTTGCGCAATTCGCGAAATGTAATTATAGTGGTTACACATTGTCGCCGGCTGCCGTTCGGGCCGGCGTCGCCGAGTGAGTGAGGAATGAATACCAGCAGCCGGTTCGCGTTTGCCGTTCACGTGCTCGCCTTGCTGTCGATGCAGGAAGGCGCGCCGCTGTCGTCCGACATCATCGCGGGCAGCGTGAACACGAATCCGGCGCTGATTCGCCGCCTGTTGTCGATGCTGGCGGCCGCGGGGCTGACCACGTCGCAGCTCGGCGCGGGCGGCGGAGCGCTGCTGGCGCGCGAGCCGGGCGAGATCACGCTGCTCGACGTGTATCGCGCGGTCGACGACGCGCAGCTGTTCGCGCTGCACCGCGAGGCGCCGAATCCCGCGTGTCTCGTCGGGCGGCACATCCAGGGCGTGCTGATCGACTATATCGGCGACGCGCAGCGCGCGATGGAAGCATCGCTTGCCACGCGCACGCTCGCGGACGTCACGGCCGACGTGCTCGCATCGGAGCAGCGCGGCCGGCCGGCGGGGAACGCGAGCGGCTGAGCGCAGGCAGCGGATGAGGCAGGGCAGGAGGCCGGATGGCGCGCATTGCGTGGCGCCCGGCACGACGGAGTGCGGCTCCGTTTTTTTTCGGTCTTATATGTAATTGCTGTAGTTACTTATTTATTTCTGGAGAATCGACATGACGCAACGTTCCTTGAACATCGCACTGTTTGGCGCCACCGGGATGATCGGCTCGCGCATTGCCGCGGAAGCCGCGCGCCGCGGCCATCGCGTGACCGCGCTGTCGCGCCATCCGGGGGCGGCGGCCGACGGCATCACCGCGAAGGCGGCCGACCTGTTCGATGCGGCCAGCATCGCGGCCGCGCTGCCGGGCCACGACGTCGTCGCCAGCGCGTACAGCCCGAAACAGGACGATCCCGCCAAGGTCGTCGCCGCGGCGAAGGCGCTGGTGGAAAGCACGCGCCAGGCGGGCCTGAAGCGGCTCGTGGTGGTGGGTGGCGCCGGGTCGCTCGAGGTCGCGCCGGGTAAGCAACTGGTCGACACCGAAGGTTTCCCGGACGCGTACAAGGCGGTCGCGCTCGCGCACCGCGATGCGCTCGACTATCTGAAGACGGTGGGCGACCTCGACTGGACGTTCTTCGCGCCGGCCGCGCTGATCGCACCGGGCGAGCGCACGGGCACGTTCCGCACGGGCGTCGGCAAGCTGATCGTGGACGCGCAGGGCAACAGCAGGATCTCGGCGGAAGACTACGCGGTCGCGTTCGTCGATGCGCTCGAGCAAGACAGCTTCGTGCGGGAGATCGCGACCGTCGCGTATTGAGCGGCATCGTGGCGAGGCGGCACGCAAGTGCCGCATTCGCCGTGAGCGGCGCGCGGCGGGCAGCGCAGCCGCAGTGACCACGGGCGATTCCATCTCGACGGGTGGAATCGCCCGTTTTCGTATGGGCGCCGATGATTCATGGACCGACGTGCACGCGATCCGTGCGCGACGCGGATCCGTCCCAGCCTGATTGGTATTTATCCCGGTCGACGCCGCGCAGCGGTTTCCATATTGTTCCCCGTCATGCAGGATGCATAGAAAAAATTTCTATCTACGAGGGACTGGGTAAATGGATGCCATCGATCGCAAGCTGCTGGAGCTGTTGCAGGCAGATGCCACATTGCCGATCGCGGAACTCGCGCAGCGCGTGAACCTGTCGCAGACACCCTGCTGGAAGCGCGTGCAGCGGCTCAAGGAAACCGGCGCGATCCGCGCGCAGGTCGCGCTGTGCGATCCGCGCAAGCTCGGGGTCGGCACGACCGTGTTCGTCGCGATCCGCACGAACCAGCACACCGAGGAGTGGGCGCAGCGTTTCACGCAGGTCGTGTGCGACATGCCGGAAGTCGTCGAGGTCTACCGGATGAGCGGCGAGACCGACTATCTGCTGCGGGTCGTGGTGGCCGGCATCGACGATTTCGATCGCGTGTACAAGCAACTGATCCGCGCGGTGCCGCTGTTCGACGTGAGCTCGTCGTTCGCGATGGAGCAGATCAAGTATTCGACCGCGCTGCCGGTGCGCGATCTGGCCGAGCCGGCGTAGCGCGCGGAACGGCAACGCGTCGCGGCGCATCGCGTCGGTGCGGGTGGGTTGCGTGTTCCCGCCGCCGTGGCCCGACGTCGTCGTAATGGCCCGCTCAGCGGCCGCGCGACATG
The DNA here is from genome assembly GCF_003857985.1 of Burkholderia sp. Bp9090. Classification (NCBI taxonomy): domain Bacteria; kingdom Pseudomonadati; phylum Pseudomonadota; class Betaproteobacteria; order Burkholderiales; family Burkholderiaceae; genus Burkholderia; species Burkholderia sp. Bp9090. Next base: position 8,694 of record NZ_QTPV01000011.1, read on the forward strand.
GCGCGTGCACGTTCGTCCGCCAGCGCGTCGCGGCGCACGAACTCCGCGACGAACGGGCTGGCCGGATGGTGATGCAGCGCGTACGGCGTGTCCCATTGCGCGAGCCGGCCGTCCTTCATCACGCCGATCCGGTCGGCGATCGCGAACGCTTCAGCCTGGTTGTGCGTGACGAGGATCGCGGTGTGACCCGTGCGCTTGAGGATGTCGCGCAGCTCGAACGCGAGCCGCTCGCGCGTATCGACGTCGAGATTCGAGAACGGCTCGTCGAGCAGCAGCAGCTCCGGCGACGGCGCGAGCGCGCGGGCGAGGGCGACGCGCTGCTGCTGGCCGCCCGACAGTTCGTGCGGATACGCGCTGCCTGACGCGGCGAGGCCGACGAGTTCGAGCAGGTCCGCGACGCGGGCGCGCCGCTCGGCCTTCGGCATGCGCCGCAGGCCGAACGCGACGTTGTCGGCCGCGCTCAGGTGCGGGAACAGCGCATAGTCCTGGAACATCATGCCGATGCGCCGCCGCTCGGGCGGCACGTCGAGCGACGGCGCCGAGACGGGCGTGCCGTCCAGCACGATGCGTCCCATGCGCACGGGCTCGAAGCCCGCGATCGCGCGCAGCACGGTGGTCTTGCCGCAGCCCGATGCGCCGAGCAGGCAGCCGATGTCGCCGCGCGGCAGCGCGAGGCTCAGCCCGTCGACCACCGTGCGGCGGCCGTGCGGCGTATCGTAGGCGACGCAGAGGTCGTCGAGTTCGAGCAGGTTCACGGTGTCAGGCTCCGATCTTGTGACGGGTGCGCGCGAGCAGGATCACGGGCACGAGCCCGGCCAGCACGATCGCGAGCGCGGCGACCGCGCCTTCCTCGTAGGTGCCGCGCGCGGCTTCCGCATACAGCCAGGTCGCGAGCGTGTCGAAATTCAGCGGACGCAGCAGCAGCGTCGCCGGCAGCTCCTTCATCGCATCGACGAACACGAGCAGCGCGCTCGTCGTGAGCGCGGGCCGCAGCAGCGGCAGGTGCACGCGGCGCAGCGTGCCGCCGGCCGTCTCGCCGAGCGAGCGCGCGGCCTGTTCGAGCGACGGCGGAATGCGCGCGAGGCCGGCTTCGATGCTGCCGGCCGAGATCGCGAGAAAGCGCACGGTGTACGCGATCACGAGCGCGGCCGCCGACCCCATCAGCAGCAGCCCGTCGCGGCCGAGCGCGGCGCTCAGCAGCCGGTCGGCGGCCGCGAACGGGATCAGCAGGCCGATCGCGAGCACGGTGCCCGGCACCGCGTAGCCGAGGCTCGCGATTCGCGCGCACACGCGGGCCGGGCCCGCGCGCGCGCTGTCGCGCTGCGCGCGCGCCGCCCACGCGACGACCAGCCCGCATGCGAGCGTCGTGACCGTTGCGGCGGCGGCGATCGTCAGCGTATTCGCAAGCCCGGTCAGCAACTGCGCGGATACGCCGCCGACGAGATGCAGCCGCTTGCCGGTCTCGACCGCGAGGTACGCGGCCGGCGCGCCGAAGCCGAGCAGCACCGGCAGCCAGCCGAGCGCGGCGGCGCTCCACGCGGCCGCGCCCGTCAGCTTGCGCGGTGCGAGCTGACGCATGCCGCGGCCGTGCGCGTAGCGCTGGCGGCGGCGTCCGCGGCGTTCGAGCACGATCATGCCGACCACGATCGCGAGCATCGCGAGCGCGATCTGCGCGGCGCCCGCGAGATCGGAGCGCGTGATCCACGTGGTGTAGACCGATACGGTCAGCGTCTGCACGCCGAGGAATTCCGATGCGCCGATGTCGTTCAGCGTTTCGAGCAGCGCGAGGCTCACGCCGACCGCGATCGCGGGCCGCGCGAGCGGGACGACGACGCGCCAGAACGTCGCGATGCGTCCGGCGCCGAGCGTGCGCGCGGCTTCGAGCAGGCTCGCGGACTGCGTGACGAACATCGCGCGCGTGCTCAGGTACACATACGGATACAGCACGAAGCCGAGCACGAAGATCGCGCCGGGCAGCGAGCGCAGGTCGGGCAGGCGGAACTGGCGCGGGCTGTCGAAGCCGAGCAGCCAGCGGATCGCGCCCTGCACGGGGCCGATCGGGTGGAGCAGGTCGAGATACGCGAACGCGACGATGTAGGTGGGCACCGCGAGCGGCAGCAGCAGCGCCCAGGTCAGCATCCGGCGGCCCGGAAAATCGTACGCGGTGACGAGCCACGCGCAGCCGGTGCCGACGACCGTGACAATCGCGCCGACGCCCGCGAGCAGCAGCAGCGTATTGACGAGCGCCTGCGGCAGCACGAATTCGGCGAGGTGCTGCCAGTGCGCGAGATCGGCGCCGAGCGCGGCGGCGACCAGCACCGCGAGCGGCGCGGCGACCACCGCGGCGATCGCGACGGCCGCGCCCAGCCAGAGGCTGCCCGCGCGCGAACCGAGCGGCCGGCGGCGCGCGCGGACGAACGCTGCATCAGTTGTCAAAGCCGACCTTGTCGACGAGCTGGCTGGCCGCCTTGCGGTGCTTCGCGATGTCGGCCAGCGGCAGCGGGTCGACCTTCAGCGTGCCGAAGCTCGCGATCACCGGGTCGAGCTTCACGTTCGCGCGCACCGGGTATTCGTAGTTCGCCTGCGCATACAGCGCCTGCGCTTCCGGCGACACGAGGTACTCGAGCAGCTTCACCGCGTTGGCCTTGTGCGGCGCGTGCTTCGCGACCGTCGCGCCGCTGATGTTGACGTGCGTGCCGCCGCTCTTCGCGTTCGCGAACGTCGGCCGCACGACCTTGATCGCGTCGCCCCACTTGCGCGCGTCGCTGCCGGCTTCCGCGTTCTTCATGTGACCGACGTAGTACGCGTTCGCGAGGCCGACGTCGCAGATGCCGCCGAGAATGTCGCGCGCGACGTCGCGGTCGCCGCCCGTCGCCTTGCGAGCGAGGTTCGCCTTCACGCCGCGCAGCCACTTTTCGGTCGCGGCTTCGCCGTCGTGCGCGATCATCGCCGCGACGAGTGCCGTGTTGTACGGATGCTGCCCCGAGCGGATGCAGACCTTGCCCTTCCATTTCGGATCGGCGAGATCCTCGTAGCGGAACGCGTCGACCTTCAGGTCCTTCTCCACGTACAGCACGCGATCGCGCAGCGACAGCGCGTACCAGTCGCCCTGCGCGCCGCGCAGGTTCGCGGGGATCGCGTCGTCGAGCACCTTCGAGCGCACCGGCTGCGCGAGCCCGCCGTCGACGAGATCGAGCAGGTTGCCGATGTCGACCGTCATCAGCACGTCCGCCGGCGATTGCGTGCCTTCCGCCTTCACGCGCTCGAGCAGGCCGTCCTTCACGAACACCGTATTGACCTTGACGCCGCTCTGTTTCGTGAACGCGTCGATCAGCGGCTGGATCAGCTTCGGTTCGCGGGTGGTGTACAGGCTCACTTCCTCGGCCGCGTGGGCCAGCGGCGCGAATGTGGCGGCGGCAAGGGCGAGGGCGCCGGCGAGCGGCAGCAGGCATGTGCGCGGATTCGACATGGAGACTCCAATGAGGCAGGCGGACGAGGAAGCGTTCCGGGGCGAGCCTGCCGCCCGAGCGACCCGGAACATTACAAAGCGAAAGATTTCGGATTCTAGATCGAAATGGGAATGATTATCAAATGAAAGGTGATGGAAAGTGCTGCGGAAGGAACGGGGAGGGGCACGGCGACGGGGCGTCGCGGCACGGGCGCAAGCGCGTAGAATGCCCGCTTCAACGAATTCGACGGAGCCGCACCGACCATGAACGATCAGCGCAAGAAGAACCCTGTCCGCAACGTGAGCATCCTGATCGTCGTGGTCGTGCTGTTCGTGATCGGGACGATCCTGTACAACGCGATCTCGCAGAAGCGTGCGTACGACGAGGCCCATCCGGCCGAGGCCGCGAGCGCCGCGTCGCACTGACGCCGACGCCGACGCCGACGCCGACGCCAACGCGGATGCGGATGCGGATGCGGATGATCGCTTCGTGGCCCGGTCGGGCAGCCGGCGATGCGCGGAAACGGCGGGAAGGGTGGAAGCCGCGGCGGGCGATGCGCGAGGCATCGCGCCGTGCCGGGAGAGACGCGGGCGCCGAAGCCGGCGCGCCGCATGCAAGGATCAGGCGTGCGTCATCGTGACGCAGGCGCAAACTTCGGGCGGATCCGAGCGTAGAACACGGCCGCGAGCAGCGCGAGCCATGCCGCGCCGACGTAGAGCGCGACACGCGTATCCTCGAACCAGCCGAGCATCACGATCACGAAGCCCATGAACGCGATCGTCAGCGCGGGCGCGACGGGCCACAGCGGCACCTTGAACTTCAGCGCCGCGACTTCCGCGCTCGACAGGCGACGGCGCATCGCGACCTGCGACAGCAGGATCATCAGCCACACCCACACGGTCGCGAACGTCGCGATCGCCGCGACCACCAGGAACACGTCCTTCGGCATCAGGTAGTTGAGCAGCACGCCGACCAGCAGCGCGCCGGCCATCACGAGCACCGTGACCCACGGCACGCCGTGCCGCGACGTCGTCATCAGCACGCGCGGCGCCTGGCCCTGCCGCGCCATCCCGAACATCATCCGGCCCGCGCCGAAGATGTCGCTGTTGATCGCCGAGATCGCCGCGCTGATCACCACGAGGTTGAGGATCGTCGCGGCCGACTTCACGCCGAGCGCCGAGAAGATCTGCACGAACGGGCTGCCGTCGCTGCCGACGCCGGTCCACGGGCTGATCGACATCAGCACGACCATCGTCAGCACGTAGAACAGCAGGATGCGCGCGGGCACCGCGTTGATCGCGCGCGGAATCACGCGCTCCGGGTCCTTCGCCTCGCCGGCGCTCATCCCGATCACCTCGATGCCGCCGTACGCGAAGATCACGACCGACAGCGACGCGATCAACCCGCCGATCCCGTTCGGGAAGAAGCCGCCGTGGTTCCACAGGTTCGCGAATGTCGGCACGTCGGCCGAATGGCCGAAATGCATGCCGCTCAGCAGGATCGCGACGCCGCCGCCGATCATCGCGACGATCGCGCCGACCTTGATGATCGACAGCCAGAATTCGAGCTCGCCGAACACCTTCACGTGGCACAGGTTCAGCCCGCAGATGACCGCGACGACGCCGAGCACCCAGATCCATTGCGGGACATCCGGAAACCAGAAGCCCATGTAGATGCCGAACGCGGTGATGTCGGCGATCGCGACGATCACCATTTCGAGCGTGTAGGTCCAGCCGGTGACGAAGCCCGCGAACGGCCCGAGGTTTTCCGTCGCGTAGTGGCCGAACGAGCCCGCGACGGGCTCGCGCACGGCCATCTCGCCGAGCGCGCGCATCACCATGTAGACGGCCGCGCCGCCCAGGATATAGGCCAGGATCACCGCCGGGCCCGCGAGCTGGATCGCGGACGCCGAGCCGTAGAACAGGCCGGTGCCGATCGCCGAGCCCAGCGCGAGAAAGCGGATGTGCCGCGCGCTCAGGTGGCGCTGCAAGTTTTTCATCGAGTCTCCGATATCGTTTTATGCGACGGACCGGGCAAGCGGGACCGGTCCCGATGGCTCAAGTTGTCTATACAACTTAAATGTGAACGAATGATAACAAGCCGGGCCATGTGACCGGAATCGGGTATTCCCTGACTGGCGCAACCGGCGGAATCGGGCGTGGGACCATCGCGCGGCGGGCGCGCGGGCCCTGTGGGGCGTGCGGGGCGGGCGGGGCATGCGTCGGAAGGGGATTGCGGGAGCGGGGCGCGCCGCCGGCCGGCCTGCATGCGCGGGCGGCCGGCGGCGGGACAACTTCATGCCGTCATGCGGGCAGGCGAATGACGCTTGCGTCCTTGCGGATCAGCAGCGACGACGCGAGCATCTGCTTGCACTGGTGCGCGAGCACCTTCAGGTCGTGCGTGAGCTCGGCGCCCACCGCGTCGGATTTTTCCGCGGACACGACCATCGCGTCGAGCTCGCGCGTGATCTGCTTCGTCGCGTCGAGCTGGTCGGCCGGCGGCGGCTCGCCGGCTTCCGCCTTCTCGAGATTCTCGAGCACGGCGGACAGGCCGCGGCGCAGCGCATCGTCGTGGACGAGGTGCGCGTCGGCCGCGCATGCGCTTCGGATCAGCGGTGCGGCGGCGGTGATCTGCGCGCCGAGCACGTGCGTCTGCACGAGCAGGTCGTTCAGTTCGGGCACGAAGCGCTGGTGCGCCTTCGGCTCGATCATCATCCGCTGGAACGCCTGGCCGAGGTTCGCGAACGCGATGTGCACGTCCTTGCGCGCAAGGCGGTAGCGGTAGTCGTCGTCGAGGGTGGCGGCCGGTGTCTCGATCGCCGCGGCGACGACCGGCACGACCGCCGCGCCGTCGGCGGCCGGCACCGGCGGCGGCGATGCACCGCGCCCGGCGCGCCAGACGGCCTCGAAATACTTGCGGGTCGACGTCAGCATGTCGCTGACGAGCTTGCCCATCAGCCGGTATTCCCAGTACGGGAACAGGCGGCTCGCGGCGATCGCGATCATGCAGCCGACCACCGTGTCGATCGCGCGCTCGCCGATGATCCGCATGCTGCCCGGCGCGAGCAGGTGGAACATCAGCAGTACATAAGACGACGTGAATACGACGCTCGCCGCGTAGTTGAACAGCAGCAGGCTGTAGCTCATCACCATCGACCCGAACATGATCGCGATCAGCAGGTGCGGCTCCTTGACCGTGTAGATCAGCGCGATGCTCGCCGCGCAGCCGATCAGCGTGCCGACGATACGCTGGGCGTTGCGCTGCTTGGTGAGCGAGTAGCCGGGCTTCAGGATGATGATGGTCGTCATCACGATCCAGTACGCGTTCGTGAGCGGCAGCAGCCGGCCGAGCCAGAAGCCGACCGCGACCGCGATCGTCACGCGCAGCGCGTGGCGGAAGCTCGGCGAGCGCATGTTCAGGTTCGAGAAGATCAGCAGCGGCGACATCCGGCGCCGCTGCAGGAAGCGCGTGAGCGCCTTGTCGATCTTCAGTTCGGTCTGCTGCGGGTCGGCATGGCCCGACAGGTTGCGGCGCATCCGGTCGATCAGGCGCGTCGCGCTCCAGATGCGCCGGAACGTCGCGAGCACGGCCGCGTAGGCTTCCGCGTTGGTGGCCGGGAAGCTCTTCTTGCGCATCAGCTCGATCTCGTACTCGATCGCGCGCAGTTCGGCCTTCACGCTGATGCGCGAATGCGGCGCGCGGTTCTCGAGCACCGCGAGGCCGATCTCCTCGAGATCGGCGGCCGCCTTGCAGATCAGGTCGCGATAGAAAATGATCAGGTCGGAGCCGCCGAACGTGTTGCGTATGAGCGGGTAGTCGGTGTGTGCGCCAACGAACAGTTCGTGCAGGTCGACGCTGTTGATGAACAGGTTGTACATCGTCGCGCGGCCGGGATCGAGCTTGCCGCGGCGCAGCTTCGGCAGGTTACGCAACACGATGTCGCGCGCGGTTTCCTGCGTTTCGACCGCGGTGATCTGCTTCGCGACGAGATTGCGGTAGCACTCGTCGAGATCGGCGTCGAGATCGTAGAACCGCGCGCGCGCGAGCAGGTAGTCGGCGCACGCGAACAGGCTTTCGGCGAGCGCCTGCTGCTCGATCCGGCGCGCCTGCCATTGCGACACGAGCGTCGCCCAGTACGTGTACCAGAGGCCGCCCGCGAGAATCCAGCCGGCATTGATGAACGCCTGCAGCGGCGTGAACTTCTCCTCGAGCGTCATCACCATCATGAACAGCGTCGCGAAGCTGATCTGCGGCCAGCGGTTGCCGTAGACGACGATCAGCGACAGCACGAACGTGAGCGGCACGATCGTCAGCCACAGCGCAAAGATGTTCGGCGTGGCGAGGCCGGTCGCGAGCGCGGCCAGGAAGCCGATCACGCTGCACGCGAGCATTTCGTTGTGCTTGTACTTCAGCGGGCCCGGCATGTCGACGACGCACGCGCCGAGCGCGCCGGTCGAGATCGTGAAGCCGAGCTCCCGGTTGTGAAACACGATCAGGCACAGCACGGCCGGCAGCGATACGCCGACCGCGATCCGCAGGCCGCCGAAAAAGTACTGGCTGTAGAAAAACTTTCTGATTTCGACCGAATAGCGCATCGATGGGCTGAATGACAGACGAAGACGCCCGGGGCGGCGTATTGACTGGCGACGAGTCTATCGTATTTCGCGGTCCGCAAAACCTGGCCGTTCGGACGAGGTTCATCGCGACGGCCCTTTTGCTATCCTTGGTGCTCCCGTGTGCCCGGCCCGTCCGGTGCGAGGCTCCGACACCCGCTTCATGCTCCATCTCTTCTATTCGAACCGTCACGAGACGCTGGCCGACGCGCTGCTCGACGACCTGGCCGCGTTCCCGGCCCGCAACGGCCCGTGGGCGCCGCAGCAGGTCATCGTGCCGAGCGCGGCGCTGCGCCGCCGTCTGGAACTCGACATCGCCGCGCGCCACGGCGTGTGCGCGAACGTCGAGTTCACGTATCTCGCGCAATGGCTGTGGGCGCAGATCGGCCGCGTGCTGACGGTGCCGGCACGCTCGCCGTTCGCACCCGATCGCCTCGTGTGGCGCTGCTACCGGCTGTTCGCGCAGGGCGCGGGCGGCGCGCCGTGGCTCGCGTCGCCGCGGCTGGCCGCGTATCTGTCCGCGTCCGACGATGCAATGCGCTACGAGCTCGCGCAGCGCGTCGCGGCCGTGCTCGATCATTACCTGACTTACCGGCCCGAATGGCTGGCCGCATGGCAGGCCGGCGAATCGGTGCTCGCGGGCGACGCCGCGCCGCGCGGGATCAGCGACGCCGCACGCGACGACGAGCGCTGGCAAGCCGCATTGTGGCGCGCGCTGCTCGCGGAGCTGAGCGACAGCGGCACGCCGCCCGCGCATCGCTTCCTCGTGGAGGCGCGCAACCTCGATCCCGAAACCGTCCCGCGTGCCGACTGGCCGGAATCGGTCAGCGTGTTCGCGCTGCCGACGATGCCGCCGCTGCACGTCGCGCTGCTGCGCGAGCTGTCGCGCTGGATCGACGTGCGCGTCTATGCGCTCAACCCGTGCCGCGAATTCTGGTTCGACATCGTCACCGCCGCGCATGCCGAGGCGCTCGACGCGGCCGGCCGGCTCGACTACCAGGAAGTCGGCCATCCGCTGCTCGCCGAGTGGGGCCGGCAGACGCAGGCGCAGCTGCACATGTTGCACGAACTGACTGAAAGCGCCGCGTCGGGCGATGCGTCGCGTTTCGTCGGGAATCCCGCGCCGACCTGGCTTGCGCGCGTACAGAACGCGATCCTCGACCTGCAGCCGGAGGCCGCGCTCGGCGAAGCGCCGGTCGAGCGCGGGATCGAGGTGCACGTGTGCCACAGCCTCGCGCGCCAGCTCGAGGTGCTGCACGACCGCCTGCTCGCGTGGTTCGATGCGGACGCGACGCTGCAGCCGTCCGACGTGCTGGTGGCGGTCGCGGATCTCGCGGCGGCCGGGCCGCTGATCGATGCCGTGTTCGGCACGGCGGGCGCCGGCGGCGCGCGCGTGCCTTACCGGATCACCGGCCTGCCGCCATCGCAGGCGAACCCGGTCGCGCGCGTGCTGCTCGAATGGCTCGCGTTGCCGGAACGGCAGGTCGGCGCGCCGGAGCTGGTCGAATGGCTGCGCGTCGACGCGGTGGCGGCCCGTTACGGCATCGACGCGGCCGCGCTCGAGACGGTGCAGACCTGGCTCGCGGCCGCCGGCGCGCGGCGCGGGCTGTCGCCGACGGCGAGCGACGATGCGGCGGTGCCGGCGCCGCGCCATACGTTTTCCGATGCGCTCGCGCGGCTGTTCCTCGGCTATGCGATGCCCGAAGGCGCGGCACCGGTCGGCGCGTGGCTGCCGATCGAGGCGGCAACCGGCAGCGAGGCCGAACTGCTCGGCCGGCTCGCGCGCTTCACGGACGATCTCGACGGCTTCTCGCGACGGCTCGCCGACGCACACACGCCGCGCGCATGGAGCGAACTTTTCGCCGACACGCTCGCACGGTTCTTCGACTCCGGCGCCGCGTATGCCGATGCGCTCTCGGGCGTGCGCGACGCGCTCGACGCGATGCTCGCCGCGATGACGGAAGGCGCGTCCGACGAGGCGTTGCCCGCGGCCGTCGTGCGCGCGGGGCTGGCCGCCGCGCTCGACGATCCGGCGCGCGGCGGGGTGCCGTGGGGCGGCGTCACGTTCTCGTCGCTGACGAGCTTGCGCGGGCTGCCGTACCGCGTCGTGTGCCTGCTCGGGATGGACGACGGCGTGCTGCCGAGCCTCGCCCGCGCGGACGAGTTCGACCTGATGGCCGTGTTGCCGAAGCTCGGCGACCGGCAGCGCCGCGACGACGAGCGCAACCTGTTCCTCGACCTGCTGCTCGCCGCGCGCGACCGGCTGCTGATTGCCTATACGGGGCGCAGCATTCGCGACAACGCGCCGTTGCCGCCCGCGGCGCTCGTCGACGAACTGCTCGACCATCTCGCGCTCGTCACGGCCGGCGAGGACGCCGCGCCGGACGCGGTCGATGCCGCGCGGCGCGCGTTCATCGTCGAACATCCGCTGCAACCGTTCGCGGCCGAGTATTTCCGGCCCGGCAGCGAACTGGCTTCGTACGACGCCGAGCGCGCGACACTCGCGTCGCTGCTGGCAGCCGAAGCCGCGCGCGACGCGACGCGCGAGCAGCCGTTTTTCGCGCAGCCGCTGCCGGCCGAGCCGGTCGAGCCCGTCGCGTTCAGCGAATTCGAACGTTTCTGGCGGCATCCGGCCCGCGCGCTGCTGCGTGCGCGGCTCGGCATCGTGCTGTCCGACGCGCAGGCCGAACTGCTCGACACGGAGCCGTTCGCACTCGACTTCGCGGGCAGCGACGCGCTCGCCGAGCGCGTGCTGCCGCTTTTGATCGAATCGGACGAAGGCGGCGTGCACGATCATGCGCTGCGCATCGCGGACGCCAGCCCGGAACTGCCGGGCGGCGCGACGGGCGCGGTGTGGCGCGACCAGGCGCTCGGCTCGATGACGCAGCTCGCGTCGAACGTGCGGCGCGCGCTGGCCGACGGCATGGAACGGCGGCCGTTCACGCTCGCGATCGCGCCCGCATGGCCCGACACCGACCAGGCGCTGTTCGGCGCCGACGACGCGATGCTGTCGCGCGATGCGGTGAGTGCACCGCTCGAGCTGCACGGCACGCTGAACCGGCTGACGCCGGCCGGCCAGATCATCTATCGCTATGCGCGGCCGAGCGCGCGCGACTACCTGTCCGCGTGGCTCGCGCATCTCGTCTATTGCGCGGTGGAGCCCGGCGGTCCGCGCCGCACGCTGTGGTTCGGCAGCGGCGGCGCCTTCGAGCTGACGCCGGTCGCGGCGCCGCTCGAGCGCCTCGCGCCGCTGGCCGCGCTGTTTCGCGCGGGGCGGCGCATGCCGCTGCGCTTCTTCCCGCGCAGCGCATGGGCGTGCGTGTCCGACGGCGAGGCGAAGGCCGCGAGCGTATGGATCAACGAGCGGGTGGTGAGCGAAGCCGACGATCCGGCCATCGCGATCGCATGGCGCGGCGCGCATCCATCGCTCGACGAGCCGTTCGGCACGCTCGCGCGGCTCGTGTTCGAGCCGATGCTGGAACACCTGAAGGAGGTCGCATGAGCGCCGCATCCCAGCCGCAGGCGGCGCTCGAGCTCGACGTGTTCGCGTGCCCGCTCGACGGCGTCAACCAGATCGAGGCGTCGGCCGGTACCGGCAAGACCTGGAACATTTGCGCGCTTTACGTGCGCCTGTTGCTGGAGAAGGATCTCGGCGCGGACGAAATCCTCGTCGTGACCTTCACGAAGGCGGCGACGGCCGAATTGCACGAACGGATCCGCGGCCGGCTGGCGCAGCTCGCCCATGTGCTCGATACCGGTGACGACGGCGGCGACCCGTTCGTCGCGCGCCTGCTCGAGACGACGCTCGGCGCAGCCGGCGCGCTCGACCCCGAGACTGCCGCGAAGCGGATCCGGCGTGCGCTGCGCGCATTCGACCAGGCGGCGATCCACACGATCCACGCGTTCTGCCAGCGTGCGCTGCAGGAAGCGCCGTTCGCGGCCGCGATGCCGTTCGCGTTCGACATGCAGGCCGACGACGCGGCGCTGCGCTTCGAGCTTGCGGCCGACTTCTGGCGCACGCGCGTCGAACCGCTGGCCGCACGCTGGCCGGGCTTCGCGACGTGGCTCGTCGATTCGGGCGCGGGCCCGGCCGCGCTCGACGCGCAGCTCGCGCGCCGGCTGAAGAAGCCGCTCGCCGCGCTGCGCTGGGACGGCGTCGACGAACCGGACGAATCGGCTGAGGCCGCTGCCGCCGAGTGCTTTGCGGAAGCCGCGCGGATGTGGGCCGCCGAGCGCGACGCGATCGACGTGTTGCTGCGCACCGCGCAGCCCGCGCTCAACCAGCGTTCGCACAAGCCCGACGCGCTCGCCGATGCGCTCGCAGCATGGTCCGCGCATTTCGCGCAGGGCAATGCCGCGGCCGCGCTGCCGAAGGCGGCGCTCAAGCTCACGCGCACCGCACTCGTGAAGGCGACGAAAAAGGGCGGCGCAACGCCCGAGCATGCGTTCTTCGATGTCGCCGATGCGCTCGAAGCGGCGGTGGCCGCGGCCGAGGCCGCGCAGCGCGCGCGCTGGCTCGCGCTGATCGCCGACTGGCTCGACACCGCGCCGGGCGCGCTGGCCGAACGCAAGCGCACGCGCCGCGTCGTGTCGTTCGACGACCTGCTCGCGAACCTGTATCACGCGCTGCATGCGCATCCGTGGCTCGCCGAGACGCTGCGCGCGCGCTATCCGGCCGCGCTGATCGACGAATTCCAGGATACCGACCCGCTGCAGTTCGCGATCTTCGACCGGATCTTCGCGCCGGGCGGCCCGCTCTTTCTCGTCGGCGATCCGAAGCAGGCCATCTACAGCTTCCGTGCGGCGGATCTGCACACGTATCTCGCCGCGCGAGCCAGCGCGAGCGCGTGCTACACGCTCGCGGTCAACCAGCGCTCGACGCCGGCGATCGTCGATGCGTGCAACCGCTTCTTCATGTCGAACCCGCGTGCGTTCGTGCTCGACGGGCTCGACTATTACGCGGTGCGGGCCGGCACGCGCGTGCGTGCACCGTTCGTCGACGGCACCGATCCGGGCCCGGCCGGCGATTTCCGGATCTGGGCGCTGCCGGGCGGTGACGGCACGCTGCTCAAGCGCGACGCACAGGCACAGGCCGCGCAGGCGTGCGCGGCCGAGATTGCCCGGCTGATGCGCGGCGCGCGCGAAGGGCACGTGCGGCTCGGGCGTACGCCGCTGTCGCCGGGCGACATCGCGGTGCTGGTGCAGACGCACCGGCAGGGCAGCCTCGTGAAGCGCGTGCTCGCGACGTGGGGCATCGGCAGCGTCGAGCTCGCGCAGGCGTCGGTGTTTTCGACCGGCGACGCGGAGCAGCTCGAGCGCGTGCTGGCGGCGATCGATGCGCCGGGCGACCTGCGGCGCCTGCGCGCGGCGCTGGCGGCCGACTGGTTCGGCCTCGATGCGGGTGCGCTGTGGCGAATGGAGCAGGGCGACGGCGACGCGTCGCGCGAAGCTGACGACAGTGCGGACGCGATGAGCTGGGTCGAGCGCTTCTCGCGTTATCGGCTGCTGTGGCGCGAACGCGGCTTCGCGGTGATGTGGCGCACGTTCACGCGCGAGTTGCGGATCGCCGAGCGGCTGATGGCCGGCGCGGACGGCGAACGCCGCGTGACCGACATCAACCATCTGGCCGAGCTGACGCAGGCGCGCGCGTCCGCGCAGCCGGGCATCGCGCCGACGCTGCGCTGGCTCGCCGCGCAACGGCTCGACGGCGGCGGCGAGGAAGCCCAGTTGCGTCTCGAATCCGATCGCAACCTCGTGCAGATCGTGACCGTGCACAAGTCGAAGGGCCTCGAATACGCGGTCGTGTTCTGTCCGTTCCTGAACGACGGCGGGCTGCGCGAGCCGCCCGCGTCGGCGCTGCCCGACGCCCGCGAGTATCACGACGACGCGGGCGACGCCGTGCTGCATTACGGGTGCGACGACGAAGCCGCCGAGCATGCCGCACGCCAGGCGCTGCGCGAACAGGCGGCCGAACGCGCGCGGCTCGTCTACGTGGCGCTCACGCGCGCGGTCTATCGGTGCTATCTCGTCGCCGGGCCTTATCTGTCGTCGCGCTCGACCCGCGAGGCGAGGCGCAGCGTGCTGAACTGGCTCGTGGCCGGCGCCGGCCAGTCGTTCGACGCGTGGCTCGACGAGCCGCCCGACGAAGCGGCGCTCGACGCGGCGTGGCAAGCACTCGCGAGCGGGCCCGTGAGCGTTGCACCGTTGCCGGTGCCGGCGCGTCGCGAGCGGCTCGCGGCCGGGCACGATGCATCGCAGACGCTCGCGGCACGTCATGCGACGCGCGTGTTGCGCGACGCGTGGCGGATGGCGAGCTTCAGTTCGCTGACCGCGTCGATGGCACGCGAGGAAGCAGGCGTCGCGCTCGTGCCGGACGACGAGCTGCGGCCCGATCACGATGCGCTTGCCGCCGTGGCGCCGGACGGCGCGTTCGTCGTGGCCGACACGGCTGCGGTCGAGCCGCCGGACGATGACATCCTCGTGTTTCCGCGCGGTGCGGCAGCGGGCGAATGCCTGCACCGCCTGTTCGAACTCAGCCGGTTCACCGAGCCCGATTCGTGGCACCGGGCGGCGCTCGGCGCGCTGCACGACCGGCCGGTCGAGGCCGAGCCCGAACTCGCGACGCGCCTGCCGGCGATGATGGCGCGGCTCGTCGGCGACGTCGTGCGCACGGAGCTCGTGCCGGGCATGCGGCTTGCGGATCTCGATCCCGCCAGGCGGCTCGACGAAATGGGTTTTCTGTTCCCGGCGCCGTCGCTCGAGCTGGGCGCGCTGCGCCGGTTGCTGGTCGCGCACGGCTATCCGGACGTTGCGCTGGACGCGGGCATGCTCGCCGGTTTCATCAAGGGTTTCATCGACATGATCGTCGAACACGACGGCCGCTTCTGGATCGTCGACTGGAAGTCGAACCACCTCGGCAATACGCCGGATGCCTATGGTCCGCGCGCGCTCGACGTCGCGATGGCCGATCACGCGTATCACCTGCAGGCACTGCTCTATACGGTCGCGCTGCATCGCTATCTGCGCGGGCGGCTGCCCGACTACGACTACGACACGCACATGGCGGGCTACCTGTACCTGTTCGTGCGCGGCGTGCGGCCCGGCTGGCGCAGCGGCGGCGAACCGGCCGGCGTGCATGCGCGGCGGCCCGCGCGCGAACTCGTCGATGCGCTCGACCGGATGATGGAAGGGGGCCGCGCATGAACGTCACCGACGATACGCTCGAATTCACCGGTGGCCTCGTCGCGCGCCTGCCCGAGCCCGCGGATTTCGGCATCGCGCTCGCGGAAGGGTTCGCGCGGCGCATCGGCGACCTGTCGCGCCGCGCGGGTGCGCCGGCCGCGGCCGCGCGCTGGGCGGCACGCGCCGCGTTCGCGACGAGCCGGGCGACCGCGGGCGGTCACGTGTGCGTGTCGCTCGGCGCGCTCGCGCAACGCTACGAGGAACCGGTCGACGACGTGCGCGCGGCGCTTGCCGCGAGCGGCGTGGTGGCGTTCGGCACGCTCGCGCGCGGCGACGAGCGGCCGCTGATCGTCGACCGGCTCGACCATCTGTATCTGTCGCGCTATTTCGACTACGAACGTCGGCTCGCCGATGCGCTCGTCGCGCAGGCCGGCATCGCCGCGCCGGGCGACGCGCTGTCGCCGGACCGGTTGCGCGACAGTCTCGCGCGTTACTTCGGGCCCGCGACGGGCGACGTGGACTGGCAGCGCGTCGCGGCGATCGTTGCGCTGACGGGACGCGTGACGATCGTCAGCGGCGGCCCCGGCACCGGCAAGACGACGACCGTCGTCGGCGTGCTGGCGTGCCTGCTCGACGCGCATCCGGGCTTGCGCATCGCGCTGGCGGCACCGACCGGCAAGGCCGCGCAGCGGATGCAGGAAGCGCTGCACGGGCGGGCGGGCGACCTGCCGCCGGAACTTGCCGCGCGCCTGCCGGACACGTCCTACACGCTGCACCGCCTGCTGGGTGGCGGCGGCGCGGCGGGCTTCCGCCATCATCGCGACAATCCGTTGCCGTACGACCTGATCGTGGTCGACGAGGCGTCGATGATCGACGTCGCGCTCGCCGCGCATCTGCTCGATGCGCTCGCGCCCGGCGCACGGCTCGTGTTGCTCGGCGACAAGGACCAGCTTGCCGCGGTCGAAGCAGGCGCCGTGTTCGCCGAACTCAGCGCCCGGCCGACGTTTACCGCCACGGCGCGCACGCGCATCGCGGACGCGCTCGGGGTCGACGAGGCGGCGTTCGTCGCGGCGTTGCCGGTGCCGGACGGCGAGGCGGCGGGGGCGGCCGGGGCGGTTGCCGCGCCAATTCCAGCGCCGGCATCCGTTCCGTTACCGGCTGCTCCCGCGCGCAAGGCGTCGGCGCGGCGGAACGTGGATACGCGCCAGGCGTCTCTGTTCGACGACGAGCCGCAGGCTGAAGCGGTTTCGCCGGCCGATGCCGCGCCACCTGCGGCTTCGTTGCCGCCTGCGGCGCTTGCGCCGACCGACACCGATCGCACCTCGGCCGCCGCCGATCCTGCATGGATCGAGGCCGGCGAGCTCGCGTGGCTCGACGCGGTCGAGCTCACGCCGTTCGATCCGGCCGCTGCGGGCGATTCGGCATGGGCGTCGACCGTTGCAACGCGCGCCGCCGAAGGCGTTGCCGCCGCGTCCCCCGCACCCGCACCGCTCGCGGACTGCGTCGTGTGGCTCGAACGCAATTACCGCTTCGGTCTCGATTCGGCGATCGGCCGCCTGTCGCTCGCGATCCGTCGCGGCGACGTGCAGGGCGCGCTCGACGCGTTGCCGACGGACGAGGCCGCGGCCGCGTCGTTTCATGACGATGCGGGCGACACGCTTGCGGCGTCGACCGTCGAGCGGCTCGCGCGCCGGTTCGGCGCCTACCTCGATGCGTTGCGCGCCGCGTTGTCCGCGCCGGTGCCCGACCCGTTGCCGTTGTTCGATGCGCTCAACCGCTTCCGGATCCTGTGCGCGACGCGCACGGGCTCGCGCGGCGCCGAGCACGTCAATGCGCTGGTGGCCACGCATGTGCGGCATGCCGCGCGCGTGCCGCTCGCGGTCGGCGCACACTGGTTCACCGGGCGGCCGATCATGGTGACGCGCAACGACTATGCGCTCGGGCTGTTCAACGGTGACATCGGCATCGCGCTGCCGGACGCTCACGGCGTGCTGCGCGTGTGGTTCCGCCGCGCGGACGGCACCGCGCGCGCCGTGTCGCCTGCAGCGCTGCCGCCGCACGAAACGGCGTTCGCGCTGACCGTCCATAAGTCGCAAGGCTCCGAATTCGACGAGGCCGCGCTCGTGCTGCCGGCGTCGTTCAGCCGCGTGCTCACGCGCGAACTCGTCTATACGGCCGTCACGCGCGCGCGTACGCGCGTGCAGGTGATCGGCCCGCGGCGTGTGCTGGCGCAGGCGGTCGCGACGCGCACGCAACGCGATTCGGGCCTCGCGGCCCGCGTCGACGAGGCACTCGCGCGGCGCCGCAAGGAGACGTCGCGATGATGATCCGCTACACGCTCGATCCGGCCGAGGTCGAATGGACCGCCGTGCGCGCACAGGGCGCGGGCGGCCAGAACGTCAACAAGGTATCGAGCGCGATTCACCTGCGCTTCGACATCCGCGCGTCGTCGCTGCCGCCCGTCATCAAGGAGCGGCTGCTCGCGCTGTCCGACCAGCGCATCACGCGCGACGGCATCGTCGTGATCAAGTCGCAGGAATACCGCACCCAGGAGAAAAACCGCGAGGCAGCGCTCGCGCGGCTCGATGCATTGATCGGCAGCGTCGCGTTCACGCCGCGCGCGCGTGTGGCGACACGGCCGACGCGCGCATCGAAGGAGCGGCGGCTCGAACACAAGTCGCGCCGCAGCGTGGTGAAATCCGGAAGAGGGAAGGTGATCGACTGACGGAAGATCGACCCGGCCGGCATGGCGGGCGCCGCCGCGCCCGTCAGCGCATCACGGTGCCCGCGCTGTCGAGCACGAAGTCGACGCAGAACACGACGAGGCGGCTTTGCGCGCGAATCGCGACGGCCGCCGTGTAGCAGTCGCGGCCTTCGGTCAGCGAGAAGTGCGGGCCCATCAGCGCGACGCGCCCCGGCGCCGCGATCGCGCGCTGGAAGTACGGGCGCCGCGACCAGTTGCTGTGCGTCTCCGGGAACAACGGTGCGAGCCGCGTGCCGCTCGCCTGGCCATCCTCGGGGCGCGCGCCGATCGACGGCAGGAACTGTTCGCCGATCTCGTCCGTGACGAACACGCGGCGCGCGGCCGGCACCGCGAATACGCGCTGCGCGGCGTCCTGCAGGTTGCCGCTCGCGGAAAAGGCAGCCGCGCCGGTGAGCACGAGCCGCTCGATCGCATCGAAACCCGGTTGCTCGGCGATCGCCGGCGTATGCCGGCGCGCGATGAAGCGTTGCCACGCGGCGTCGAGCATCGCGGGCGCCGCGGCGCTCGCGTGCGCGATCGACGCATCGGGCTGGCCGAACTGGAAGCCCTGGACGAAATCGATATCGGCTTCCATCAGCGTCTGCAGCGCGTCGTCGCTTTCGACACCCTCCGCGAGCACCATCGCGCCGGCCTGGTGGAGCATCGATACCAGGTGATGCATGATGCGGCGATCGTCGGCCGACGCGTTCGCGCGCTCGACGAGCGAGCGATCGAGCTTGACGATATCGGGTCGCGCGCGCCACACGCGGTCGAAATTCGAGAATCCGGTGCCGAAATCGTCGATCGCGATCAGGAAGTCGCGATGCTGGATCATGTCGATCGTGCGGGCGAGCGCGGCTTCGTCGCGCGACGGCTGCTCGACGACTTCCAGCACGATGCGGTTCGGCGGCAGCGCGAAATGACGGCACAGCGCCTCGACGAATTCGCGCTGCACGAGGCCCGAATCGAGCACGCGTGGCGTCACGTTCAGGAACAGCCAGCCGTCGCCGATGCCCTGCGCGACGAAGTTGGCCGTATGCAGGCAGCGGGCGAGCCGGTCGAGCAGCAGCGCGTCGGCAGCAGCGCGCGTCTTGTCGAACAGCGCGACAGGCGAAGCCAGCGTACCGTTCTCGTCCACGACGCGCAGCAGCGCTTCATAGCCGACCACGCGCTTGTGCGTGATCGACAGCACGGGTTGGAACACGCTGCGCAGCGTCGTGTCGCGATACGTGGCGATCCAGCCGCTGGGCGTCGGTGTCAGGCGTTCGAGCAGGGAATCGAGAGAGATGTCGCGGGCGGCCTTCATGTCAACGACGCCCTGGGGCGATCGGGGGACGGTATCGTGCGCGCCACGCAGAAGCCGTCGCACGCGCAGGTGGACGCGAAAGAACGTGGTGCATCGTGACCGCCTTCTGCGGATGAGTGCTACGAGTGTAACGGGAATGGCGCGGCGCGCGTATCAGGGTAACTCCAGACGCAAACGCTACACCGTCGCGTGGACCGGGCTGTCCGCCCGCAAGCGCGACACGCAAGGGCCGCCGGTCGTGCACGCGGCGACAGCGCCGCGTGTGCCGCGTGCATTGCGTGCGAAGAAGGCCGGCGGATCAGGAAAACGGAAAAACGGACAAGCCATGCGGCTGCATCGGCATCAGATGCAAAACGACCTGCGCCGTCGCGCTCCGGTCCATGCGCGGCGCTCGACGAACGGTGGCCGGCGCGTCGCGGGAAACCTGCAACCGGCAGGGTGCGGGCCCTGCGCGTCGCTCAGGTCGCTTCGCCGCCGCGCGGGCCCAATCCGGGAATCCGCTTGATCACGCCGGTCGCAAGCGCGGTGCCGACGAGCACGATCGCGCAGCCTTCGATCATCACGACCGACACATGTTCGCTGAGGAACAGCGCGCCCCACAGCAGGCCGAACACCGGGATCACGAACGTCACCGTAATCGCGCGGGCCGGGCCGACATGCGCGATCAGGTAGAAGAAGATGAAATATGCGATGCCCGTGCAGGCGATGCCGAGCGCGAGCACGGCGCCCCACGCATGCGCGCTGACGGCAGCCGTGGGCCAGGTCGCGATCGCGAACGGCAGCAGCAGCACGGTCGAGCCGATCATGCTGCCGGTCGCGTTGACGAGCGGGTCGACGCCGCTGAGCGTGCGCTTCGTGTAGTTGGCCGCGATGCCGTACAGCAGCGTCGCGCCGAGCGCGGCGGCGGCAGCCAGCGCGGTGGCGCTGGCGCCGGTGCTGCCGTTTGCGTTGGCGACCTGGTCCCACACGAGCGTGAGCACGCCGGCGAAGCCGATCACGAGGCCGAGTGCGCGCGGCAGCGACAGCTTGTCCTTCAGCCAGAGGTAGGCGACGAGCGCGCCCCACAGCGGCGTCGTCGCGTTGATCACCGACGTCACGCCGGCCGACAGCGTCAGTTCGGCAAACGCGAACAGGCAGAACGGGATGCCCGAGTTCAGCGCGCCGACGACGAACAACGGCCATGCGCGACGGCGCAGCTGCGCGCCGAGCTCGGCGGGCTTGAAGCGCGTCAGCGCGAAGCCGGTGAGAAACAGCGCGCCGATACCCACGCGCAGCGCCATCAGCGGCGCGACACCGAAGTCGGCGACGCCGACCCGGATGAACAGGAACGACGCGCCCCACAGGGCGGCGAGGACGGTCAGCAGAAAGGCGTTCTTGGGCGACATCGAGCGTGGCGGGCGAGGGGACGGGATGCAAAGGATCTTACACCGCGTTACCGCGCCGTCGTTTCACGATCGGATGAAACGGCAAGAAACGGCCAGAAACGGGAATGTCGCCGGTCGCCGGCCCGGGGCGACCGGCAGCGCGAGACCGGCTGCGGATGGAGCGGCGCGCTCAGTGATGGTGGTGCCAGCCGCCGCGTCCGCCGAAGCCGAAATTGAGCGACAGCGCGGGTCCCCAATAACCGCCCCATGCCGGCGCATACGCAGGCGCCGGGTAATAGTAGGCGGGGCCCGGATCGACGTACACGGGCGCCGGCTGTACCGGTGCGGCCGCGTAATAGCCGCCGGGATAATAGCCGTACGGGTAGTAGCAGCCGGCGAGCGTCGTGCACGCGAGCGCCGCGGCGGCGAGTGCGACGAGGGTCCTGTTCATGATGTCTCTCCGGCGGAGCCGGCAATCGGCAGATGCTTAAGCTTAGGCCGCGCGGCGATGACAAGATGCGCAAAACGGTAACGGATCATTTCCGGGCCGCTGCGTCGTGTTGCGGCGCCGCATACGAAAAACGGCGCTTCCGCCGCGCGGAAACGCCGTCAGGCCGGAGCTTGCCGCGCGTCGCGCGGCAGCCGGGTAAGCCGGCCGGCTTATTTGCCGACCTGGTTGCCGATGATGCCGCCGGCGGCTGCGCCGCCCAGCGTCGACAATGCGTTGCCGCCGATCGCCGCGCCCGCGACGCCGCCGACACCCGCACCGATTGCCGTATCGCGCTGGCGCCGCGTCATCGAATCGCAGGCCGACAGGCTGGCCACCGTCGTGACGAGCAGCGCGCATACCCCAAAACGCCGAATCGAAGCATTCATGATCGTTGTCCTTGCGGTAGTGAACGGAAGGTCGCATGGCCGGATTGCGGCCGCGCATGAAACCAATCTACCTGCCGTCCCACCGGGCTGCTGTAAGGACTTGTTAAGACTCCGACGGTTTCGTAATCAATTGTTTCCCTTGCGCCGGCAGGCACGACGCATGCGCGGGCACGCAAAAAAGCCCGCTCGAAAGCGGGCCTGGTGCAGTGCGCCACGATGCGGTCCGTGCGGACCGCCGCGCTCGCTGGCCGACTTACTGACGGTGATAGATCTCGGCGCCGGTCTTCACGAACTCGACCGCCTTGACTTCCATCCCCTTCTTCAGCGCTTCGCTTTCCGACACGCCCTGTTGCGCCGCGAACTCGCGCACGTCCTGCGTGATCTTCATCGAGCAGAAGTGCGGGCCGCACATCGAGCAGAAGTGCGCGACCTTCGCGGAATCCTTCGGCAGCGTCTCGTCGTGGAATTCGCGCGCCTTGTCCGGGTCGAGGCCGATGTTGAACTGGTCTTCCCAGCGGAACTCGAAGCGCGCCTTCGACAGCGCGTTGTCGCGGACCTGCGCGCCGGGGTGACCCTTGGCGAGGTCGGCCGCGTGCGCGGCGAGCTTGTACGTGATGATCCCTTCCTTCACGTCGTCCTTGTTCGGCAGCCCGAGGTGCTCCTTCGGCGTCACGTAGCACAGCATTGCGGTGCCGAACCAGCCGATCATCGCGGCGCCGATGCCCGACGTGATGTGGTCGTAGCCCGGTGCGATGTCGGTGGTCAGCGGCCCGAGCGTGTAGAACGGCGCTTCCTTGCACCAGTCGAGCTGGAGATCCATGTTCTCCTTGATCAACTGCATCGGCACGTGCCCGGGGCCTTCGATCATCACCTGCACGTCGTGCTTCCACGCGATCTGCGTGAGTTCGCCGAGCGTCTTCAGCTCGCCGAGCTGCGCTTCGTCGTTCGCGTCGTAGATCGAGCCGGGGCGCAGGCCGTCGCCGAGTGAGAAGCTCACGTCGTACGCCTTCATGATCTCGCAGATCTCTTCGAAGTGTTCGTACAGGAAGCTTTCCTTGTGATGCGCGAGGCACCACTTCGCCATGATCGAGCCGCCGCGCGACACGATGCCCGTCATCCGGTTCGCGGTGAGCGGCACGTATTGCAGGCGCACGCCCGCGTGGATCGTGAAGTAGTCGACACCTTGCTCGGCCTGCTCGATCAGCGTGTCGCGGAAGATTTCCCAGGTCAGGTCCTCGGCCTTGCCGTTGACCTTCTCGAGCGCCTGGTAGATCGGCACCGTGCCGATCGGCACCGGGCTGTTGCGGATGATCCACTCGCGCGTTTCATGGATGTGCTTGCCGGTCGACAGGTCCATCACCGTGTCGCCGCCCCAGCGGATCGCCCACGTCATCTTGTCGACTTCCTCGCCGATCGACGACGTGACGGCCGAGTTGCCGATGTTCGCGTTGATCTTCACGAGGAAGTTGCGGCCGATGATCATCGGCTCGGATTCCGGGTGGTTGATGTTCGCGGGGATGATCGCGCGGCCGCGCGCGACTTCGTCGCGCACGAACTCGGGGGTGATCTCGGCCAGCGCGTTCGCGCCGAAGGCCGCCGCGCCGAACGCCTGGCCCGGGTGCTGGCGGCCCATCATCGCGGCGAGCTTCGCGCCGTTCGGGCCGCTCGACTTCAGGCTCTCGATGTATTCGGCGCGGCGCTGGTTCTCGCGAATCGCGATGTATTCCATTTCCGGCGTGATGATGCCTTGCCGCGCGTAGTGCATCTGCGTGACGTTCTTGCCGGCCTGCGCGCGGCGCGGGTTGCGGTGCAGGCCCGGGAAACGCAGGTCGGCGGTAGCCGGGTCGGCCGCGCGTTCGAGGCCGTACTGGCTCGACAGGCCGTCGAGCACTTCGGTGTCGCCGCGTGCCTCGATCCAGCGCTGGCGCAGCGCGGGCAGGCCCGCGCGGATGTCGATCTTCGCGTCCGGATCGGTGTAGGGGCCCGACGTGTCGTACACGTAGATCGGCGGATTCTTTTCGCCGCCGAAGCCGGTCGGCGTGTCGGCCTGCGTGATTTCACGCATCGGCACGCGGATGTCGGGCTGCGAGCCGGTTACATACACCTTTCGCGAATTGGGCAGCGGGGCAACGGCCGCGGCGTCGACGTGGGCGTCGGCAGACAGAAACTTCGGATTGGCGTTCATGCAATCTCCTGTGTGAGCGCCGGGCAGGCGCTTCGGCGCTTGCCCGGAGCCCTTGACGAATGTGGGGCTCGAGCTAAGCAGGAGACGAGGCTTGGTGAGGCGGCGGATTTCGTCAGAAGGATGGCGGTGAAATCCGTACGCTTCCCTGCGCTGGCATTATCCAGATCAGGTTCAAAGGGTATTTCTCACCCGCAATGCCGGTTGTTTGACCGAACGCATTGCAGGACCCCCGCGTTAGCAGCGCACACGATACACTGGCTTGGCGGCGGTTTCAACCGGGACGGGATCGGCCGTCCCGGTGCGGCCGCAGCATGGCGGGCGGTGTGATGGCCCGTCGAAATGACAGCGCGCGTCGCCGCCGCGCGGCCCCACGGCTCGGCCGGCCGCGGCGAAGCGGTGCAACATGGCGCGCCTTCGCGCGACCTCACAAAAAAAATTTCGCAGCGGCTGTCATTTCCCGCGACGTCGTCCGTCTATTCGGCTCCTTAAACCCATGTTTTGGAGAGATGTCATGAAAAACGTACTGATCGCCACCTGTGTCGCTGCTTTCGCCACGCTTGCAACGGGCGCGTATGCGCAGAACGACGCGATGTCGCAAAACGGCTCGTCGATGTCGAAGGACGCGATGGGGCACGACGCGATGGCGAAGGACGGCGCGATGAAGAAGGACGCCATGAAGAAGCATGCGATGAAGAAGGACGCGATGAAGAAAGACGCGATGTCGCACGACGAGATGGGCAAGGCGAAGTCGGACGACAAGATGGCGCCGTCGAACTGACGGAGCCGGGCAGGGCGTGCGGCCGGCGCATGTGCTCGACGACGGCCGCCCGCGTCTCGTTTTGTCTCGACTCGACTCGACTCGTCTCGTCGACCCGTTCCGGGAGTCTTCATCATGCAAACCGTTCCCGCCACCGGGCGCGCGGCCGTCACGCCGCCCGCCCGCAAGATTCATCCCCTGTGGGTGCGCGTGAGCCACTGGCTCAACGCGCTCGCGGCGATCCTGATGGCGCTGTCCGGCTGGCGCATCTACGATGCGTCGCCGATCTATCCGCCGTTCGTGTTTCCGCACGGCATCACGCTCGGCGGCTGGCTCGGCGGCGCGCTGCAATGGCATTTCGCGGCGATGTGGCTGCTGGTCGGCAACGGGCTGTTCTACCTGACGATGTCGATCGCGACCGGGCGCCTCGCGCGCAAGATGCTGCCCGTCACGCCGGCGTCCGTGTGGCGCGACGTGCGCGCCGCGCTGCGCGGCCGGCTCGCGCACGACGATCTGAGCGTCTACAACGCGGTGCAGCGTGCCGCGTACCTGGTCGCGATCGTCGATCTGATCGTGCTGGTGCTGTCCGGGCTGACGATCTGGAAGTCGGTGCAGTTTCCGCTGCTGCGCGAACTGTTCGGCGGTTACGACAACGCGCGCGTCGTGCATTTCTGGGCGATGTCGCTGCTCGTCGCGTTCTTCGTCGTGCACGTCGCGATGGCGCTGCTGGTGCCGCGCTCGCTGCTCGCGATGCTGCGCGGGCGCTGACCCGTCAACTCCGGGTGAAGGAAATCATCATGTCGGATTCCGAATACAGGCGCGCTGATTCGCGCTGGACGCTCGACCGCAAGTCGCTCGAACTCGACGTGCGCCGCGAGCTGGAGATGCCGTCGCGGCGGCTGTTCAATCGCCGCATCCTGACGCTCGGCGGCCTGACGATGCTGACCGGCTGCACGCTGAAGGACGACGCGTCGGTCAACACGTTCCTCGAGAAGGTGTCGCGCATGAACGACCGCGTGCAGGCGTGGCTCTTCAGCGGCGAGCGGCTCGCGCCGACCTACACCGAGGCCGACATCACGCGGCCGTTCCCGTTCAACGCGTATTACGGCATCGACGACGTGCCGCACGTCGACGCATCGACGTACCGGCTCGTGCTGTCGGGCCGCGTGACGGGCAAGCGCGTGTGGACGCTCGACGAGCTGTATGCGCTGCCGCACGCGGAGCAGATCACGCGGCACATCTGCGTGGAAGGGTGGAGCGCGATCGGCCGCTGGGGCGGCACGCCGTTCGGCGCGTTTCTGGCGCGTGCCGGCGCCGATACGCACGCGAAATACGTCGGCTTCAAATGCGCGGACGACTACTACGAAAGCATCGACATGCCGACCGCGCTGCATCCGCAGACGCTGCTCGCATTCGACTACGACGGCCACCGCCTGCCGCCGGAATTCGGTTTCCCGATGAAGCTGCGGATGCCGACCAAGCTCGGCTACAAGAATCCGAAACACATCATGGAAATCTTCGTGACCGATACCTTCCCGGGCGGCTACTGGGTCGATCAGGGGTACAACTGGTTCGGCGGATCGTGAAGCGGCGGCGCGCGAACGCGTGCTGCCTGCGTCGCGGCGTGTCACACGGATTCGCGCACCTGCAGGTCGACGCGCAGGCCGACCGCCGCCGCCATGTTCACGAGCGCGTCGAGCCCGAACAGGTTGATCTTGCCGCGCAGCAGATCGGACACGCGCGGCTGCGTGACGCCCAGCCGTTGCGCGGCCTGCGCCTGGCTGAGCTCGAGCTGCGCGATGCGCTGCTTGAGCGCGATCATCAGCTCGGAGCGCAGCTTCATGTTCTCGGCTTCGGCCGGCCGGCCTTCGAGTGCGTCCCAGACGCTCGCATGACGTTCGTTGCTCATCGTTTCCTCTCCATCATCAGCGCCCGGTAGCGTCGGGCCGCCAGGTCGATATCGGTCTTGCAGGTGCGTGCCGACTGCTTGCGGAAGCAATGCAGCACGTAGATCGCGTCGGCGAAGGTCGCGACGTAGACGATCCGGAACGCACCGCTCGCGTCGCGCAGGCGAATTTCCCGCACGCCCGGGCCGACGGTGCGCATCGGCTTCCAGTCGTCGGGCGCGAGGCCGCGCTGCACCTGGTCGATCTGGTGGCCGGCTTCGCGGCGCGCGAGAAGCGGAAAGCCGCGCAAGTCGTCGAGTGCGGTGCCGACGAACACGACGGGCTTCGGCGGAAGAATGGTGGAATTATACAAAATTTTGTATTGGTGGTGTGCGGGTCGAAAGGGCGAATGTCGGCGGCCGGATGCGCCTGCCGACCGTCACCGATCATCACCATAAGCGCGAAGCGACCGCTGAAGCGCATGACCGGCCATCAGGCCGATGGAGCGATCGCTGCTGCAGGACGGGATGCCGGGCGGCCCGCGCGACGCCCGCGCCGCGCGTATCCGGCTCCCGATCCGGTTGGTCCGGATGCCGACAAATGTCGCGCCGAAACATCAGTGGATGAGCTTTCAGACTGGTCTGATGATGCTTTCGAATCCTTGATGCCATAATGCCGAGCGTGCGCAGCCGAAGCGGCTCGCGCCCGCTTTTCGACCCTCTGCCGCCGCTTGCCGGTTCTTATTCGTCGCCGTTCGCACTGCCATGTCGTTCCGCACGTCCGTCTCCGCCTTCCCGGTCCAGTCAGGGCCGTTTGCCGGTCTCTCCGGCGTCTTTCAGCGGAGCACGCGACACGTCGTGCGGGCGGGCTGAACGATGACCCCGCTCGACCGCCTCCTCGATTTCCTCGCCCGCCTGCCGATCCGGATCCGCCTGCCGCAAAGCCGCGGCGGCCGCGTCGCGCTCGCCCTCGTCTTCATCTATTTCGTCTGGGGTTCGACCTACAGCGGCCTGCATTTCGCGCTGCAGTCGTTCCCGCCGCTGCTGCTGTCGGGGCTGCGCAACCTGCTCGGCGGGATCGGCCTGTTCATCTTCGCGCTGCGGCGCAAGCCCGAATGGCCGACGCTGCTCGAAATCCGCAACTCGGCGATCGTCGGCACGATGCTGGTCGCGCTGTCGTCGGGCACGATCGCGCTCGGGATGCGCACGGTCAGCAGCGGCTCGGCCGCGGTGATGGTCGCGACGGTGCCGCTGTTCGCGACCGTGATCGCGGCGGTCGCCGGGCGCGCGGTGACGAAGGGCGAGTGGGCGGCCGTCGCGCTCGGGATGGTCGGCATCGTCGTGCTGAATTCGGGCGGCGCGGCCGCCGCGAACTCGGCGCTCGGCACGATCTGCGTGCTGGCCGGCGCGCTGTTCTGGGCGGGCGGCGCGCATCTCGCGACGCGGCTCAAGCTGCCGTCCGACCTGTTCCTGTCGACGTCGCTGCAGATCGGCCTGGGCGGGTTGATGTCCACGATCGGGGCGTGGCTGATGGGCGAGCGCATCGAGCAGGTCGCGGTCGCGCCGGTGTTCGCGTTCGTGTACCTGATGGTGTTCTGCACGATGGCCGCGTACGTCGCGTACGGCTACCTGATTCGCCACACGAGCCCGATCATCGCGAGCAGCTGCATGTATGTGAACCCGATCGTCGCGGTCGCGCTCGGCGCGCTGATGCTCGGCGAGCCCGTGACGACGGCAACCGTGGTCGCCACCGTCGCGATCCTCGGCAGCGTCGGGCTGTCGTTCCTGTTCGATCCCGCGCGCCGGCCCGCGGCGCGCGCGGCGGCCGATGCCGCGCCGGGCGTGGTGACCGTGGCGACCGCGGCAACCGTCGCCGCCGAATCGACGGCGGATGCGGCGTCAGTACCGGCTCAGGCGGCGATGCCGGAGCCGGCGCCGATCCTCGCGCCTTCCGCGGTACCGCTTGCGGTGCCCGCACCGGCCGCCGTCGTGGACCCGGCCGCGGTCATGGATCCCGCGCAGGCATTCACGCCGCCGCCGGCCGTCAATCCGGCCGCGTCGCGGGCCGACGCATGACGCCGGTGCGCGACGCGGCGTTCAGTCGCGACGTGCGCCGCGATGGTGGGACCAGCCGGCGAGTGCGGTAAACAGCAGGCCGGCCGCGCACATGCCGATCCAGCCAAAGGCGTGCCACGCCGCGACGCCGGCCGACGAGCCGAGCGCGCCGCCGATGAAGTAGCACACCATGTACACGGTGTTCACGCGGCTGCGCGCCTCGGGCTTCAGCGCGTAGATGCGCGACTGGTTCGAGATCTGCGCGGCCTGCACGCCGACATCCAGCACGATCACGCCGATCACGAGCCCGACGAGGCTCGTCCCCGACAGCGCAAAAATCACGAACGACGCCGCGAGCAGCGCGATCGCGAGCGAGATGATCGCGCGCGGGCCGCGCGTGTCCGCGAAACGGCCCGCGTACGGTGCAGCCAGCGCACCGGCCGCGCCGACGATGCCGAACAGCCCTGCGGCCTGCGGGCCGAGGTGGAACGGCGCACCGGCGAGCAGCAGCGTGAGCACCGGCCAGAACGCGCTGAACGCGGCGAACAGCGCGGCGCCCGTCAGCGACGCCTCGCGCAGCCCGCGCAGTTCGACCGCCAGGTGCCACATCGAGCCGAGCAGCTTGCCGTACGGCAGCGTCGACGTCGGCGAGCTGCGCGGCAGCCGCATCACGATCACCGCGGCCAGCGCGACGAGCGCCGCGACCGACGCGCCGAACACCGCCCGCCAGCCGAAATATTCGGCGACGAAGCCGGCCGCCGTGCGCGCCAGCAGGATGCCGAGCAGCAGGCCGCTCATCACGGTGCCGACCGCATGCCCGCGCTCGGCCGGCGGCGCGATCTCGGCCGCGAACGGCACGGCCTGCTGCGCGATCGTCGCGAGCACGCCGATCGCAAGGCTCGCCACGGCCAGCACCGCCAGCGACGGCGCGGCCGCGGCCACGATCAGCGCGATCGACAGGCCCGCGATCTGCATCAGGATCAGCCCGCGGCGATCGAAGCGGTCGCCGAGCGGCGCGAGCAGGAACATCCCGGCCGCATAGCCGAGCTGCGTCGCGGTCGGCACCGCGCCGATCCACGACGCGCCGTCCGGGAAGGCCGAGCGGAAGCTGTCGAGCAGCGGCTGGTTGTAGTAGATGTTCGCGACCGATACGCCCGCGATCGTCGCGAGCAGCAACAGCAGGCTGCGCGAGTAGTGGGGCGAGGCGGCGTCGGTCGGACGGTCGGTGGAGGCGGCGGACATGGCGGCAACGGAACGGAGTTGGGCGGCGTGGCGCGCGGCGCGGCATTGGTGGCGCAGGCGGCCGGGCGCCGAGCGAGCGTGCCGATCATACCGGAGCACCGGGAATCGTGCCGGCGGTGCTGCGGTGCTGCGGTGCTGCGGCGCTGCGGCGCTGCGGCCCAGCGGCCCAGCGGCCCAGCGGCCCAGCGGCCCAGCGGCCCAGCGGCCCAGCGGCCCAACGGCCCAACGGCCCAACGGCCCAACGGCCCAACGGCCCAACGGCTCAGCGGTTCAGCGGGCCCAGCGGTCAGAAGCCCAGAAGCCCAGAAGCCCAGAAGCCCAGAAGCGCAGAAGCGCAGAAGCGCAGAAGCGCAGAAGCGCAGAAGCGCGGTCGGCTGCGCGGCTGGCGCGATCGCAGCATGGCGGGCCGCGCTCAGCCGCAATCAACCGCAATCAACCGCAATCATTCGACGCGGCCCCGACCGGCCGCAGCCGCTCGTCATGCATCCGCGATTGCGTACGGTCAGTCGACCAGTTCCCCGCTCGGCTCATAGAACGGATACGGCCCGTCGCCTTCGTCCACGTACACGTGGTGGGACGTCATTCCCGTGTCCGGCGTATGGACGTGCACCGCGAACGCGGGCGGCTCGAGCCGGAACGCGGACGGCGCGTCCGCTCGCAAATCGAACGCGACCTGGTGCGCGGGCGCCGGCACGGCCGATGCGAGCGTGCCGCCGAAGCGCGTGAACATCGTCCGGTGCACGTGGCCGCACAGCACGCGCTCGACGTTCGGATAGCGCCGCAGCAGCGCGTCGAGTTTCGTGGCGGCGGCGGGCGCGAGGCGCAGCGCGTCCATATGTCCGATCCCGGACACGAACGGCGGGTGATGCAGCGCGACGATCACCGGCCGGTCGCGCGCGGCGTCGAGTTGCGCGGTGAGCCACGCGAGCCGCGCATCGCACAGGTCGCCATGGCTCGTGCCGGGCACCTGCGAATCGAGTGCGAGCACGCGCACGGCGCCGACGTCGAGCGCGTACTGCACGAACTCGCCGTCCTGCAATTCTGGACGATCGGCGAACGCGCGGCGCAACCCCGCACGATCGTCGTGATTGCCGACCATCAGGTAATACGGAATCTCGAGCGGCGCGAGCAGGTCGCGCAGGTGGCGGTATTCGTCGTCGTGGCCGAAGTCGGTCAGGTCGCCGGTGACGAGCACCGCGTCGGGGCGCGGCACCAGCGCGTTCAGCTTCGCGATGCAGCGCGCGAGCGCGGCGGCCGTGTCGACGCGTCGGTACGCGAGCTGGCCCGGGCGCTTGATGTGGAGATCGCTGATTTGAGCAAGCAGCATCGTCGTTCCTCGGAATGTGTGGTTATCGTGGGGCGGTGTTACGCGGCGAGCGCGATCAGGCCTTCCGGCGCGATCGTGAGGCCGACCGCCGTGCCGCGCGCGAGCTCGATGCGGCCCGGCACGTCGATCACGAGCGCGTCGGGTGCCGCATGCTCGATCGTGAGCCGCGTGCGTTCGCCGAGGAACGCGCACGCACCGATCGCGCCGCGCAGCGGCGCATGCGCGGGATCGGCGAGCTGCGCATCCTCCGGACGGAAGAACCACTCGTCGGCGGCATGCGGCGTGACGATCGCGCCCCCCGTCGTCACGAGCGCGCCGTCCTGCCATTGTCCTGCAAGCCGGTTCAGCGTGCCGATGAACTGCGCGACCGTGCGGTTCGCCGGGCGGTAGTAGATGTCGCGCGGGGTGCCGATCTGCTCGATGCGGCCCGCGCCCATCACGACGATCCGGTCGCCGAGCTCCATCGCCTCGGCCTGGTCGTGCGTGACGTAGACGGTCGTCACGCCGAGCTCGCGCAACAGCGTATTCATCTCGCGGCGCAGCACGTCGCGCAGCTTCGCGTCGAGCGCGGTCAGCGGCTCGTCGAGCAGCAGCACGCGCGGGCGCACCGCGAGCGCCCGCGCCAGCGCGACCCGCTGGCGCTGGCCGCCGGACAGCTGATCGATGGGTTTGTCCGCATGCGCGTCGAGCCGCATCATCGCGAGCAACTCGTCGACGCGTTCGCGCAGCGCGCGCGGCTCGGTCTTGCGGATCTTCAGTCCGTAGCCGACGTTGCCGCGCACCGTGAGGTTCGGGAACAGCGCGTAGTTCTGGAACACCATGCCGACCTGGCGGCGCTCGATCGGCAGCGCGGTCACGTCGTCGCCGCCGAACCGGATCGTGCCGCCGGCATCCGGCGTGTCGAGGCCCGCGATCAGGCGCAGCGTCGTCGTCTTGCCGCAGCCCGACGGGCCGAGCAGCACGAGCGTCTCGCCCGCGCCGATCGACAGGTCGAGCGGTTCGAGCACGCGCGTGCCGCGGAACGTCTTCGCGCAGCGGGTCAGGGTGATGGGGGTGGAATCGAGTTTCATGGGAAGGGTAAAGTCAGCGCAGGGTCAGCGCGGGCGACGCTTCAGCGCGCGCGTGCCGGACGGATCGACGCCGAGCCACTGCATCGCGACGAGGAGCGGCAGCGTCATCAGCAGGAACACGATCGTGTACGCGCTGCCGACTTCGAGGCGCAGCGACGCGTAGGTATCGGCGAGCCCGACGGGCAGCGTCTTCGTGTCGGGCGTATGCAGCATCCAGGTCAGGTTGAATTCGCCGATCGACAGCGTGAGCACCGCGAGCGCGCCCGCGACGATGCCTGGGCGCAGGTTCGGCAGCACGATCGTGACGAAGCGCGTGACGAACGACGCACCGAGGCTCGCCGCGCCTTCCTCGAGCGTGCGCAGGTCGGCGCCGGCGGCGACCGCCGCGACCGCGCGCACCATGAACGGCAGCGTGAACACGACGTGGCCGACGACGATGAACCACAGGCTCATCCGGAACGCGGTGAAGCCGCCGTACACGACCAGCAGCGCGAGCGCCGACGCGAGGCCCGGCAGCGCGACCGGCAGCACGAGCGCTTCCTCGATCACGCGGGCGACGCGGCTCTTGCTGCGCGCGAGCGCATAGCCGGCCGGCACGCCGACGGCGAGCACGATCGCGAGCGTCGCGAACGCGACGCCGAGCGACAGCGCGACCGAGCCCTGGTACTGCTGCCACACCTGTTCGAGCCAGCGCAGCGTGAGGCCGCTCGACAGCCCGCGGAAATAGTTGACGGTGAGGCCCGCGAGTACCGACATCACGACGGGCACGATCAGGAACGCGCACAGCAGCAGCGTGACGCCCCATTGCAGCGCGGCGATCGCGCGCGCGCCCGACACGCGCGGCGCGCGTCGGGCGGCGCCGTTCGCATGCGACGGAGCGGGGGCCGGCGACGGCGCGGACGAACCGGAAAGCGATTGCATGAAGGAATCCTCAGGCCGCGGCGGCGGCGGTGTGACCGGTGAACCGGCGCGCGAGCGCGAGCACGGCCCATGTGACGATGCCGAGCACGATCGACAGGCCGGCGGCCGTCGCGATGTTCGCGTTCAGCGTGAACTCGGTGTAGATCGTCATCGGCAGCACGTTCAGGTCGGTGGCGAGCGTGAAGGCGGTGCCGAACGCGCCCATCGCGGTCGCGAAGCAGATCGCGCCGGCCGCGACCAGGCCCGGCGCGAGCGCCGGCAGGACGATGTCGACGAAGATGCGCCACGGCGACGCGCCGAGCGAGCGCGCGGCTTCCTCGAGCGACGCGTCGAGCTTCGACGCGGCCGCGATCACGGTGACGATCACGCGCGGGATCGAGAAGTACAGGTAGCCGACGAACAGCCCGGCGACCGAATACGCGAACACCCACTTGTCGCCGGTCAGCTTCGCGGACAGCATCCCGATCAGCCCCTGCCGGCCGGCGAGCATGATCACCATGAAGCCGACCACGACGCCCGGGAACGCGAGCGGAAAGGTGAGCAGCGCGAGCAGCACGCGCTTGCCGGCGAATTCGCGGCGCGCGAGCAGCAGGCCCGAGATCGTCGACAGCGCCAGCGTCGCGAGCGTGACGCCGGCCGACAACGCTATCGTTTCGCCGAGGCTCGTCATGTAACGCGCGTTGCCGAGCAGCGCCGCGTACTGCGTGAAGAACGCGCCGTCGGCGGACACCCGCACGAGCGCCGCCATCGGCAGCAGCCAGAACGCGGCGAACACCGCGAGCGCCGGCGCGACGAGGGCGACGCGCCAGCGCAGCGGGAAAGTCAGGTCGAGCATGGCGTGGGTCCGGCGCTTACTGCATCACTTGCAGGTATTGCTGGCCGAACGCTTGCTGGCCGGCCGCCATCTTGCCGAAGTCGACCGATTTCGCCCGGGCATATTCGCTCGCCGGCAGGAACTTCGCGGCGACGTCGGCGCCGAGCGTCTGCGCGCGCACCGGACGCAGGTACGCATTGGCCCACAGCTTCTGGCCTTCGTCGGACAGCACGAAGTCGAGCACCTTCCTGCCGTTCACGTCGTGCGGCGCACCCTTCACGAGGCTCATCACGTACGGCACCGCGATCGTGCCTTCCTTCGGAATCACGAACTCGACGTTCGCGTGATCCTTGTACTTCGCGCGATACGCGTCGAAGTCGTAGTCGAGCAGGATCGGAATCTCGCCGGACAGCACGCGCGCATACGCGGTCTGCTTCGGCACGATCGGCGCGTTCGCCTTCAGCTTGCGGAACCAGTCGAGCCCCGGCTTGAAGTCGTCGAGGCTGCCGCCGAGCGCCTGGTTGACGGCCACGGCGCCTGCATAGCCGACGAACGCGCTCGACGGATCGAGGTAGCCGACCATGCCCTTGTATTCGGGCTTCAGCAGGTCGGCCCACGAGCGCGGGACCGGCTTGCCGTCGAGCGCGTCCTTGTTCACGAAGAAGCCGAGCGTGCCCGAGTGGATCGCGAACCAGTAGCCCTGCGGGTCCTTCAGGTTCGCGGGGATGTCGTTCCAGTGCGCGGGCTTGTACGGCGCGATCACGCCCTTGTCCTTCGCCTGGAACGCCGACGACACGCCGAGATAGACGACGTCGGCGACCGGGCTCTTCTGCTCGGCGATCAGCTGCGCGATCGCCTGGCCCGAGTTCTTGTTGTCGAACGGCACGCGGATGCCGGTTTTCTGCTTGATCGCCGCGATCTGCGCGGCCCAGTCGGCCCATTCGGGCGGGCAGTTGTAGCAGATCGCGGATTCGTCGGCATGGGCCGCGGGTGCGAACGCGACGAGCGCGGCGCAGGCGACGGGGGCTGCGAGCACGCGCAGCAGCGAGGTCAGGCGAAAGGACACGGTGGATCTCCGGGCGGGGTCGGGGTAGCTTGCGCGCGCCGTGCACGATGGCGCGGCGCGCGCGTTCAGGCTTGGTGCAACTGCAGGTCGGCGGCCGGCGGCGCGACCGTCGCGCCGTCGCGCACCGTATGCGGCAGGATCAGCGACGTGCGCTCGATCGTCGCGCCGCCGATGCATTCGACGAGGCGCTGCCATGCATGGCGGCCGATGTCCTGGTTCGGCGTCGCGACGCTCGCGAGCGGCGGTGCGAGCAGCTCGCCGATCGCGATGCCGTCGAAGCCGAGCACCGACAGGTCGTCGGGAATCGAGAAGCCCGCGCGGCGCAGGCCGCGCATCACGACCATCGCGAGCAGGTCGTTGCTGCAGAAGAGGGCGGTCGGGCGCGTGGCTCGCGCGGTGAGGTGCGCGAGCACCGCGTCGGGCAGTTCGGCCGCGTTGAAGTCGACCTCGACCGGCGGCAGCGTCGCGACGCCGGCCTCCTCGAGCGCCTGCGCGTAGCCGAGATGGCGCTGGCGAGCGCGATCCGACGCGGCGAGCGAACCGGCCAGCATCAGCACGCGGCGATGACCGCGTGCCGTCAGCATGCGCACGCCGTCATAGGCGGCGCTGCGGTTGTCGACCGACACCGACGGGCGGCGTTGCGTGTCGTTGTGCATCAGCACGTAGTGCGGGCCGTCGCGGTCGAGCATGTCGAGCAGCGGATGCGTGTCCGCATCGGCGACGGTCAGGATCAGCCCCTCGACGCGCTGCTCGCGCAGCGTCTCGATCGCGTGGCGCTCGCGCGCCGCGTCGTATTCGGTCGTCATCAGGATCAGCTTGAAGCCGGCCGCGGTCGCGAGTTCGTCGATGCCCTGCAGGCAGTCGGCGAATACCGGGTTCGACAGCGTCGGCAGGACGACGCCGACGAGCCGCGTGCGCTCGCCGCGCAACTGCCGGCCGAGCGGGCTCGGGCGGAACTGCAGCGTGTCGATGGCGGTGCGGATGGTCGCCAGCGTGGCGGGGCTGACGGTATGCGGCGCGTTGATCGCACGCGAGACGGTGGCGATCGAGAAGCCGGCGAGCGCGGCGACGTCCTTGATGGTCGGGGGCATGAAGTTACGCGATGTAAACGTTTTCGACGGGAGAATTATCGAAAGCGTTTGTGACTTCGCGATGACTGACGAGACGTCTGTTTCGTAAAAGATGCGATACAAACATCAGACGGTTGGCGCCCGGCGAGCGGGGCGGATTCGATTGTATCGGCGGATGCTGCGGCGCGGGGGGAAATCGGCGACGGTGTCGCGCCGACGTCGATTGCGGCGCTCGAGTTCGGGTATGGACAGGGCAGGCCGACATGCTGCATCGCGATGCAATGCGCGCGAATCAGCTAATGCATGCGCAAGCAATGGTAGAATCGCGTCCGCCCTTTTGCCGGGGTGATGAAATTGGTAAACATAGCGGACTTAAACGATTGAGTGCCCGGCCGGAAACGACCGGTGCAGAACCCTTCAAATTCGGTGAAACCCCTGACGCGCGCCGTGCGTCGAGGCAACGCCGAGCCAAGCCTCGCGGTACGACTGCAGCGAGGAAGGTGTAGAGACTAGACGGGGGGCGCCTAAGGCGCACGGGCGGTAATACCGCCCGCGCGCGACGGCGAAGGCATAGTCCAGCGCACGAACGGCTTCGTTTCGACGACGCCGGCTTTGAAAGAAGCAGTGTGACGAAAATCCGCCGCCTTAACTGGCTTGCCGGTTCGAGTCCGGTCCCCGGCACCAAGATCGCTTCCATGCGATTCCATGACGTTCCGAAAACCCGCGAGAAACAAGCCGCTCGCGGGTTTTTTGTTTTCAGGCCGTGCTGCGATGTGGCGGCCTGTTCCTGCAGATCACCACCGCTTGCCAACAGCACCGGCGATTGAAATATCGATTCGCCGGGATTGGCTTCCTGCGTCCACGCGTCGCCCGAATGAAGCGCGCTTCGACACCCGGCTATCCACTTTCCGAACCGAAAAATAGCCCGCGTTTTGGAGAGCACCTTTCCGCTGCAGGCCACTAACAGTAGAAAAACGGCTCATTACACTGCGCCCGTCGCATCGCGGGGAAACATCGATGCGACGCACATTCGCAGCACGCAACCGTTGCGACCAGCAAACGAAAGACCTGGGGGTAAATCGTCATGAACATGCGTTTGGGGATCATCGCACCCGCCGCCTTGCTTGCTGCCGCGGCGCATGCACAAAGCAGCGTGACGCTGTACGGCAAGATCGAGGACGGTATCAACTACACGAGCAACGCACGCGGCCACGGCACCGTGCAACTGCAAAGCGGCTACGACTACGGCAGCCGCTGGGGCATCAAGGGCACCGAAGACCTCGGCGCAGGCTACCAGGCGATTTTCACACTCGAGAGCGGCTTCGACGTCAACAACGGAAAAATGAGCCAGGGCGGCCGGGAATTCGGCCGTCAGGCGTTCGTCGGCATCGCGTCGGACCGATACGGCACCCTGACGTTCGGTCGTCAGTACGATCCGAGCGTCGACATCTTCTCGCCGCTCACCGCAAACGGCAACTGGACCGGCTACCTGTTCTCGCATCCGTACGACAACGACAACACCGACTACTCGTTCCGCGTGAACAATGCGGTCAAGTACGTGTCGCCTGTATGGCACGGCGTTACCGCGGAGGCGATGTATGGATTCAGCAATCAGGCGGGCGGCTTCGCGAACAACCGTCTATATGGCGCCGCGCTGCAATACCAGCAGGGCGGGCTGACGGTCGGCGCCTCGTATTTGAAGATCAACAACGCACGCAATGCCGATTCGAACGGGGCGATCACCGGCGACAACACGTTCGATGCATCGTCGCAGCAGAACATCGGCATCGGCGTGAATTATGCGTTCTCGAATGCCCTCGTGGGATTCACGTATTCGCACGTCGACGTCTACGATCCGACTTCGAACGCGTATTTCACCGGTACGACGCAGCCGGCGGGCGGTGCGTGGAAGTCGTGGAAATTCGACAACTTCGAGGTGAACGGCCTCTATCACTTCACGACGGCGTTCTATGTCGGCGCGGCATACACGTACACGCAGGCCCGCGTCGCGTCGACGGTCGGCGCGTTCAATCCGAAGTGGCATCAACTGAGCGCGAAGCTGAACTACGACTTGTCGAAACGCACGTCGGTGTTCGTCGAAGGTGTCTATCAGCATGCGCTGAACGCGCACACTGGAACCGACTTCGACTACGCGTACATTCCGGGCGCCGCCGATATCTCGTCAGGCCCGAATCAATACGTCGCGCGTGTCGCGCTGCTGCATCATTTCTGACGCTGCTATCCGGGCGGTTATCGGTCATGTGCGGGTAAAAAAGTCCTGAATTGCGGGCTTGAAGGGAAATGTCGGCTCGCCAGGCCATGGCGGGCCACTTCGCTGCGACGAAAGCGCCGCCATGTGATACTTGGCACCTACGTCGCACAGGCCGTCGCCACCACCGTCGCCGCACGTGACGCGGCCGATGGAATCAAACGACGTTTCCCTCCCGCAAGACCACCCGCCATGACCGACTCGAACTACCACTATTACGAACCGTCGCAAGGCCACGGGCTGCCGCACGATCCCTTGAACGCGATCGTGGGCCCGCGCCCGATCGGCTGGATTTCCTCCCGCGGCAACGACGGCACGCTCAACCTCGCGCCGTACAGTTTCTTCAACGCATTCAACTATCGTCCGCCGATCATCGGCTTTTCGAGCACGGCCGCGAAGGACAGCCTGCGCAACGTGCAGGAAACCGGCGAGTTCGTCTGGAACCTCGCGACGCGCGACCTCGCCGACCGGATGAACCAGACCTGTGCCGCAGTGCCGTACGACGTCGACGAATTCGAACTCGGCGGCCTGACCGCGATTCCGTCGCGCCTCGTCGGCGTGCCGCGCGTGGCGGAAAGCGGCGTCAACTTCGAATGCAAGGTGACCGACGTGATCCGGCTTCGCGATCACCGCGGCGTCGAGACGCCGGCCACGCTGGTGCTGGGCGAGGTCGTCGCCGTGCATATCCGTCACGACCTGCTGAAGGACGGCCTCTTCGACACGTTCGGCGCGGGCATCATTCTGCGTGCGGGCGGCCCGTCCGCCTATGTGCACGTGACGCCCGACAGCCGCTTCGACATCGCGCGCCCCGACGCGTGACGCATCGCATCATCGACGCGTCGCGCCATCGCGTCCATCGCGCGCCGGAACGATCCGGCGCGCGAGCGCTGAAGCACGCGGACGCGCACCGACAAAGACAAAGACCCCGCCGAAATCCAGGATTTCGCGGGGTCTTTCGCTTCGTACCCTCCGACACGCGTGACAGACGCGCATCGATTCCGCGCTCCCCGACGCATTGACGCATCGCAGCACACGCAACCGTCCTTCAAACCCACCGGCAACGCCGCTCGCCCATCGTCGCCGCCATGGCAAATCTGCTCACCCCGAACGAGCGGGTTGGGCATCGACGTCCGGCACTGCAAGGCATACATTCCCAAGGTTGGCGTGCTTATCCGCGTGCCAGCCCGCGCGTGAGCCGGCAACCGGCCGCGCGTTCCAATCAGCGTGAGACACAATCGAGCGTGGAGACGACACGATGAGCCTGTCAGAGCCATTGCGTCTGCATGTGCCGGAGCCCACCGGGCGCCCGGGCTGCAAGACGGATTTTTCCTATCTGCATCTATCGCCGGCCGGCGCGGTTCGCCGCCCGCCGATCGACGTAGCGCCGGCGGACACCGCCCATCTCGCCCGCAGCCTGGTGCGCGTGCTCGACGATCACGGCGAAGCCCTCGGCCCGTGGGCGCCGGATCTCGACGATGCGCGCCTGATCGCCGGGATGCGCGCGATGCTGAAGACCCGCATCTTCGACGCGCGGATGATGATCGCGCAGCGTCAGAAGAAAATCTCCTTCTACATGTTGAGCCTCGGCGAAGAGGCGATCGGCGCCGCGCATGCGATGGCGCTGCGTCACGGCGACATGTGCTTCCCGACCTACCGCCAGCAAAGCATCCTGATCGCGCGCGACGTGCCGCTCGAACGGATGATCTGCCAGCTGATGTCGAACGAAGGCGACCCGCTGAAGGGGCGCCAGCTTCCGGTGATGTACTCGGACCGCGAAGCCGGCTTCTTCTCGATCTCCGGCAATCTCGCGACGCAGTTCATCCAGGCGGTCGGCTGGGCGATGGCGTCGGCGATCAAGGGCGACACGAAGATCGCGTCCGCCTGGATCGGCGACGGCGCGACCGCGGAAGCCGACTTCCACACCGCGCTGACGTTCGCGCACGTGTATCGCGCGCCGGTCGTGCTGAACGTCGTCAACAACCAGTGGGCGATCTCGACGTTCCAGGCGATCGCGGGCGGCGAGGGGACGACCTTCGCCGGGCGCGGCGTCGGCTGCGGCATCGCTTCGCTGCGCGTCGACGGCAACGACTTCCTCGCGATCTACGCGGCGTCGACCTGGGCCGCCGAACGCGCGCGCCGCAATCTCGGCCCGACCTTGATCGAGTGGGTCACCTATCGCGCCGGCGCGCATTCGACGTCGGACGATCCGACCAAATACCGGCCGGCCGACGACTGGGCCCATTTCCCGCTCGGCGATCCGATCGCCCGCTTCAAGCAGCACCTGATCGCGAAGGGCATCTGGTCGGACAGCGCGCACGATGCGCTCACGGCCGAACTGGAAGCCGAGGTGATCGCCGCGCAGAAGGAGGCGGAGAAGTTCGGGACGCTGGCCGACGACCGCATTCCGTCGCCCGCGTCGATGTTCGACGACGTGTACAAGGAGCTGCCCGCGCATCTGCGCCGTCAGCGCCAGGAACTGGGAGCGTGATCATGGCGCAACATGAAACAACGACGGCATCGGCCCAGCCGATGACGATGATCCAGGCGCTGCGCTCCGCGATGGACGTGATGCTCGGCCGCGACGACGACGTGGTCGTGTTCGGGCAGGACGTCGGCTACTTCGGCGGCGTGTTCCGCTGCACCGAGGGGCTGCAGGCCAAGTACGGCAAGTCGCGCGTGTTCGACGCGCCGATCTCGGAAGGCGGGATCGTGGGCGCTGCGGTCGGGATGGGCGCGTATGGCTTGCGGCCGGTCTGCGAGATCCAGTTCGCGGACTACTTCTACCCGGCCTCCGACCAGATCGTGTCGGAAGGCGCGCGGCTGCGCTATCGCTCGGCGGGCCAGTTCACCGCGCCGATGACGATCCGGATGCCGTGCGGCGGCGGCATCTACGGCGGCCAGACGCACAGCCAGAGCCCGGAGGCGATGTTCACGCAAGTCTGCGGACTGCGCACGGTGATGCCGTCGAATCCGTACGACGCGAAAGGACTCCTGATCGCGTCGATCGAGAACGACGATCCGGTGATCTTCCTCGAGCCGAAACGCCTGTACAACGGGCCGTTCGACGGCCATCACGAGCGTCCGGTCACGTCGTGGCTCAAGCATCCGGGCAGCGAGGTGCCGGAAGGCTATTACACGGTGCCGCTCGACACGGCCGCCGTCGTGCGGCCCGGCAACGACGTGACGGTGCTGACGTACGGCACGACCGTCCACGTGTCGCTGGCGGCCGCCGAGGAGACCGGCATCGATGCGGAAGTGATCGACCTGCGCACGCTGTGGCCGGTCGATCTCGACACGATCGTCGCGTCGGTGCGCAAGACCGGCCGCTGCGTGGTGGTGCACGAGGCGACGCGCACCTGCGGCTACGGTGCGGAGCTGGTGTCGCTCGTCCAGGAACACTGCTTCTACCATCTGGAGGCACCGGTCGAGCGGACGACGGGCTGGGACACGCCATATCCGCACGCGCAGGAATGGGCGTATTTCCCCGGGCCGGCCCGGGTCGGCGAAGCGTTGCGACGCGTGATGGAGGCCTGAGATGGGGATTCATGTCATCAAGATGCCGGATATCGGCGAAGGGATCGCCGAGGTCGAGCTGGTGGCCTGGCACGTGCAACCGGGGCAGACGATCGCCGAAGACCAGCCGCTCGCCGATGTGATGACCGACAAGGCGGCGGTGGAGATTCCGTCGCCGGTGGCGGGCAAGGTGCTGGAGCTCGGCGGCCGGATCGGCGAGATGATGGCGGTCGGCAGCGAGCTGATTCGTCTCGAAGTCGAAGGCGACGGCAACCTGAAATCGGGCACGAAAGCACACGATGCAGGCCGGGATGCGACGCAGCGACCGGCGGCGGTCGACGTGCCTGCCGATTCATCTTCTATCGATGAGGGATCCGAAACACATGCGTCGTCGAAGGCAGCGACGCACGCCGCGTCCCGCGCGCCGGCCGAGCCGCGCCGCGCGGAACATGCGGCGCCGCCGCGCGCGGCGCTCGCGCCGGGCGAACGGCCGCTCGCGTCGCCGGCGGTGCGCCAGCGCGCGTGGGACATGGGCATCGAGCTGCGCTACGTGCGCGGCACCGGCGAGGCCGGGCGGATCCTGCATGCGGACCTCGACGCGTATGCGCGCACGGGCGGCGGCGCCGCGCGCGGATCGCAAGCGCGCGGCTACGCCGAGCGCAACGACGCAACCGAGGTGCCGGTGATTGGCCTGCGGCGCGCGATCGCGCGCAA
Organism: Burkholderia sp. Bp9090; assembly: GCF_003857985.1. Lineage (NCBI taxonomy): Bacteria > Pseudomonadati > Pseudomonadota > Betaproteobacteria > Burkholderiales > Burkholderiaceae > Burkholderia > Burkholderia sp. Bp9090. The sequence continues at coordinate 51,115 of NZ_QTPV01000011.1, forward strand.
GATGCAGGAAGCGAAGCGCCGCATTCCGCACTTCAGCTACGTCGAGGAGATCGACGTCACCGAGCTCGAAGCGCTGCGCGCCGAGCTGAACCGGCGCCACGGCGACACGCGCGGCCGGCTCACGCCGCTGCCGCTGCTGATCCGCGCGATGGTGATCGCGCTGCGCGACTTCCCGCAGATCAACGCGCGCTACGACGACGAAGCCGGTGTCGTCACGCAATACGGCGCGGTGCACATGGGCGTCGCGACGCAGACGGACGGCGGCCTCACGGTGCCGGTGCTGCGTCATGCGGAGGCGCGCGACGTATGGTCGATCTCGGCGGAAATCGCGCGGCTCGCCGACGCGGTGCGCGCGAACCGCGCGCAGCGCGACGAGCTGACCGGCTCGACGATCACGATCTCGAGCCTCGGCGCGCTCGGCGGCATCGTGTCGACGCCGGTCATCAACCATCCCGAGGTCGGCATCGTCGGCGTGAACCGGATCGTCGAGCGGCCGATGATCCGCGACGGCGCGATCGTCGCGCGCAAGATGATGAACCTGTCGTCGTCGTTCGACCATCGCGTCGTCGACGGCGCGGACGCGGCAGAATTCATCCAGGCCGTGCGCGAGGTGCTCGAGCGCCCGGCGCTGCTGTTCGTGGAGTGAGCCCGATGAAGAACGAACACACCACGCTGCTCGTGATCGGCGGCGGGCCGGGCGGTTACGTCGCCGCGATTCGCGCGGGGCAGCTCGGCATTCCGACGGTGCTCGTCGAGCGCGACCGGCTCGGCGGCACGTGCCTGAACATCGGCTGCATTCCGTCGAAGGCGCTGATCCATGTCGCCGATGCGTTCGAGCAGGCGCGCGGGCAGGCCGGCGAGGGGATGCTCGGGATTCGCGTGCGCGCGCCGGAGATCGACATCGCGAAAAGCGTCGCATGGAAGGACGGCATCGTCGAGCGGCTCACGCGCGGCGTCGGCGCGCTGCTGAAGAAGCACGGCGTGCGCGTGCTGCACGGCGACGCGCGCGTCGTCGACGGCAAGACGGTCGACGTCGTCGCCGGCGACCACACGACGCGGATCGCCTGCGAGCACCTGTTGCTCGCGACGGGTTCGGAGCCGGTCGCGCTGCCGTCGATGCCGTTCGGCGGCCACGTCGTCTCGTCGACCGAGGCGCTGTCGCCCGCGTCGTTGCCGAAGCGGCTGGTCGTCGTCGGTGCCGGCTACATCGGGCTCGAACTCGGATTCGTCTATCGCAAGCTCGGCGTCGACGTCAGCATCGTCGAGGCGGCCGAGCGCGTGCTGCCCGCATACGACGCGGAACTCGCGAAGCCGGTCGCCGATTCGCTCGCGCGGCTCGGCGTCGGGCTATGGACGGGCCACAAGGTGCTGGGCCTCGCGAGCGACGGCGCGGTGCGCGTGCAGGCACCCGACGGCGCGGAGAAAACCCTGCCGGCCGATCGCGTGCTGGTCGCGGTCGGCCGCCGGCCGCGCGTCGACGGCTTCGGGCTCGAATCGATGCCGCTCGATCGCAACGGCCGCGCGCTGCGCATCGACGACGAATGCCGGACGTCGATGCGCAACGTATGGGCAATCGGCGACGTCGCCGGCGAGCCGATGCTCGCGCATCGCGCGATGGCGCAAGGCGAGATGGTGGCCGAGCTGATCGCGGGACGGCGCCGCAAGTTCACGCCGGCCTCGATCCCGGCCGTGTGCTTCACCGATCCCGAGGTCGTCACGTCCGGCTGGTCGCCCGACGACGCCAAGGCGGCCGGTGTCGACTGCATCGGCGCGTCGTTCCCGTTCGCGGCGAACGGCCGCGCGATGACGCTGCAGGCGACCGACGGTTTCGTGCGCGTCGTCGCGCGGCGCGACACGCACCTGATCGTCGGCTGGCAGGCGGTGGGGCGTGGCGTGTCGGAACTGGCCGCCGCGTTTTCGCAGTCGCTCGAGATGGGCGCGCGGCTCGAGGACATCGGCGGCACGATCCACGCGCATCCGACACTCGGCGAAGCGATGCAGGAGGCGGCGTTGCGCGCGCTGGGACATGCGCTGCACGTGTGAGCATGTGCCGGCCCGTGCGGCTGATCGAAGCCCCGCCACGGCGGGGCTTCTTGTTTGTGTCGATCGCGGGCGTCGGCTTCGTGTCTCCCGCGCCGGATTCGACATGACGGTTCGCGCTTCGACTATCCGGATTGCCGACGATCGGTCAAGGCCGACGCCGCGCTCGACGCGCGCCCGGGCGTGCAGGTGATCGGATCGGAACGGTTGGCCTGAACCGGAACCGGCGACGACGTGCCGCCGGCGGCACGGCTGAACGAACGGACGGCCAGCGCCGGCGGTTCGCGCACGACGCCGTCAAGCGGGCCGACCCGTTGCAAGACTGTTTCGTCACACCAGGCAATAGCGGACATGTGGCGTGCATGCTGACCTACGATGAAGACATCGCGTCCATCGTCTGCCCAACCATGTGCACCCACTACCGCGCTCCCGATGAAGACCCGGGCATCAGCGAGCTGAGGATCGGCATCGGCGACCTGTTCCGCCGCGATCCGTGGGAACCCGACGTATATCCGGACTATGCGGCGCCCATCGCACGTGCCGACGGCGACGGTCTCTCGGTCGTCAGCGCGGTGTTCGGCTTCTGGCCGAAGTTCATGCAGCCCGAGCGTCTCGACGAGCACGGCCGCAAGCGAAAGAAGCTCGATACGGTGAATGCGCGCGCGGAGACGGTCGGTGAGTCGCGACTCTACGGCAACGCCTGGCGCAATGGCCAGCGCTGCCTGATTCCGGCGCGCTGGATCTTCGAGCCGTGCTACGAGATGGGCCGCAACGTGTGGCACCGGATCGGCGTCGACGGCTGGCAACCGTGCTGCATCGCCGGCATCTGGCGGCGCTACGAAGCGGCCGACGGCCGCGAGCGGATCGGCATGACGATGCTCACGGTCAACGCCGACGATCATCCGGTGTTCGCGCGCATGCACCGGCCCGGCGACGAGAAGCGGGGCGTCGTGATCCTGCGTCGCGACGACTACGACGAATGGCTGCATGCACGCGACGTCGAGGCCGTGCGGCGCATGCTGACACTCCTTCCTGCGGCCGACATGGTCGCCGCACCCGATCCCGTGTCGCCCGCCGGCGCCTGAGCTTTCGTTTTCCATGCATTTGTCATACGCACAACCGACTGCTCCGCGGGTCGGACGTATCCCGTTCTCTCAGACGATTTCTAAAATTCCCGGATTCCGGGTAATCACCGATATCAGCCAAGTTGTATATACAAGATCATCCGCTGGCAATGTCGGCACACGTCGTGCCCGTTGCGCGCCAGCGTGCTGACCGTGCGTGCGTGGCGCATGCCGGCGATCCACGGCGCCCCGCACCCGACGAGCCGAAAGGGCGGCTCGGCACGTTTTCCGTCTCGTCCCAACCATTTGCGATCCTCAGTATCTTGGAGATTTACCCGTGTCAACGAATCCCAGTGGAAAAGCCGGCGGTCTGATCGAGGTACGCTCGATCGATTTCATTCCCGACGCCGAACGCCACGGCGGACTGCTGAGCCAGTTCACGCTGTGGCTGTCCGCGAACATGCAGATCACGGCCATCGTCACGGGCGCGCTGGCGGTCGTGCTCGGCGGCGACGTGTTCTGGTCGCTGGTCGCGCTGCTGCTCGGCCAGTTCATCGGCGGCGCGGTGATGGCGCTGCACGGCGCGCAGGGGCCGCAGCTCGGGTTGCCGCAGATGATCTCGAGCCGCGTGCAGTTCGGCGTCTACGGCGCGATGATCCCGATCGTGCTCGTGTGCCTGATGTACATCGGTTTTTCCGCCAGTGGCTCGGTGCTTGCCGGGCAGGCCGTCGCGCAATTGCTGCACGTCGACGACGCGGCCGGCATCCTGTTGTTCGCGGCCGTGATCGTCGTGCTGACGGTGTTCGGCTATCGCGCGATCCACTTCGTCGGCCGGATCGCGAGCGTGATCGGCATCGTCGCGTTCGTCTACATGTTCACGCAGCTGTTCGCGAACCACGACGTCGGCGCACTGCTCGCGAACCGGCACTTCTCGCTCGCGAGCTTCCTGCTGTCGATGTCGCTGTCCGCGTCGTGGCAGATCGCGTTCGGCCCGTACGTCGCCGACTACTCGCGCTACCTGCCGCGCTCGACGTCGTCGGTCGCCACGTTCCTCGCGGTCGGCCTCGGCTCGGTGATCGGCGCGCAGGCGGCGATGGTGTTCGGCGTGTTCGCGGCGGCGCTGGCCGGCAGCCAGTTCGCGCACCACGAGGTGTCGTACATCGTCGGCCTCGGCTCGACGGGCGCCGTGGCCGCGCTGCTGTACTTCAGCATCGCGTTCGGCAAGGTGACGGTGACCGCGCTCAACGCGTACGGCAGCTTCATGTCGATGGCGACGATCGTCAGCGGCTTCCGCGGCAAGGGCGCGGTGTCGTCGAAGAGCCGTCTCGTGTACATCTTCGGGATGATCTGCGTGTCGACGCTGATCGCGCTCGCCGGCCGCCATTCGTTCCTGAAGGAATTCACCGCATTCATCCTGTTCCTGCTCGCGTTCTTCACGCCGTGGAGCGCGATCAACCTGGTCGACTACTACTGCTTCACGCGCTCGCGCTACGACGTGCCGGCGCTGTCCGATCCGGACGGCCGTTATGGCCGCTGGAACGCGATGGCGATCACGATCTACGTGGTCGGCATCCTGGTGCAGCTGCCGTTCATGTCGACGCACATCTACACGGGCCCGCTCGTCGACGCGCTCGGCGGCACCGACATCTCGTGGATCCTCGGCCTCATCGTGCCGGCCGTGCTGTACTACGTCGGCGCGCGTGCGTCGCGGCGCAGCATCCCCGAGCGCCTGATCCTGCCGCTCGAACGCGGCGAGGTTCATCACTGACGCATCGCGTCGTCCGCCGGGCCGGCCTGCAGCCGGCCTGAGCGGCCCGCCGCGCCGAACCGGGCGCGACCGGCTGCCGCGCTGTACCTCACCTTCGTCATCCGCGATGCCGGCATGGCAGACCACCGTGCCCGGCATCGTTCCATTCTCCTTTCATTGAATAGTAAGACTAAGCAGATGAACGCACGAGACAATCGTTCCCGGGCGCGATCGGCGCATGCCGGTCTTCGCATGGCCGTTACGGCCGCATGCCTGGGTGGGTCGGGCGCCGCGCTCGCGCAGGACGGCGTCACGCTGTACGGCGTGATCGACGAATTCGCGCAGTACGTGAATACCGGCAACGGCTATACCGCGGCGATCGGCTCGGGCGGCCAGTGGGGCAGCCGCTTCGGGCTGAAGGGCGGCGAGGACATCGGCGGCGGCCAGAAGATCGAGTTCGCGCTCGAGAACGGCTTCAACCCGAACGACGGTTCGCTGGCAAGCTCGGGCAGCATGTTCAACCGGCAGGCGTGGGTCGGCATCGCGGGGCAGTGGGGCAAGGTGCGCGCGGGCCGCCAGAATTCGCCGCTGTTCAACGACCAGGGCGGGCAGGACGCGTTCGGCGGCGTCACGCAGGCGTCCGGCATGGACAACCTGACCGTGTTCGCGTTCCGCACCAGCAATACGCTGTCGTACCAGAGCCCCGAGATCGCCGGTTTCCAGGCCGGCCTGTATTTCGGATTCGGCGACGCGGGCGGCGTGCGCTCGGCTGGCTCGAGCCAGCAGTTCGACCTGACCTACGAGCACGGGCCGTTCGCGGCATTCGTCGCAGGCCAGTGGCTGAAGAACAAGACCGCGACCACGACCGATCGCACGATCATGGCCGGCGCGTCGTACGCAATCGGCAAGGCGACGGTGTACGGCGGCTTCTCCACGGTGAAGTGGGCCGACCTCGGGATCGATTCGCGCGTGTACGGGCTGTCGGTCAAGTACCAGCTCAATCCGGCGAACTACGTCGCGCTCGGCTATGCGTACCTGCATGACCAGACGTCGCAGGGCGACAACGCGGACCAGTTCGGGCTGATGTACGAATACGACCTGTCGAAGCGCACGAGCTTCTACGGCGCGCTGTCGTACCTGCGCAACCGCAACCAGGCCGGCTACACGCTCGCCGGCGCGGCGAACCCGGGCCTGCCGCTCGCGTATCCGGGCGCGAATGCGCGCGGCGTGCAGCTCGGCATCGTGCATCGCTTCTGACGAGGCATCGGGCGCCGGGCCGCGGGTCGGCGCCTGTTTCCCGTCACGGGTGCACGCAATCGCGCGCCGGCATGCGTGCGCCCACATTCGCGCGCCAACATCCGCGCGCTCACATCCCCAGCCGTTCCGCGAGCGAATGACGCTGCATGCAGCGCTCCATCGCGTCGAGGAACGCCTGCTCGGCCGCGTTCATCTTGCGGTCGCGATGCCACAGCAGGAACACGTCGACGTCGACGAGCCCATCGTCCGGCGGCAGCCGCCACAGGCGTTGCTGCGCGATGTCGTCGCGCACGATGTGCTCGGGCAGGCAACCGATGCCGTAACCGGCGAAGATCAGCCGCCGAACTTCCTCGAGGCTCGGCGACGACGCGACGATGCGCCCGGTGAAACCCTTCTGGTCGCGGAACACGGTGAGCGGCGACAGGCTGTCGCCGATCTGGTCGCTCGTAAACGACACGAAGTTTTCCGCGAGTAGGTCGTCCATCCGCAACTGCGTCTGCCCGAACAGCCGGTGATGGCGGCCGCAGTAGATCGCATAGCGCTGCCGCAGGAAGCAGCGCATCTCCAGCTTGTCGTGCGGCGTGCGGCACAGGCCGAGCCCGGCGGTGGCCGTCTTCTGCAGCAGCGACGACAGGATGTCCGACGAGCGCATCACCTCGATCTGCAGGTCGATGCGCGGATACGCGCGATGGAAGTCGGCGAGGAATTCGTCGTAGACGGGCGACTCGATGCGGCTCACCGTCAGCAGCCGGATCGAGCCGGTGAGGTCGGCCGTGCTGTCGTCGAGCTCCGTTTCGAGCCGCGACACGCCGCCGTAGATGTCGCTCGCGATCCGGTACACGGCTTCGCCGGCCGGCGTCGGCGCGAAGTGCGCGCCGCGCCGCTCGATCAGCTTGCGCTCGAGGGCCTCCTCGAGCCGCCGCAGCGCCTGGCTCACGGCCGGCTGCGTCACGTGCAGGCGCGCGGCCGCCCGGCTCACGCTGCGCTCCTGCATGATCACCAGATACGTGCGCAGCAGGTTCCAGTCGAGGCGGTCGTTGAGGAAGGGGGCGAGGTCGGCGCGCATCGGGTCAGTCATTAGCTGAATTTATGCGCGAAATAATAACTTGAAATTTGACTAATGATGTGCGGTCGCCGATAAAGGAGGGGCGCCGCACCGTGCGGCGCGAGGCCGCGACAGACGGCCGGCCATCACGATATCGCGCGTGCCGCGGCGCGCGCCAGGAGCCCGCATGACCCAGTCCCTTCCTTCCGCCCGCCAGCCGGCGCGTGCCGCGACGGCCGCGTTCATCGGCACGATGATCGAGTGGTACGACTTCTACATCTACGCGACCGCCGCCGCGCTCGTGTTCGGGGAACTCTATTTCCCGTCGCATGACCGCTTCGTCAGCACGATGGCGTCGTTCGCGACGTTCGCGGTCGGCTTCTTCGCGCGCCCGCTCGGCGGCATCGTGTTCGGCCACCTCGGCGATCGCATCGGCCGCAAGAAGGCGCTGATGACGACGCTGATGATGATGGGCGTCGCGACCGTCTGCGTCGGGCTGCTTCCCGACTATTCGAAGGTCGGCATGCTCGCGCCGGTGCTGCTGATCGCGCTGCGCGTCGTGCAGGGGATCGCGGTCGGCGGCGAGTGGGGCGGCGCGGTGCTGATGGCGGGCGAACACGCGCCGCAGGGCCGCCGCACCTTCTTCGCGTCGTTCGCGCAGCTCGGCAGCCCGGCCGGGCTGATCCTGTCGCTGGTCGCGTTCCGCGCGGTCACGTCGATGGACAAGGCCGACTTTCTCGCCTGGGGCTGGCGCCTGCCGTTCCTCGCGAGCTCGGTGCTGCTCGTCGTCGGCATCCTGATCCGGCTCGGCGTGAACGAGTCGCCGGAGTTCGCGCGCGTGAAGGAGACGAACCGTACCGTGAAGCTGCCGGTCGCCGAAGTGTTCCGCTCCGCATCGGGGCTCGTGCTGCTCTGCATCGGCGCGAACACGATCGGGATCGCGGGCGTCTATTTCACCAACACGTTCATGATCGCGTACACGACACAGTACGTCGGTGTGTCGCGCTCGCTGATCCTCGACAGCCTGTTCGCGGTCGCGATCATCCAGTTCATCGCGCAGCCGATCGCCGCGTGGATCGCCGAGCGCATCGGCGGCGCGCGTTTCCTGAAGATCGCCGCGCTGCTCGCGATGCTGTCGCCGTACCCGATGTTCATGCTCGTGCAGGGCGGCACGTCCGCGTCGCTCGTCGCGGGCATCGCGCTCGCGGTCGTCTGCATGGCCGGTTTCTATTCGGTGATCGCCGGCTTCGTGAGCGGCGTGTTTCCCGCGCACGTGCGCTATTCGGCGATCTCGCTCGCTTACCAGATCTGCGGCGCGCTCGCGGGCGGCCTGACGCCGCTCGTCGGCACCTGGCTCGCGCATCGCTTCGCGGGCCAGTGGTGGCCGCTCGCGGTGTTCTACACGGGGCTCGCCGGCGTCTCGCTGCTTTGCATCGTCGCGCTCGACGCGCGCCGCGCGGCCCGGCCGGCCGCCGCCGAAGCGCTCGGCTCGCGCTGAAACTCAACGAACGAATTCATCGGAGTGCAAATGAAAGACCTGCTGGAAATCGACGGTGCCCGCCTGTGGCGGAGCCTGGCCGACATGGCGCGCATCGGCGCGACGCCGCGCGGCGGTGTGCGGCGCCTTGCGCTGACCGACGACGATCGGCGCGGGCGCGACCTGTTCGCGCAGTGGTGCCGCGACGCGGGAATGACGGTGAGCGTCGATGCGGTCGGCAACCTGTTCGCGCGGCGCGCCGGCACCGATGCGCAGGCCGCGCCGGTGCTGATCGGCAGTCATCTCGACACGCAGCCCGAAGGCGGACGCTTCGACGGCGTGTACGGCGTGCTCGCCGCGCTGGAGCTCGTGCGCACGCTGAACGATGCGGGCATCGCGACCGACAAGCCGCTCGAGATCGTGTCGTGGACCAACGAGGAAGGCGCGCGTTTCGCACCGGCGATGCTCGGCTCGGCGGTGTTCACGGGTGCGCTGCCGCTCGACGACGCGCTCGCGAAGCAGGATGCCGACGGTGTCACGCTCGGCGCCGCGCTGGACGCATGCGGCTACCGCGGCACGCGCGCGCCGGGCGGCGCGCTCGACGCGTATTTCGAAGCGCATATCGAACAGGGCCCGGTGCTCGAGGCGAACGGCACGACGATCGGCGTCGTCACGGGCGGGCAGGCGATCCGCTGGCTCGACGTGAGCGTGACGGGCGTGGCCGCGCATGCGGGCACGACGCCGATGCCGTATCGAAAGGACGCGTATTTCGCGAGTGCGCAGATCGCGCTCGAACTGGAACGGATCGTCGCGGGCTACGCGCCGCGCGGGCTCGCGACGATCGGGCAGGTCGGCATCCGCAACGCGTCGCGCAACACGATCGCAGGCGACGTGACGTTCACGGTCGACCTGCGCCATCACGACGACGCGCAGGTCGATGCGATGGAGCGCGAGCTGCGCGATGCCAGCGCGCGCGTGGCCGCCGCGCGCGGCGTTCAGGTGTCGATCGAGACCTGCTGGCGCAGCCCGGCGACGCCGTTCGACCGCGCCTGCGTCGAACTGGTCGCGCAGGCGGCGGCCGCATTCGGCTACACGAACGAGCGGATCGTCAGCGGCGCCGGTCACGACGCGATCCTGCTCGCGCGCCGCGTGCCGACCGCGATGGTGTTCATCCCGTGCGTCGACGGGCTGTCGCACAACGAGGCCGAAGACGCGTTGCCCGACGACGTGACGCGCGGCACGAACGTGCTGCTCCACGCGGTGCTCGCGCGCGCGGGCGTCGCGACGCGCGTGGCCGCGGCCGCGCACGACGCATGACACGGCGAATCGACGAGGACCCACGATGAAAACCTATTTCCACCCCGAACAGTTGCTGCACCATCCGCGCACCTACCTGTCGCGCGGCAGGATGCGCGAGCCGCAGGAGGTGCCCGAGCGCGCGGCGCGGCTGGTCGCGGCGGTGCATGCGCTCGACTTCGACGTGCGCGAGCCGGCCGACCGAGGCACCGCGCCGATCGCGGCCGTGCACGACATGAACTACCTGCGTTTTCTCGAGGAGGCGCACCGCGACTGGAAGCGGATGCCCGACGACTGGGGCGACGAAGTGATGTCGAACGTGTTCGTGCGCGACCCGAACCCGCTGCGCGGCGTGCTCGCGAAGGCCGCGCGCTATCTCGCCGACGGCAGCTGCCCGGTCGGCGCGAACACGTGGCGCGCCGCGTACTGGTCCGCGCAGAGCGCGCTCGCGGCCGCGGCGGACGTGAACGACGGCGCGCGCGATGCGTACGCACTGTGCCGGCCGCCCGGCCATCACGCGCGCCGCGATGCGGCCGGCGGCTTCTGCTACCTGAACAATGCGGCGATCGCCGCGCAGGCGCTGCTCGGCCGCCATCGCCGGGTCGCGATCCTCGACACCGACATGCATCACGGGCAGGGCGTGCAGGAAATCTTCTACGGCCGCGACGACGTGCTGTACGTATCGATCCACGGCGACCCGACCAATTTCTATCCGGTCGTCGCCGGTTACGAGGACGAGACGGGCGCGGGCGCCGGCGACGGCTACAACCTGAACCTGCCGATGCCGCATGGCGCGCCCGAGTCGGCGTTCTTCGAGCGGCTCGACGACGCGCTGCGCGCGCTCGCGCGGTTCCAGCCCGACGCGCTCGTGCTCGCGCTCGGCTTCGACATCTACAAGGACGACCCGCAATCGCAGGTGGCCGTCACGACCGACGGGTTCGGCCGGCTCGGCGGCGCGATCGGTGCGCTCGGTTTGCCGACGGTGATCGTGCAGGAGGGCGGCTATCACCTCGAGAGCCTCGACGCGAATGCGCGCGCGTTCTTCGGCGGGTTCACTGCCGCGCGCTGAGGCGCTGAGACGTCGATACGTCGATGCGTCGAAACGTCGAAACGTCGAAACGTCGAAACGTCGAAACGTCGAAACGTCGAAGCGGCGGCCCGCGATGCGCGATGTGCGGGCCGTCAACGAAAATGCCCGCACCGGAATCCCGGCGCGGGCATTTCTCAATCGCGGTGCCGCGTATCGGCACCACGCGGATCACCGGGCGCTCACGAATTCGCGGCGACCGGCGCGCGGCGGCGCTGGATCATCTGCAGCGCGACGAGCGCGAGCCCCGCCGCGGCGATCAGCCCGCCGACGAGCGGCACCGCCGCGTAGCCGAAGCCGGCCGAGATCGCCGCGCCGCCTGCTGCCGCGCCGACTGCGTTGCCGAGGTTGAACGCGCCGATGTTGACGGCCGACGCGAGGCCCGGGGCTTCGTGTGCGGCACGCATCACGCGCATCTGCAGCGGCGGGACCACCGCGAACGTCGCGACACCCCAGACCAGCAGCGTGACCGCGGCGCCGGCATGGGTGCGCGCGAGCAGCGGGAACGCGGCCATCGTCACGATCAGCAGCACCAGGAAACCGATCAGCGTGCCGTCGAGCGAGCGGTCGGCGAGGCGGCCGCCGGCGATGTTGCCGATCGAGAAGCCGACGCCGATCAGCACGAGCATCGCGGTGACGAAGCCGGGCGTCGCGCCGCTCAGGTGTGCGAGCGTCGGGGCGACATACGTGTACAGCGTGAACATCGCGCCGGCGCCGAGCACCGTGGTCGCGAGCGCGCCGAGCACGACCGGGCGCGTCAGCACCGACAGTTCGGCACGCAGGTTCGGCATCCTGCCGGCTGCGCCCTTCGGCAGCGCGGCGAACAGGCCGGCGATCGCGATCAGGCCGAGCACGGCGGTCGCCGCGAACGACATGCGCCAGCCGATCATCTGGCCGAGCCAGGTCGCGGCCGGCACGCCGCCGACGTTCGCGATCGTGAGGCCCATGAACATCGTCGCGACCGCGCTGGCCTGCTTTTCGCGCGGCACGAGGCTGGCCGCGACCACCGAGCCGAGCCCGAAGAACGCGCCGTGGTTCAGGCTCGTGACGAGTCGTGCGAGCAGCAGCGTCGTGTAGTCGGGCGCGACGGCCGACAGCAGGTTGCCGATCGTGAAGATCGACATCAGCGCGATCAGCGCCGAGCGGCGCGACCAGCGCGCGAGCAGCAGCGTCATCAGCGGCGCGCCGACCATCACGCCGATCGCATACGCGCTGATCAGCATGCCGGCCTGCGGAATCGACACGTGGACGCCGTCGGCGATCACGGGCAAGAGGCCCATCGGCGAGAACTCGGTCGTGCCGATGCCGAACGCACCGGCGGCGAGCGCCAGCAGCGGCAGCGCGGCGCTGCCGCCCGGGCGGGAAGGGGAAGAAGTCGTGGTGTTCACGCGATGCGCTCCGGTAAGCATGGGGCAACGGCACCGGGCCGTTGTGGACAGGGTGAAGTGTGCCTGCGTTACTTTTGCGGAAAAAGCCGTGCTCGGGCGAAATTATCTTGATTTCATGTCAACAATGCGCGATTGGGGCGGCACGCGCGTACGGCCCGCCGGGCGGAGCTTCCCGCGACGCGACGGCCGGCCGCCGGCCGTGCGGACGATCGAACCGTATCCGGAGCAAGGTTTTCGTCGTCGGACGGAACGCGGTGTCCGGGCGGATGCGCGATCCGCTTGAGCGTCGCGCTCGATACGCGGCGGGTGTTCGACGTGATGCGGGCGGCAGGCGGGGCAGGCGGGGGCGGGCCGGCGCGCGGCGTCGTCAGGCCGGTCGGGCGACGGGCCGCACAGCCGGCGGGCCCGGCGCGAGCGCGTCATCCTTCCCGCCAACCCACCCTTTGCCGGCGCGGCTTGCCGCCCAAAAAAATCCCCGGTCACAGGGGGACCGTGACCGGGGCGGAAAGGCATCCTCTCTTTGGCACGAGGGTGGATGCGGGCGCAGTATATTTCGGTGCATAACGTTTCGAAGTGACGTTAAACGGCCCTTTTTGGCGTCAATTTGAAAATTCCGCCGTGATGGCGTCGATCGTCACCCATTCGAAAGATTGGTCGTGCACTCGGACGGACGTTCCGGGTGCGCGATGACGGCAATGCCGGCCGTCGTCCGAAACGACTGCGCGCAGACGGCCGAATTCGCTGCCGCGCGACGAGGCGGAATCCGCCGGCGTCGCGCGGGTCGCGCATGCCAGGCCGGTCGGTCAGTCCGCCTGTCCGGCCGCGTCGCGCACCGCCTCGAGAAACCGCGCGACGACGGGCGAGGCCGGCGCCGCCGCATCGTCGAACACGAACTCGATGTCGAAGCGGCTCGCGAGTTCGTCGAGTGCGACGAGCCGGACCGTGCGCGGGCACGTCGGCGACGCGCTTTCCGGCACGAATGCGCAGCCCATGCCGGCTGCGACGAGACCGATCAGCGTCGGGATATCGCTGCCGACCTGCGCGATGCGCGGCGTGAAACCGGCCCGGTCGCACTGAGCCATCAGGAAGCGGTGGTGTGCGGCGGAGCGCTGCGCGTCGAACCAGACGAACGGCTCGTGGGCGACGTCGGCGAGCGTGCGCGGCGCGTGGAAGCGGCCGCCGGGCGGCGCAGGCATCGCGAGCACGAAGCGATCGCTCAGCAGCCGCACGCCCGACAGATGCGGCGCCTCGTCGCGGCGCCACGCCATGATGCCGCCGTCGAGCTGGCCGCGCATCAGCGCCGCCGCCTGTTCGGCCGACAGCATCGGCGCGATCGACAGTTTCACGTCGGGACACGCGTCGCGAAACGCCTTCAGCACGTTCGCGACGACCGGCAGCGGCAGGCAGTTCGGCAGCGCGCCGAGGCGCAGTTCGCCGAGCTGGCCGGCCGCGCTGCGCAACGCGCGTTCGCGGCTGTCCTGCAATGTCGCGAGCAGGCCCGTCGCATCCTGCAGGAAACTCGCGCCGGCCGCCGTGAGCGTGACGCCCGTCGCGCGGCGGATCAGCAGCGGCGTGCCGATCGCATCCTCGAGCTCGCGGATCTGCCGCGACAGCGCGGGCTGGACGATGCCGGCCGCGCGGGCGCCGGCCATCACGCTGCCGGCTTGCGCGACGGCCACGAAGTAACGCAGGTGACGCAGTTCGATCTGGCGCATGCGGTGTCGGCTCCGGTGTTCGGTCTCGATTCGGTGGATATGCCCGTCAAGCATATCAAGTGCCATCCAATGGTATTGGAAAGCATGGCGGGCGTGCCGTACGATGGTCGTCGTTGCCGTGCCGGTTCACTGGCCCGTGCGTTCTCCTTGCCCCGATTCCCGACCGTGTCCCGCACCATGCCGCTTCATATCCAGACCCCCTATATCCGCTCGCAAATCGCGTCGCGCCGTCTCGGCAAGAACATCCGGCTGAAGCTCGACGCGCTGCAGCCGTCCGGCTCGTTCAAATTGCGCGGCATCGGCGCGGCGTGCGAAGCGCGGCATGCGGCCGGCGCGCGCCGGTTCGTGTCGTCGTCGGGCGGCAATGCGGGCATCGCGGTCGCGTATTGCGGCCGCGAGCTCGGCGTGCCGGTGCTCGTCGTCGTGCCGGAAACCGCGTCGGCCCGCGCGCGGGAGCTGATCCGCGTCGAGGGCGCGGAGGTGGTCGTGCATGGCGCGAGCTGGGCCGAGGCGAATGCGTTCGCGCTGTCGACCGTCGGTACGCAGGACGCGTTCGTGCATCCGTTCGACGATCCCGTGCTGTGGCAGGGGCACGCGACGATGATCGACGAGATGGCGGCGGCCGGCCCGAAGCCCGACGTGATCGTGCTGGCGGTCGGCGGCGGCGGGCTGCTGTGCGGCGTGCTCGAGGGGCTCGCGCGCAACGGCTGGCACGACGTGCCGGTCGTCGCGGTCGGGACGGAAGGCGCCGACAGCTACGCGCGCTCGGTCGCGCACGGGCATCCGGTCGAATTGCCGGCGATCACGAGCATCGCGACGTCGCTCGGCGCGAAGCGGCCGTGCGACGCGGCGCTCGAATGGGCGAAGCGGCACGCGATCCATCCGGTCGTCGTGTCGGACGCGCAGGCGGTGGCTGCGTCGCTGCGGTTCCTGGACGAGCACCGGATCGTCGTCGAGCCGGCGTGCGGTGCTGCGCTGGCCGCGCTCGAAGAACCGGTGCCGGTGCTTGCTTCGGCGTCGGAGATCGCGGTGATCGTGTGCGGCGGCGTGACGGCAACGGCCGAGCAGATGCGGACGCTGAACGCGACGCTGCGGTAACGCGCTCGGGCATGTGACGCAGCGCAGCCGGATCGTGATGCGGACGAAGATGTCACGGTGAAGTGACGGCGAAGTGACGGCGGGGCGGGACCGGTCGCGGGCATCCGCGGAGTCGGGGGCGTGTCGTCTGTCGCGACGGGCTGTTTCCGCTCGCGGGTTAAGTCACGCCGGGCGCGCGCAGCCAGTGGCCGGGGGCAAGATCTTCTCGTCTGAGGGTGACGGGGCGGGGATCGGCCGGCGCACCGCGCGCACGGCGCGCGGCGCGGCGAGGGCGCGCGCGGTCAGTTCGCGGACGGCGCGCTGGCGCCGGTCGGCGCGGACGACGCGACGGGGTCGGCAGCAGCGGGTGCGGACGTCTTGCCTGCCGGCGTCGGAGCAGCGTTCGAGGGCGTCGGCGCGGACGCCGCCGGCGCAGGCACGGACGATGCCGCCGTGGTAGCGGCAGACGTCGACGTGGCCGGCGTCGAAGCGGACGTAGGCGCCGAAGCGGAAGTGGGCGTCGAAGCTGAAGCGGGTGCGGAGGCTGACGCGGGCGTCGAAGCCGAGGTGGGCGCCGAGGTCTTAGCAGGTACCGCAGCCGAAGCAGGCGCCGAAGCCCGCGCCGAGGCCGAAGCTTGTGCCGAACCCGAACCCGAACCCGAACCCGAACCCGAACCCGAACCCGAACCCGAACCCGGCGCGGCACTCGCCGCAGCCCCCGAACCCACTCCGGCTCCCAACCCCGACCCGACGGCCCGCATCGTCCCCGGCGCGACCACGGCCGATGCCGCAGCAGGCACGGCCGGCACGACCGACGTGCCCGACGTCGGCGCGACGCTCGGCACGGACAGCGGCACCGGCGCCGCCGGCGGCGTCGGCACGACCGGCGTCGTCATCTTCATCGGCTCGCCCTGCGGCGTCGGCGCGGGCTCGGGCAGCGGCGTCACGGGCTCCTTCTCGGCCGCCTTCACGGTCGCGCGATCGCGGCGGGCCGGATCGATCTTCAGGAAATGCTCGACGAGATTGAAGAAGCGCTCGTAGAACACGCCGGCGGGAATCGTCTCGCTCGCGGTCTTCACGAGCGCGTCGTCGCTCGACCCGATCGGCAGCGACAGCGAACCGAACACGCTGAGCCCGACGCTCGCCGACGTATTCGACTTCTTCAGCGTGTAGCGGTCCTGCACCGCGTTCACGTACGCGATGCTCGACGAGCCGTCGGCAGTCGCGTCCGCGCACACGACGTGAAACTCGATCACGACGTGCATGTCGTTGCTCGGCTGGAAATTCTTGCTGCCGTCGACCGCGTCGTTGCGCGACGACGACACGACATAACCCTGGCTCAGCAGCGCGCGCCGCGCGGCCTCGCAGGAAGCGTCGGATTTCGAGTGGAACGTGTGCGCATACGGGCTGCTGGTCGCGTCGAACTGCTCCTGCTGGTAGATCGGCTTGGGTGGCGACGAGCACGCCGCCAGCACGGTCGCGGCCGCGAGCGCGCACGAAACGGAAAACAGGCGAAATCGGTTGTGCATGGCGTCTTTCAATAGGCTCGGCGAGATGCCGCGCGGGGCTGCGGGCGCAACGCACGCGGCGGCGGGGCCGGTGCGATGCGCGTGGCAATCTCGTATGGCCGGGGCGTCATTATAGTTTCGTTTGATGTCGCGCTCGCTTCAGCCGGCCGGCGCCGGCCGCGCGGCGGCGAGCAAGCGCGACGCCAGCGGGTGGTGTTCGCCGCGCCGCGAGCGGATCGCATGGATTTCCTCCGTCACGTCGCCCGCCCGGCCGAGCCGGCGCAGCCCGCGCAGCAGCGATGCGTCGTTCGCGCCGAGTTCGCTGAGCGGAAACACGCCGAGGCCGCGCGCCGCGAACACGGCCATCAGCGCGCTGTCCTCGAATTCGCCAGCGATGCGGGGCACGATCCGTTCCCGCTCCAGCCACAGGTCGAGGCGCGCGCGCAGCGCCGAGTGGGCGGTCGGCAGCAGCACCGGCAGGTCGGCGAGGCACGCCGGAAAGCGCTGTCGCGCGGCCGGCGTGACGAGCGCCGCGGGCCCGTACCAGTCGACCGGCGACGCGACGAGCCGCTCGCTCGTCACGCGCAGGTTCGACCCCGACGGTGCACCCTGGCCCGCCAGCACGAGGTCGAGGTGATGCAGCGCCAGTTCCGCCAGCAGCGCGTCGTGCTCGCCCTCGTGGCACAGCAGCCGCAGCGTGGGCGTATCGAGCACCGGCGCGAGGAGCGCATGCGCGGCGAGCTTCGATATCCCGTCCGCGAGGCCGACCGCGAGCCGCACGGTCGGCTGGCTGGCCGCCGCGCGCACTTCGTCGGGAATCAGCCGGCCCATCTCGAAGATGACCTCCGCACGCGCATACGCGGCCTGGCCGGCGTCGGTCATCGCGACACCGCGCCCGGCCGGGCGCAGCAACTGGTGGCCGAGCGACTTTTCCAGTTCGCGGACCTGCGCGCTGATCGTCTGCACGGCCATGTCGAGCCGCTCGGCGGCCCGCGCGAAGCCGCCTTCCTTCACGACGACCCAGAAATAGTACAGATGGCGGAAATTCAGCATCGGATCGTTATTTCGTAAAAACCGAACCAAAGATCAGATTTTCTCTGATTTTTGCGAAGTCGTGCGCCACCTATCATCGGGCTTTCCACCTTCGAATCGGCCCTTTTCATGGACTACCTGCTGACGCTTGCCGCCGACCCCGCCGTCTGGGCCGCGCTCCTGACGCTCGTCGTGATGGAAGTCGTGCTCGGCATCGACAACCTGATCTTCATCTCGATCCTCAGCAACAAGCTGCCCGAAGCGCAGCGCGCCCGCACACAGCGCCTCGGCATCGCGCTCGCGCTCGTGATGCGCCTCGCGCTGCTCGGCAGCGTCGCGTGGATCGCGAGCCTGACCGAACCCGTGTTCACGCTGTTCGATCACGCGTTCTCTTGGCGCGACATGATCCTGCTGTCGGGCGGCCTGTTCCTCGTATGGAAGGCGACCACCGAGATCCATCACCACGTGTCGCATGACGGCGACGGCGCGGGCGCATCCGGCGGCGCGGCCGGCCTGACGATGTGGGCCGCGATCGGCCAGATCGTGATGCTCGACATCGTGTTCTCGATCGACAGCATCGTGACCGCGATCGGCATGACCGAGCACGTCCCGATCATGTTCGTCGCGGTGATCGTCGCGGTGTCCGTGATGCTGTTCGCCGCACAGCCGCTCGCACGTTTCATCGACCGCAACCCGACCATCGTGATGCTCGCGCTGTCGTTCCTCGTCGTGATCGGCATGACGCTGATCGCGGAAGGCTTCGGGTCGCACGTGCCGAAGGGCTATATCTACGCGGCCATGGCGTTCTCGGCGTTCGTCGAGGGCATGAACATGCTGGCGCGGCGTGCGAAGGCGAAGCGCGTGGCGCGGCGCGAAGGTCATTGAGCCAAGCGGGCGGGCCGTGGCCCGCCCGCGATTCGGAATGTCCGACGAAACGAGAAACGCGATGAAATGTCCGGTCTGCAAGACGCCTGACCTGCTGATGGCCGAGCGACAATCGATCGAGATCGACTACTGTCCGACGTGCCGCGGCGTGTGGCTCGATCGCGGCGAACTCGACAAGCTGATCGCGCGCGAAACCGGCGACGGGCCGGCGCGCCGCGACGAGGTGCCGGTGCGGCACGATGCGCAGGCGCCGCGCGGGCGTGATGACGGCTGGGGGCGCGACGGCCGCGTGCCCGACGACCGTTACCGGCACGACGGCCGGCGTCGCAAGAAGTCGGTGTTCGACCTGTTCGATTTCGATTGAACGCGACGGCGAGCGTGTCCTGCTCGGCACATCGAAAAAAAGCCCCGCCGCGCGTCATGCCCGGCGGGGCTTCGTCATTCGTCATGCGCGTCGCGTGACGCTTACGCGACGGCGTTACGCGTTGCCGGCCGTCACGTCGATGCGGCGCGGGCGCGTTTCCTCGCGGCGCGGAATCGTCAGCGTGAGCACGCCGTCGCGCAGGCTCGCATCGATCCGCGACGTGTCGAGGTCGGGGCTCAGCACGAACGTGCGCACGTAGCGCGGCGCGCGGACTTCGGCGTGACGCACGCGCAGGTCGGCCGGCGTGTCGATGCGTGTGTCGGCTTCGATCGTCAGCGTGTTGTCGTGCACCTTCACGTCGAGGTTTTCGCGCGGCACGCCGGGCAGGTCGGCACGCAGCGTGACGCGCTGCCTGTCTTCGACGATATCGACGGCCGGCGTGATCGCGGGCCGGCGCGCGGCTTCGGCGGCGGCTGCCTGCGTGGCACCGGTCTGGCGTTCGGTCAGGGTCTGGCTCTGGCTCGTATTCATATCGTTCTCCTGAAGGTTACTGAACGGTGATCGCGCGCGGCTTCGAGGCCTCGCGCCGGCCGACGCGAATCAGCAGGCAGCCGTTCTCATAGCGGGCGCTGACGTTGTCGGCGTCCGCGTTCTGCGGCAGCTCGACCACGCGGCGGAACGCGCCGTGAAAGCGCTCCTGCGCGTAGGTGCGTACGTCGTCGCCGGCGTCGTGCGGTGCGGGTTTGCGCTCGCCGCTGATCGTCAGCAGGTCCTTGTCGATCGAGACGTCGAAGTCGGCCGCGGCCATGCCGGGAGCGAACGCGACGATCTCGATCGCGTCGTCGGTCGCGCCGACGTTCAGCGCGGGGAACGCGCTCGGCCGCACCGCGCGGATGCCGGTCGGGGGCTCGCCGAACAGGCTCGCCATCTGCCGCTGCACCCGGGCGAATTCGTCGAACAGGTCGTGACCGAAATGAATACCGCTCATGAGGATCCTCCGGAACATGAGACGCGAAAGACACGATGGCGCGACGCCGATGGCGAGTGCGACGCACGGTTTTCCGCTGAGTCGAAACGGGGGCAGTGCGCGTGACGGGCACTGCCTGGCAACGGGTAATTAGAGGCCGCCGCGGTGGATTTCAAGAGGGAAAGTGCAATCGGCATCAACGCGTCGTGACGGGGATCGATGCGACAATCGTCGCGCTATCCACAGACCACGGAGACGGAACGGACATGGAGATTCAACGCATCGCGATCGTCGGGGCCGGCGTGATCGGCGCGAGCTGGGCGGCTTTCTATCTGTCGAAGGGCTTCGACGTCGTCGCGACCGATCCCGCACCGCAGGCCGACGCGCGGCTGCGCGACGCGCTCGCGGCCTTCCTCGGCGAGCGGGCCGCCGAACTTTCCGCGCGGCTGTCGTTCGACGCCGATCTCGTGCGCGCGCTCGACGGCGTCGATTTCGTGCAGGAAAACGGCCCCGAGCGGCTCGACCTGAAGCGCGCGCTGTACCGGCAGATGGACGACGTGCTGCCCGCGCGCGTGCCGATCGCGTCGAGCTCGTCGGGCCTGAAGATGTCCGAGATCCAGACCGCGTGCGACAGGCATCCGGAACGCTGCCTGATCGCGCATCCGTTCAACCCGCCGCACCTGATTCCGCTCGTCGAGCTGGTCGGCGGCAGCGCGACCGACCCGAGCGTGATCGCGCGCGTGAAGGCGTTCTACGACGCACTCGGCAAGCAGACGATCGTGCTCAACAAGGAGATGACCGGCCACGTCGCGAACCGGCTCGCGGCCGCGCTGTTTCGCGAGGTGTATCACCTCGTCGGCGAAGGCGTGGTGAGTGTCGCCGATGCGGACAAGGCGGTCGCGTGGGGGCCGGGCCTGCGCTGGGGCTTGATGGGGCAGTGCCTGACCTATCACCTCGGCGGTGGCGCGGGCGGGATCGCACACTTCCTCGAACACCTGTCGGGGCCGATCACGACGTGGTGGGACGACCTCGGCACGCCGTCGTTCGATCCGGCCGTCGATCGCAAGCTGAACGACGAACTGCGCGCGATCCAGGGCGAGCGTTCGATGCAGGAACTGGCGGCCGAGCGCGACCGGCTGCTCGTCGAGCTGATCGACGCGCGCCGCCGCAGCTTCCTGCCCTGAGCGCGTCGCCGCGCGGCGTTCCGGTCGCGCCGGGAAGGCTATTGCTGCAGGGCCGTTTGCGGTGCCGGCTGCGGCGTCTGCGCGAGCCACGCGGGCAGCGCGGCCTGCACCAGTTCGCGATTGCGCGCGCGCGTCGCGGTATCCGGCGGATAGTTACCGTCGTTGGTCGGCAATTCGCCGTCGAGGTAGGCCTGCTTCAGCTGGGCGACGACTTCCGCGCGCGTGAGGCCCTGCGCGGGGGCGGCGGCATCGGTTTGCGCAAAGGCGGGGGACAGCAGCGCGGCTGCGGCGGCCGCGACGGCGATTCGCACGACGTTCATGGTGTGCTCCGATCAAGGGGACGGGACAGCGGACGCGCGGCACACTGCCGTGCGTTCCGATGCGGCCCATTGTCGCGAGCGGGGACTGCGCGGACGCTGACGCGTTCCGGGCAAGATGGTCAGTTGCGCGCGAACACCGCGGCGGCGTTGGCGTGAAGGCGGCAGCCAGCCTTACAGCTCGGCCGCCGCCGCGATCAGCGTCGCTTCGAGCGCGAGCGTCGAGCGCGACGCGGCCGCCGGCCGGTCGATCACGTATTCGAGTTCGCCGAGTTCGGGGAGCCCCGCGTCGAGCCGCGCGAGCCCGGCCGGAATCACGTAGCCGGCGAACGCGCTGACGCCGAGCCCCGCGCTCGCGGCCGCGCGCAGCACCGCGATGCTGCTGCTCACGACGGCGATCCGGTAAGGGCGGCCGACCGCCTCGAGCGACTCGAGCACGCGGCGGCGCGATACGCTCGGCTCCGGATGCATCGCGAGCGGCAGCACGGCCTCGTGGCCGGTGATCCGCGAATCGGGGCCGGTGCACCAGTACAGCGGTTCGCTGCGGATCACGCGGCCGCGCCGGCTGCCCGCGACGCGTTTCGCGAACACGAGGTCGTGACGGCCTTCGTCGAGCGCATCGAACAGGTCGCCCGACAGCCCGGTCGAGATCGCCAGCTCGACTTCCGGATTGCGCTGCACGAAGCTCGCGAGCGCGGCCGTCAGGTGCGCGGACGCGAAATCCTCCGACATCGCGAGCCGCACCTTGCCCGACAGCGGCGGGCCACACACCGACGTGACGGCCTCGTCCATCAGCTCGAGGATGCGCACCGCGTAGCGGAACAGTGCATCGCCGTGCTGCGACAGGTGCACGTTGCGCGTGTCGCGCTCGAACAGCGGCCGGTCGAGCAGTTCCTCGAGGCGGCGAATGTGCTGGCTGACGGTCGACTGCGACAGGCTCACGCGTTCGGACGCGGCGGTGAAACTGCCGGACTGGGCGACGGCGACGAAGCTGCGCAGCAGCTCGGGCGGTAATGGACGCATTGCTAAATCCACTGAATCGGTTTCGACAACTTCATAAATGGCCGGATGGTGCGGCGCTAGTATCGGATCACGCGCTGGTGCGGCCCATGCAAACGGGGCGCACCGGACGCGTAGCCCGTGTCGCGCCGCCGGCTCCATCGGTCAGTCTAAGCCATCCGGCGTCCGGCCCGAAACCGCATCATCCCATCGACCGCCTGAGAACGCGCTCGCACGACGAGCCGCCGGGCCGCGGCGCCCCGCCGCAGGAGACACCCAGTCCGCGCCCGGAACCGGCATGCGGGCCCGACTCCCGCACGCGTCAGGCACCCGTCACGAAGAGACTGGAGACGACTCATGATCATCTACGGAACCGCGCTGCTGGCGTTCTGCCATCTGGCCGGACTGTTCCTCGGCGACCTGCTGGGCGCAGCGATCGGCGTGAAGACCAACGTCGGCGGCGTCGGCATCGCGATGCTGCTGCTGATCTGCCTGCGCCTGTGGCTGCACCGGCGCGGCTGGCTGCCGAAGGAGACCGAGGCCGGCGTCGGTTTCTGGGGCGCGATGTACATCCCGGTCGTCGTCGCGATGGCCGCGAACCAGAACGTCGTCGCCGCGCTGAAGGGCGGGCCGGTCGCGCTGCTCGCCGCCATCGGCGCGGTCGCGATCTGCGCATGCTGCATCGCGGTACTCGTGCGCACCGGGCGCGACGACACGGCCTTCGCGGGCGTGCCGCAATTCGAAGAACAGTAACGGAGGCCGCGATGCTGCAGATGCTCGAAAAAACCGTCGCCCACAACGGGCTCGTCGCGTCGTTCGCGCTGGTCGGCCTGATCATGTGGCTGTCGTCGCTCGTGTCGCGCAAGCTCACCTTCGGCCGCGTGCACGGCTCCGCGATCGCGATCGTGATCGGCCTCGTGCTTGCGTACGTCGGCGGCGCGTTCACCGGCGGCGAGAAGGGGCTGGCCGACGTCAAGCTGTTCGCCGGCGTCGGCCTGATGGGCGGCGCGATGCTGCGCGATTTCGCGATCGTCGCGACCGCGTTCGAAGTGCAGCCGACCGAGGCGCGCAAGGCCGGCCTCGTCGGCGTCGTGTCGCTGCTGCTCGGCACCGTGCTGCCGTTCATCGTCGGCGCGTGCATCGCGCGCGCGTTCGGCTATACCGATGCGGTCAGCATGACGACCATCGGCGCGGGCGCGGTCACCTACATCGTCGGGCCCGTCACGGGCGCGGCGATCGGCGCGAGCTCCGACGTGATCGCGCTCAGCATCGCGACGGGCCTCGTGAAGGCGATCATCGTGATGGTCGGCACGCCGGTCGCGGCCAACTTCATGGGCCTGAAGACGCCACGCTCCGCGATGATCTTCGGCGGCCTCGCCGGCACCGTGAGCGGCGTGAGCGCGGGCCTCGCGGCGACGGATCGCCGGCTCGTGCCGTACGGCGCGCTGGTCGCGACGTTCCATACCGGCGTCGGCTGCCTGCTCGGGCCGTCGGTGCTGTTCTTCACGACGCGCGCGCTGGTCGGCGCATAGCCGCCCAAGCGTGCGATCCGGGCGACCGGTGCGCAAGCGCCGGCGCGCGCGGGCCGCGGCGGGGCCGCATCCATCGCGGCGTCCTCTGAGTCGCATTCGTCAACATCATCAATCGGCGGCGGCGCCAGGCTTAGAATGCCGCTGAACCATCGAAGCGGGAGAACTGTTCATGACGGGATGGAATCACGCGCGGCAGGCGCGCGATGCACGCCTCGCGGCCGGCGCGGCTTTCGCGTGGCCCAAGGCCACTTCCTCCGGGGCGCGCGGCAAGCGGGTCGATGCGCGCGACACCGTCGCGTTGCTCGAAGCGGTGCTGCGGCCCGGCGACCGCGTTTGCCTCGAAGGCGACAACCAGAAGCAGGCCGACCTGCTCGCCACCGCGCTCGCCGACGTCGACAGCGCGAAGATCCACGACCTTCACATGGTGCAGTCGGGCGTCGTGCTGCCCGAGCATCTCGACGTGTTCGAGCGCGGCATCGCGAAGCGTCTCGACTTCGCGTATTCGGGCCCGCAGTCGCAGCGCATCGCGAAGCTGCTGTTCGGCGGCAAGATCGCGCTCGGCGCGGTGCACACCTATCTTGAACTGTTCGCCCGCTACTTCATCGATCTCACGCCGCAGGTCGCGCTGATCGCGGCGGTCAGCGCCGATGCCGACGGCAACCTGTACACCGGCCCGAACACGGAAGACACGCCGACCGTCGTCGAAGCCACCGCGTTCAAGGACGGCATCGTGATCGCGCAGGTCGACCGCATCGTCGACAAGGTGCCGCGCGTCGACATTCCGGGCGATCGCGTGCATTTCGTCGTCGAGGCCGGCCGGCCGTTCTACGTCGAGCCGCTGTTCACGCGCGACCCGGCCGCGATCACCGAGACCCAGATCCTGACCGCGATGCTCGCGATCAAGGGCATCTACGAACCGTACGGGATCAAGCGCCTGAACCACGGGATCGGCTTCAACACGGCCGCGATCGAGCTGCTGCTGCCGACCTACGGCGCGAAGCTCGGGCTGAAGGGCAAGGTCTGCACGCACTGGGCGCTCAATCCGCACCCGACGCTGATTCCCGCGATCGAATCGGGCTGGGTCGAGCAGGTTCACTGCTTCGGCTCCGAAGTCGGGATGGACGACTACATCCGCGCGCGCTCCGACGTATGGTTCACGGGCCCCGACGGGTCGCTGCGCTCGAACCGCGCGTTCTGCCAGACCGCCGGCCTCTACGCATGCGACATGTTCATCGGCTCGACGCTGCAGATCGACCTGTCCGGCCATTCGTCGACGGTCACGGCCGAGCGGATCGCCGGGTTCGGCGGCGCGCCGAACATGGGCAGCGACGCGCGCGGCCGGCGCCATCCGAGCGAGCCGTGGCTGAAGGCCGGCGCGGAAGCCGACCCCGACACGCCGGCGGCGCTCAGGCGCGGCCGCAAGCTGGTCGTGCAGATCGGCGAGACGTTCGGCGACAAGAACGTGCCGATGTTCGTCGAGAAGCTCGACGCGCTGAAGCTCGCTGACAAGCTGCAGCTCGACCTCGCGCCGATCATGGTCTACGGCGACGACGTCACGCACATCGTCACCGAGGAAGGGATCGCGAACCTGCTGATGTGCCGCGACAAGGACGAACGCGAGCACGCGATCCGCGGCGTGGCCGGCTATACGGAAGTCGGCCGCGGGCGCGATCGCAGGCTGGTCGAGCGGCTGCGCGAGCGCGGCGTGATCCGCCGCCCGGAGGATCTCGGTATCGATCCGCTCGACGCCGACCGCCGCTGGCTTGCCGCGCGCTCGATCAAGGATCTCGTGCACTGGTCGGGCGGCCTGTATGCGCCGCCGGCCCGGTTCCGCAACTGGTGAGGACAAGGGCATGGAACAGTTGAACTATCGCTTCACCGCGCGCGAACGCGCGCAGGGCGAACTGGCCACGGCGCTCGTCGGCGTGGTCGCGTCCGGCAATCTCGAGGTGCTCGTCGAGCGCGTGCTGCCGGGCAACGAATGCGAGATCGATATCCGCACCGCGGCGGTCGGTTTCGGCGCGGTGTGGCAGGCCGTCGTGTCGGACTTCGTCGAACGGCGCGCGCCGGGCGGCCTGAAGCTGTCGATCAACGACGGCGGCGCGCGGCCCGACATGGTGTCGCTGCGGCTCGCGCAGGCCGTGCGCGCGATCGAGGGAGGCGCATGATGACCGACGCGATCCAAGACGCACCCGCATTCGTCGCGAACCGCGCGAGCTGGTACGAAGCGTCGGCGCGCCAGCGCGTCGACGGGCTGCTCGACGCGGGCAGCTTCACGGAATTTCTCGGGCCGGGCGATCGTGTGACGAGCCCGCACCTGCCGTTGTTCGACCTGCCGCAGCAGTTCGACGACGGCATGGTGGTCGGCCGCGGCCGGCTCGACGGCACGCCGGTGTTGGTCGCCGCGCAGGAGGGCCGCTTCATGGGCGGCGCGTTCGGCGAAGTGCACGGCGCGAAGCTCACGGGGCTGCTGCGTGCGGCGCGCGACCTCGGCACGCCGGTGCTGATCCTGTTCGATACGGGTGGCGTGCGGCTGCAGGAAGCGAATGCGGGCGAACTGGCGATCGCCGAGATCATGCGTGCGCTCGTCGAGGCGCGCGCGGCCGGCGTGCCGGTGATCGGGCTGATCGGCGGGCGCGCGGGCTGCTACGGCGGCGGCGGCCTGCTCGCCGCGTGCTGTTCGGCGCTCGCGGTGTCGGAGCAGGGGCGCATCAGCGTGTCGGGGCCCGAGGTGATCGAGACCAATCGCGGCGTCGAGGAATTCGATGCGAAGGACCGCGCGCTGATCTGGCGCACGATGGGCGGCAAGCACCGCCGGCTGATCGGCGGCGCGGACCGCTACGTGGCCGATACGCCCGACGCGTTTCGCGCGGCCGCGCTCGACCTGATCGGCCGTGCGCCGAACTTCGACGCGGCGATGCTGCGCGCGGAGCAGGCGCGTCTCGAAGCGCGTGTCGAACGGTTCGGCGCATGCAAGGACGCGCTCGACGTGTGGCGCGCGCTCGGCGCGAGCGAGCCGGAAGCGATTCCCGGCATGCCCGACGATGAATTCGCGAAGCTCGCCGATCAACTGCAGGAGCCGCAGCATGACGCTCGATGAAGTACTGACCTCGCTGTTCCCGAACGGCCACGCGATCACGCGGACCGGCGGCTTGCTGGCGGGCCACGCTGATCTGACCGGTACGCGCGTCGACGTGATCGGCGTCGCCGATCGTCTGCCGTTCGGCATCGACGAAGCGGTGACGCTTGCGTCGCACGTGCTCGACACGATCGGGCGCGGCGGCGACACGCCGATTCTCGTGCTCGTCGACAGCGACAGCCAGCGGATGAGCAAGCGCGACGAACTGCTCGGCCTGAACGAAGGCTTGTCGCATCTCGCGAAATGCCTGATGCACGCGGAGCTCGACGGGCACCGGACGATCGGCCTGCTGTACGGCCATACGGCCGCGGGCGCGTTCATCGCGACCGCGCTCGCGACGCGCACGCTGCTCGCGTTGCCGGGCGCGGAGCCGGAAGTGATGGACCTGCCGTCGATGTCGCGCGTGACGAAGCTGCCGATCGACGTGCTGAAGGAGATGGCGCGCTCGACGCCGGTGTTCGCGCCGGGGCTCGACAATCTCGTGAAGATGGGCGCCGTCGACGCCGTGCTCGACCCGGCACGCGCGCTCGACGCGCAGGTCGCCGAATGGCTCGGCAAGCCGGCCGATCGCAACGACGTGCGTGCGGCGCGCGGCCGGCCGGTCGCGGCCGACGTCGCGCGGCGTGTCGAGGCACTCGCGCGTGCCGCACGCTGACACGCCGCTGCGCCGCCACACGCTCGTCACGCTGACGGCGGCCGGGTGGGGCGCGGCCTGCGCGCGCGATCCCGCGCTGGCGGCCGATCCGCTCGTGCAGGCGTGGGCCGCGCACGGCTGGCCGCTGATCGTGCGCCGCGCGTCGCCCGACGAGGCCGATGCTGGGCGCATCCCGCTCGGCTTGCCGCTGCCGCCTTCGGCGGGCAAGCGGCGCATTGCACTGAACGTCGCCGCCGACGCGCTCGCGTCGGTCGGTCCGCTGCCCACGCTCGCCGATGTGCTCGCTGTCGCGCCCGACGCATGGCATGCGACGCTGCGCGACCTGGCTGCGCTCGGCGCCCGCTGCGGCGTGCAGGGCCGCGTATTCGGCAGCCTCGCATGGCAGGCGCTGACGGGCGAGCGCTACCTGAGCGCGTCGTCCGATCTCGACCTCGTGTTTCCGCTGCCTGACGCCGCATCGCTCGCCGCGCTGCTCGACGGCCTGGCGACACTCGACGCACGCGCGCCGATGCGCATCGACGGCGAACTGCTGCGCGACGACGGCGCCGGCGTGAACTGGCGCGAGCTGCATGCGCGGCTGCCTGAAGTCGCGGTCAAGACGGCGATCGCCGTCGAATTGATGCCTGCCGACGCATTCACCGGAGGCACGCGATGAGTGCGTGGGCCGCCTGCCGTGCACCGGCGCCGTCCGATGCCGAGCGCATCGCCGAACTCGCCGAGCACAGCCTCGTGCTGGAAATCGACACCTATCCGAAGCCGGGCCTCGTCAGTCACGTCGACACCGGCAGTCACGCGGACATGGATGCCATGATGTTCGTGCGCAGCGCGGCCGTGCTGCGGCCGTACTTCGCGGAGCTCGCCGAAGCCGGTGCGCGTGACGCCGACATGGCCGTGCTGCGCAAGATCGGGCTGCGCGCGGAACACGCGATGCTTGCCGCGACCGGCGGCGTCAACACGCATCGCGGCGCGATCTTCGGGCTCGGGCTGCTGTGCGCGGCCGCCGGCCGCCGCACGGTGCCGGGCACCGCGGCACGCACGCTGACGCTCGGCGCGTTCGTCGCGCGGCGCTGGGGCACCGAGATCCTCGGCGGCCCGCGGTTGCCCGACAGTCACGGTGAGCGCGCGAGCCGCCGCTACGGCGTCGGCGGCGCGCGTCGCGAGGCGGCCGACGGGTTCACGACCGTGTACGACGTCGGGCTGCCGGCCCTGCGCCGCGCGCGGCGCTGCATGCCGGACGATCCGGAGGCCGCGCGCGTCGACGCCTGCTTCGCGCTGATCGCCGCGCTCGACGATACGAACCTGCTGCACCGCGGCGGGCAGGCCGGCCTCGATTTCGCGCGCGCCACGGCACGCGCATTCGTTGCCCGCGGCGGCATCCGCGCCCGCGACTGGCGACTGCGCGCGGCCGCCGCGCACCGCGCGTTCGTCGCGCGCCGGCTGAGCCCGGGCGGCGCGGCCGACCTGCTGGCGATGAGCGTGTTCGTCGATGCGCTCGAGACGAACGAGGCGGGACGATGACGCTGGCGATCCTCTGTTCGGGGCAAGGTGCGCAGCGTGCGGACATGTTCGAGCTGACCGGCGCGGTGCCGCAAGCCGATGCGCTGTTCGCGCACGCCGGCCGGCTCCTCGGCGACGATCCGCGCGACTGGGTGCGGCACGCCGAACCGGATGCGCTGCGCGAGAACCGCGCTGCGCAGATCCTCTGCACGGTGCAGGCGCTTGCGGCGACGATGTTGCTCGAGGCGATGTGGCCGCGGCGTCGTTGCGTCGCGGGGTACAGCGTCGGCGAAGTCGCATCGTGGAGCGTCGCGGGGATGATCGATCCGCACGACGCGCTGGCGCTGGCCGAGGCGCGCGCGCGCGCCATGGATGCCGCGAGCGGCGGCGATGAACGGATGGCATTCGTGCGCGGGCTCACGCGTGCGCGGCTCGCGCAACTCTGCGACGGCCGCGATGCGGCGATCGCGATCGCCAATCCGGGCGATGCTTACGTGCTGGCCGGGCGGCAGGCCGACGTCGCCGCGGTGGCCGACGCCGCCGCACGCGACGGTGCGCTGCGTGTCGCGCCCGTGTGCGTGCGGATCGCGTCGCACACGCACCGGCTCGCGGCGGCGGTGCCCGCGTTTCGCGCATCGCTGGCCGCCGTGAACGTGCGCCGGCCGCTGCCCGGCACGCGACTGTTTTCGGGGATCGACGGCGCGTCGGTGCTCGATGTCGACGCCGGGCTCGACAAGCTCGCGCGCCAGATCGCGGAGCCGGTCGAGTGGGCGGCCTGTCTGGCCGCGTGCGTCGAGGCCGGCGCGACCGCGTTTCTCGAACTGGGCCCGGGCCGCGCACTGGCCGAGATGGCGGGCAGCGCGTATCCGGCGCTGCCGGCACGCAGCGTCGCGGATTTCCGTTCGGTCGACGGTATCGCGAGCTGGCTCGCGCGCGTCGCGGCCGGCTGACCGGCGGCGTGCAAGCGGCCGGATCACGCGCCGGAACCGCTTCAAGTCCGCTTCGAATTCCGCTTCGAAATCCGCCTGCCGACCGGTCGTTCCGCGCCGGGTGTTGCGCCGGCGCAGCAGCGCTGCAGCAGGCGCTTGTCATGCGAATTGGCGTCGCTACAATGGCGCCCGCCATGAGACCAGCCGCCTTCCTCGTCACCGCGCTTTGCTGTGCGGCGACCGCCCACGCCAGCCCGATTCCGTCCGACGCCGCCGCGGTCGGCAGGTACTTTTCGTATGACAATGCGGCGGCCGACGCGACCGTCGACCTGATCGGTCAGGCGCAGCGTCGCGTGCTGCTGGCCGGCTACGCGTACGTGCCGCCAGCGGTCGCGGCGGCGCTGCGCGCGGCGCGTTCGCGCGGGATCGACGTGCGGGTCGTGCTGGTGCGCTCGTCGCGCGCGGGCAAGTACAGCGGCGCGGGCTATCTGAAATCGGCCGGCATCGACGTCGCGATCGATTCGCGGCACGGCGACCCCGCACCGCGTTTCGTGATCGTCGACGACAGCGTCGCGCTGACGACGCTGTCCGACGACGCGGCCGCGCACGCGGAAACGGTCAACGTGTTCCAGCGCGCGCCGGAACTCGCGCAGTCGTACGCGCAGTCGTTCTGGCGGCTGTATCGGCAGGCCGGCGGGCTCTGAGCGCTTGACGGCGGCCCGCCCCGGGCGAACGCCACCCATCCTTTTCCGTGCCGCGATCCGCCTGCCGCGCACGCCGGTATGACCCCGCTTGCATCGGCGTGTCCGATGAACCATGCTCGTTGAACAGGTGCCGGCGCGCAGGTCGCGCATCCGGCCCAACGGCAGGGAGCCGATCTTGACCGAGTGTTTTGCCGATCGCGCCGACGCGGGTCGTCAGCTTGCGCTCGCGCTGCACGACTATGCGGGGCGTCGCGACGTCGTCGTGCTCGCGCTGCCGCGCGGCGGCGTACCGGTTGCATTCCCGATCGCGCAGGCGCTGCGCGCGCCGCTCGACGTGCTGGTCGTGCGCAAGCTCGGCATGCCCTCCGATCCCGAATTCGCGATCGGCGCGATCGCGACCGGCGGGGCGATCCACCTGCAGCACGCGGCGATCCGCGCGATGGGCGTGTCCGATTCCCAGCTGGCCGACGTGATCGTGCGCGAGACCGCCGAACTGCAGCGCCGCGACACGCTGTATCGCGGCGCGCGGCCGCCGCTGCCGGTCGACGGCCGCATCGCGATCGTCGTCGACGACGGCATCGCGACCGGCGCGTCGATGCGCGTCGCACTGCAGGCGCTGCGCAAGCGCCATCCCGCGCGCATCGTGGCCGCCGCACCCGTCGCGCCGGCCGGCGCCCAGCATGCGTTCGACGATCTGGCCGATGCGTTCGTGACGGTGTCGCAGCCGCTGCGCTTCTTCGGGATCAGCCAGTTCTACACGCGTTTCGACCAGACCGGCGACGACGAGGTGCGCGCGCTCCTCGATGCGGCCCACGGGCCGGACGACGACCTCACGTCCGCCTGACCCGGCGCCGGCGCGATATCGGGCGAACGGCTTCGGCCTGCGCGAACACGCGCTGCAGCGCCGGATGGACGTTGCCGTGCCAGCGCGCGCCCGTGAACAGCCCGTAGTGATCGCAGTCGTCGATATCGAGACGCTGGCGCTCGCCGGCCTTGAGGCCGCGGCACATGTCGAGTGCCGCATGGGTCTGGCCGGCGCCGGTGACGGCGTCGCAACCGCCTTCGACCGTCAGCAGCGCGACGCCGCGCAGCGCGGCCGGCTCCACGCGCTGGCCGCCGACTTGCCACGTGCCGTTCGCGAGGCACATCCGCTGGAACACGATATCCACGGTGTCCAGGAAGTATTCGGCCGGCATGTCGAGCAGCGCCGTGTATTCGCGCAGCGCGCGCCGCGCGTCCGCCAGCGCCGTCAGGTCGAAGTGCGACGCGGCGCGCGCGTAGTCCTCGATCAGCGTCAGGAAGCGTTGCGGATACAGCAGCGCGATCTCGCCCTGCTGAAGATAGGTCGGGAACACGTGCCGGCCACGGCCGGGGAAGCGGGGCGGCACGATGTCGATCAGGTGGCGGCGGCACCACGTGAGCGAACGGGACGCGGCCGTGGTGCCGAGCGTGGTCGGGTTGATGCGTGCGTCGAGCGGCCCGCCGATCAGCGTGACGCTCGCGGGCGGTGCGTGGCCGCGCGCGGCGCGCAGCGCGAGTGCACCGAGCGCGGGAACGGTGGCCTGGCATACGGCGACGACGTGCAGCGGCCGGTCGTCGCGGGCGAGCGCGTCGACGAAGCCGTCGAGCGTCGCCACGTACTCGTCGAGCCCGAAGCGGCCCGCCGCGAGCGGGACGTCGCGCGCATTGACCCAGTCGGTCACGCAGACGTCGCCGTCCGCGAGCAGCGCCTCGACGGTCTCCCGCATCATCACGGCCGCGTGCCCCGCGAGCGGCGCACACAGCAGCACCGCGCGCCGCGCATCGTCGCGTGCGAAGCGCCGCAACTGACAGAACGGCGTGCGCGCGACGATCCGCTCGTCGACGGCCGGCCGCCGGATCTCGAAGCGCGGCGGCCCGGCGGCCGGCCCGAGGAGCGGTTCGAACAGGTCGTCGTAGCACGACGACACGGCGTGCGGCAGCGTCGCGGCGGGCCATACGTCGAACGCGTGGCGCGTCGCGTCGCGCCAGGCGCGCATCCATTCCCGCTGCTGCTCGACGACGTCGTACCACATGGCGAACCTCGAGGCGGAAGGGGGGGAATCTGCATTATGGTCACTCCGGGCGCGCAGCGGGTGTCGGAAACGTGACCGGACGACGCGGATTTCGCCGCGCGTTTCGGCGGCATCGCGCTAGGCACCGGCGCACGGCGCTGCTACAGTCGTCGGTCCCATTCCCTCAAGCGGAGCGTTTGCGATGAAGCTGATCGGCATGCTGGATTCCCCGTTCGTGCGCCGTGTCGCCATATCGGCGAAGCTGCTCGACCTGCCGTTCGAACACGAGTCGGTCTCGGTGTTTCGTCAGTTCGACCGGTTCCGGTCGTTCAGCCCGGTCGTGAAGGCGCCGACGCTCGTGACCGACGACGGTGCGACGCTGATCGATTCGTCGCTGATCGTCGACTACCTCGACCATCGCGTCGCGCCGGAGCGGCGCCTGTTGCCCGACGCCGCCGACGCGCGGCTGCGCACGCTGGTGCCGGTCGGCCTCGCGCTGGCGGCGGCCGAGAAGACGGTGCAGGTGGTGTACGAGCACGCGTTGCGACCGACCGACAAGCAGCACGCGCCGTGGCTCGAGCGCGTGCTGAGCCAGCTCGAGGCTGCGTACGGCGAACTCGAGCCGCTCGTCGCGGCCGCGAACGGCTGGTTCGGCGGCGCGCGGCTGCTGCAGTCCGACGTGACCGTCGCCGTCGCCTGGCGCTTCACGCAATTCATGGCGGCCGATTACCCGGCGCTCGCGCGGATCGATCCGGCCCGGTATCCGGCGCTGGCCGCGCATTCGGCGCGTGCGGAAGCGCTGCCGGCGTTTGTCGAGACGCCGCTCGCCTGAATCCGGCGTCGATCGCGGCGGCACCGGAACGACGGCGGGCGAGGGCGGCGCGTCCGGCCCCGCCGCGTCGGAACCGGGCCGGCATTCGGCGCGTATCGACCCAACCGCAGTCCGCGGCGCGTCCGACCGCGCGTTATTGTTCGGCGCGACGTGCTGAAAACCACGTCGCGCCGCTGCGTCTTATGCGTCCGCGCGCTCGTGCGCTGCCCGCCCGGCCCCGTCCGGCAAGGACGTGCCGATTGTTCTCCGCCGCTGACAAGTGACTTCGCATTCGCGCTGTTTATCCGGATGCGGGCCGTCCCTAGAATCCACTCCATCGAATATGCATTGCCTGATGGAGCCGATGATGAGAGCGCTGATCGAATCGAGTCTGTACCACCCGTCCGTCGTGTTGCCGCTTGCCGCGCTGACGCAGCTGATGGTCGAGCGCGACTTCAATCTCGGCCAGGTCGGCCTGATCGTCGCCGCGCGGGGCGCGCAGGCAGCCGTGTCGCGTTCGCGTGCGCTGATCTTCTGCCGCCACTGCGAAGCGCACGCATGAACCCGCGTCGCATCGTCGGATGAAAAAACGCCCGGCCGGCGCAAGCCGGTCGGGCGGATCGGGTTCGATCGAGCCCCGGCTTCGGCCGGGGCTTTTTCATGGGCGAGCGGGCGACGCTCAGGCGCGCGCGGGCGACACGACGCCGTAGATTTCCGCGTCGTCTTCCTCGCGCAGCTGGCGCGCCAGCTGGTGTGCCTCGCGGCGCGACGCGACGGCCGGCGGCGAGCCCTTGAGCGGCTGGCGTGCGGTTTCGGCGAGTGCGACGACCGACACGATGCCGATCACGGCCGCGCCCATCATGTAGTACGCGGGCATCATCAGGTTGTGGGTCACGTCGACGAGCCACGCGGTGACGAGCGGCGTCGTGCCGCCGAACAGCGACACCGACACGTTGAAGCCGATCGCGAGCGCGCCGTAGCGGATCTCGGTCGGGAACAGCGCCGGCAGCGCCGACGGCATCACACCGGTGAAGCACGACAGCAGCACGCCGAGGATCAGGAGGCCGCCGAACACCGACGCGGTGGTGCCCGCATGAATCAGCATCATCGACGGGATCGACAGCGCGAGCAGGCCGACGCAGCCGGCCAGCATCACGGGCTTGCGGCCGACCTTGTCCGACAGGCGGCCGGCGGCGAGCGTCAGCGGCATCATCAGCACCATCACGATCAGCACCAGCACGAGGCTGTGCGACTCGTCGAAGTGCAGCGTCGACGACATGAAGCTCGGCAGGTACGACAGCACCATGTAGTCGGTCACGTTGAAGATCAGCACGAGGCCGACGCAGAGCAGCAGCGCGCGCCAGTTGCGCATCAGCGTCTCGCGGAAGCGCGCTTTCGGCACGGCCTTGTCCTGCGCTTCGCGCTCCTCGGCCTGGCGCTTGAACGCCGGCGTTTCCTCGAGCTTCATCCGGATGTACAGGCCGATCAGGCCGAGCGGGCCCGCGATCAGGAACGGCACGCGCCAGCCCCACGACAGCAGCGCTTCCTGCGACAGCGACGCGGTGAGCAGCGCGACGACGCCGGCGCCCATCACATAGCCGATCAGCGTGCCGAACTCGAGGAAGCTGCCCATGAAGCCGCGGCGCTTGTCGGTCGAGAACTCGGCGATGAAGGTGGCGGCGCCGCCATATTCGCCGCCGGTCGAGAAGCCCTGCACGAGGCGGGCGACGAGCAGCAGCACGGGCGCCATGATGCCGATCGACGCGTAGCTGGGGATCAGGCCGATCGCGAAGGTGCCGACGGCCATCATGATCATGGTGGCGGCGAGTACGCGCTGGCGGCCGATGCGGTCGCCGAGCGGGCCGAACACCATGCCGCCGAGCGGGCGCACGAGGAACGCGGCCGCGAACGTGCCGAAGGTCGCGAGCAGCTGCGCGGACGGGCTGCTGGACGGGAAAAACACTTTACCGAGCGTGACGGCGATATAGCTGTAGACGCCGAAGTCGAACCATTCCATCGCATTGCCGATGGCCATCGCGCTGACGGCGCGCTTGAGCAGGCTCTGGTCGACGACGGTAATGTCGTCCGCGGCGAGCGGAGCGTCGCCGGACGACGTGGAGGAAGAAGCAGCGGTCGGGCTGACGTGTGTTGCGGTCAAGGTCATGCACTCCTTTGACTGCGCCGGAACGGGCGGGCCGTCCGACACGGTTTGCCGGCGAGCGCGATGTCGTGTGCTGCGCGTCGGGGCAGGCCATTTAAGCGCTTACTGCACATGAGGCGGTAAAGGGCCGTAAGGGACTGCTTCGACGCGGGCCCGATGGGCCGTCGCGACGGTGCGCTCATGAAGAATGGGCCGCGTGATGCGAGCGGCAGATGCCGGCGCGGACGGAGTCCGGCGTTCCGGCAAGCGCCCCGGAGGGGCAACGAAACGAGAAAAGCGGGCCTGTCGGGCGGGCTTTCCTGTGGATGCAATTTCGGTCGAAGCACCGGCCCGCAATGCGCGGACGGACTTCTTGCGAAATCGAATAGACAGAGATTGAATGTTGAAACAGGCGACATGATAGCACGATGACAGACGATCGTGCAAATTGCCTGGAATCCCCCGTCTGGCGGCGGTTCCGGCGGGGTCGGCTCCGGTATGATCGGCGGCGCGCGGCGGGGTCGCGCGGGCCCGCCGGATGGGGCCGAATTTGCGAGGAACCGGATGACCGAACTGATCAGGATTGCGGCGTTGTTCGCCGTCACTGCACTGGCCGAGATCGTCGGCTGCTACCTGCCGTGGCTCGTGCTGAAAGGGGGAAGGCCTGTCTGGCTGCTGGTGCCGGCCGCGCTGTCGCTCGCGTTGTTCGCGTGGCTGCTGACGCTGCACCCGAGCGCGGCGGGGCGCACGTATGCGGCGTACGGCGGCGTGTATATCGCGGTGGCGCTGATCTGGCTGCGGGCGGTCGACGGCATCGCGCTGACCCGCTGGGATGTGGCGGGTGCGATGCTCGCGCTCGGGGGGATGGCCGTCATCGCACTGCAGCCGCGCGCTTGAGCGCGGCTGCAGGCACGGCTTCGGCGCGTAAGACGCCGCGTCAGGCGGCTTCGGCGGCGTCCGCGTCGGCGGACTTGCGCCATACGCAGGCGCCCTTGACCGACTTGTCGAGTTCGTCGAGCTGGGCCTGGTGAGCGGCCAGTTCTTCGTCGCTCGCCGCGAGCACCGGCAGGTCGAGCGACGCGAGCGCCACGCGCTGGCCGTTCGCCGCGCCGCCGTCGGCGCCTGCGTCGTCGAGCATGTCGATCACGAGGCTGTCCTGGCCGCGCGTCATCGCGAGATAGACTTCGGCGAGCAGTTCCGAGTCGAGCAGTGCGCCGTGCAGCGTGCGGTGCGCGTTGCTGATGCCGAACCGGTCGCACAGCGCGTCGAGCGAATTGCGCTTGCCCGGGAACATCTGTTTGGCCTGCACCAGCGTGTCGATCACGCCGCCGCAATGCTCGGTGAACGGCGGCAGGTCGAGTCGCGCGAATTCGGCGTCGAGAAACCCGAGGTCGAACGGCGCGTTGTGGATGATCAGCTCGGCGTCCTTCACGAAGTCGCGGATCTGATCGACGACTTCCGCGAACTTCGGCTTGTCGCTCAGGAATTCGGTCGTGAGGCCGTGCACGGCCAGCGCGCCCGGATCGCTGTCGCGCTCGGGGTTCACGTAGATGTGCAGGTTGTTGCCGGTGAGCCGCCGGTTCAGCAGCTCGACGCAGCCGATTTCGATCAGGCGGTCGCCCGTGCGGGGGTTCAGGCCGGTGGTTTCGGTATCGAGAATGATCTGGCGCATGTCGGATAAATCGGGAAAGACGGTAGGGCGGCCTGCGTTCAGGCTGCGATTCAGGCCGCGAGCGATGCGACGCCGCGGTTCGCGAGCGCGTCCGCGCGTTCGTTTTCGGGATGGCCCGCATGACCCTTCACCCAGCGCCACTCGACCTCGTGCTGTGCGACGAGCGCGTCGAGCCGCTTCCACAGGTCCGCGTTCTTCACCGGGGTTTTCGCCGCGGTGACCCAGCCCTTCTTCTTCCAGCCGTGGATCCACTCGCTGATGCCTTTCTGCACGTACTGCGAGTCGGTATGGACGATCACGCGGCACGGCCGCTTCAGCGCCTCGAGCGCGGCGATCACGCCCATCAGCTCCATGCGATTGTTGGTCGTGTTGGGCTCGCCGCCGAACAGTTCCTTTTCGCGGTCGCCGTAGCGCAGCAGTGCGCCCCAGCCGCCGGGGCCGGGGTTGCCCTTGCAGGCGCCGTCGGTATAGATGTCGATGGTGTCGGTGGTCATGAGTGTTCTTGATGGGTGGTCGGGGTGGCCGCCGGCGTCAGGCCCGGCGCGAGCACGGGCTTCTTCATCTTGATCGGGCCGACGAGACGCATGCCGCGCACGCGCTTGACGGCGGTGACCATGTAGACGGCGCCGAAGATCGGCCACCAGCGGTCGCCGGCGGCTTCCATGAAGCCGTAGCGGGCAAGCCATTTGTCGGTGACGAGCGGCGGCCGGTAGCAGCCGAAGCGGCCGCGCTCGAGATCGAAGCCGAGCAGCTTGATCCAGTCCTTGAGCCGGATGAACGCGATCTGGTCGCGTGCGGCCGGCACGAACGGGCGGTTGGCCATGCGCCCGAACGACTGCCGCATGCCCCACAGGCTCAGCGAATTGAAGCCGGTGATCACGAGCTGGCCTTCCGGCATCAGCACGCGTTCGGCCTCGCGCAGCAGGCGGTGCGGGTCGGACGTGAATTCGAGCGTATGCGGCATCACGATCAGGTCGACGCTCTGCGACTCGAACGGCAGGTCGAGCAGGTCGCACCAGGTCGTGCTGCGATCGGCCGGCGCATGCTCGGGCGCATGCGCCTCGCGCGCCCACGGATACTGGTAGGGCGCGCTCGCGCCGCTCGCCGGGTCGAGCACGAGGCCGCGATACGGCATGCGGTTCTCGCGCAGCGCGTCGAGCTGCGGCAGGCCGAGCTGCAGCGCGTGAAACCCGAAGACGTCGGACACGATCCGGTCGAGCTGCGCCTGCTCCCAGTCCAGCACGTAGCGGCCGGGTGGCGAGTCGGTCCAGGCGGGCCAGTCTATAATTTGACGATCGGACATAACGATGATTGCGTGCCCATGAACGAGCTGGAATATGTGCCGGTGCCGGCATTCGAAGACAACTATATCTGGCTCGTCTCGGACGGCCGCGATGCGATCGCCGTCGATCCGGGTGAAGCCGCGCCGGTACGCCGTGTTCTTGCCGAACGCGGCTGGCGCTTGACCGCTATTTTACTCACGCACCATCACGCCGACCACGTCGGCGGTGTCGCGGCGCTGCGCGATGGCCAACCGGACGATGTGCCGCTGGTCGTTTATGGCCCGGCGGAAGAATCGATCGACGTGGTCACGCGCCCGCTCGCGGGCGGCGATCGCGTGACGCTCGGCGCACCGGCGCTTGTGTTCGACGTGCTCGACGTGCCGGGTCATACGCGCGGCCACATCGCCTATTTCCAGGCGGCCGGGCAGGGCGCGGCCACGCCTCACGTGTTCTGCGGAGATACACTGTTCTCATGCGGTTGCGGCCGGCTGTTCGAAGGCACGCCCGCGCAGATGCTCGCGTCGCTCGACGCGCTCGCGGCGCTGCCCGGCGACACGCGCGTGCATTGCGCACACGAATACACGCTGTCGAACATCCGCTTCGCGCTCGCGTGCGAACCGGGCAATGCGGCGCTCGCCGCCTGGCGCGACGATGCGCAGGCGCTGCGCGCGCGCGGCGTGCCGACGCTGCCCACGACGATCGCGCACGAACGTGCCGTCAACCCGTTCATGCGGTCGGACAGCGCGGCCATCCATGCGACGCTCGAGGCCGAGCTGCACGAAACGGTGCCGGATCGACTGGCGGCATTCACGCTGATGCGCGAGTGGAAAAACCGGTTCCGATGACGATTTCGGGAGGACTCCAAACCTCAGGTAGCGTCTGTAAAAATTGCTGCAAATGTAGGATTTCGCTGAGTTTTCGGTGTTTTTATTGACGTGAAGCACGCACTTCCGTAGTATCGCCAGCAATTTCCAGCCGTCGGAAGCCGAGATTTTCATGCGACTTATATTGAGTGCGATGGTGGTCCTGCTGCTCGCCGCTTGCGCGAGCCAGGCCCCTGTCGCCAACAACGCCGCCGATTCGCAGGCGACGTCCAACTACCTCCGTAAATCAGCCACCGCCAAAGAAACTGTCGACGTCGACAAGCAATCCGTCGGCGACCTGACCAGTGCGGACTCCGATCTCTGGGGCCGTATTCGCCGCGGCTTCCAGATGCCCGACCTGCAGAGCGACCTCGTCGACATGCAGACGACCTGGTACACGCAACGTCCCGATTACGTGCAGCGCATGACCGAGCGCTCGCAGAAGTACCTCTATCACATCGTCGAGGAGCTCGAGGCGCGCCACATGCCGACCGAGCTCGCGCTGCTGCCGTTCATCGAGTCCGCGTTCAACCCGCAGGCGCTGTCGGTCGCGAAGGCGGCCGGCATGTGGCAGTTCATGCCGGGCACGGGCCGCACGTACAACCTGAAGCGCAACATGTGGCAGGACGAGCGTCGCGACGTGCTCGCGTCGACGAGCGCCGCGCTCGACTACCTGTCGCGCCTGCATGACATGTTCGGCGACTGGTATCTCGCACTGGCCGCGTACAACTGGGGCGAAGGCAATGTGCAGCGCGCGATCGCGCGCAACCAGGCGGCCGGCCTGCCGACCGACTACCAGAGCCTGCGGATGCCGAACGAGACGCGCAACTACGTGCCGAAGCTGCAGGCGGTGAAGAACATCATCGCGAATCCGCAGCAGTTCGGCCTGACGCTGCCGGAGATCCCCAACCACCCGTATTTCGTGACGGTCACGACGGCGCGCGACATCGACGTGGCGGTGGCCGCGAAGCTCGCGAACCTGTCGCTCGACGAGTTCCGCTCGCTGAACCCGTCGTTCGCGAAGCCGGTGATCCTCGGCGCGACCGAGCCGCAGATCCTGCTGCCGTTCGACAATGCGGCGGCGTTCGAGAAGAACCTGAAGGCCTACAACGGCCAGTTGTCGACGTGGACCACCTATACGGTGAGCGAGCGCGCGCGCCCGGCCGCGATCGCCGAGAAGATCGGCGTGGATGCCGACACGCTGATGTCGGTCAACAAGATTCCGGCCGGCATGCGCCTGAAGCCGGGCTCGACGATCGTCGTGCCGCGCGGCGATGACGACGACGAGGACATCAGCGCGGACGTCGCGGAAAACGGCGTGCTCGCGATGGAGCCCGACGTGCCCGACACGCGCAAGATGCTGATCCGCGTGCGCCGCAAGCAGTCGATGGCGGCGATCGCCGGCCGCTACGGCGTGTCGGTCGCGCAGCTGAAGGCATGGAACCGCACGCATCGCGATCTCGCGATGCCGGGCCAGGCGCTCGTGCTGCACGTGCCGGTCGGCCGCGCGGTGCCGGCTGAGCCGGGGCCGGAGCGGATCGCGACGTCGACCGCCGGCGCGCATATCGAGCGCGCGAGCCTGTCCGTCGGCGGCAAGTCGCGCGGCGCGAAGCACGGTGCCGCGAAGCCGGCGGCCCGTGCGGCCAAGGCCGCGCCCGCGAAGGCTGCACCGAAGGCCGCTGCGCACAAGGGCAAGAAGTAACGCGGCCGCGATCGCGGCGCGGCGGCCCGACCGGGCCGCGCGATTGCGTTATCATCCGACGAAACGCGTAGCAACGCCGTCACCGAGGTGACGGCGTTTTCGTTTGTGCGCGGCAGCGCGACTGCCGCTGCGCGCAGTCACAAGGAGAAGCGATGTCGTCGGTGCAGGTGAGGGTGCTCGCGCTGTTTGCGATCGGATATTTCGTGTCGTACGTGTTCCGCGGCGTCAATCTCGGCTTCGCGCCGTTCGTCACGCACGAGCTCGGGCTGTCGGCCGCCGATCTCGGGCTGCTCACCAGTCTCTATTTCCTCGGCTTCGCCGGCGCGCAGATTCCGGCCGGCGTGCTGCTCGACCATTTCGGCCCGCGCCGCGTGGCGGCCGGGATGCTGCTGTTCGCGGCCGCCGGCGCCGCCGTGTTCGGTATCGCGCACGATCTCGGCACGATGATGGTCGGCCGGCTCCTGATCGGCGTCGGCGTATCGGTGTGTCTCGGCGCGGCGTTCAAGGCGCTCGCGCAGCATTTTCCGGTCGGCCGGCTTCCGCTCGTCAACGGTCTCGTGATGGCTGTCGGCGGCCTGGGTGGTGTCGCGGTCGGCTCGCCGCTGACCTGGCTGCTCGGCGTGACGAGCTGGCGCGTGATCTGCGGCGGCCTCGCGGTGCTGACGATCGTCGTCGCGGCCGCGATCGGCCTCGGTGCGCCGGAAGCCGAGCGGCCGCGTCAGCAGGGCGGGATCGTCAGCCAGTTCAAGGGCACGTGGCACATCCTGGGCAGCCGTGCGTTCTGGAAGATTTCGTCGTTCTCGATCGTCACGCAGGGCGTGTTCTACGCGATGCAGTCGCTGTGGGTCGGCCCGTACCTGCGCGACGTCGCGGGGTTCGATGCGCAGCACGCCGCGCGGCTCGTGTCGGTGCTCGGCTTCGCGATGATGGCGGGCTGCGTCGGCTTCGGCGCGGCGGCGCGCGTGCTCGAGCGCCGCGGGGTGTCCGTCCAGGCATTTTGCGGCATCGGCATGGCGCTGTTCGTCGCCACGCAGGGCGCGATCGTCGCGCGCGTGCCGCTGCCGCCGGCCGTGCTGTGGGCGGCCTACGGGATGTTCGGCGGCGTCGGGATCCTGACCTACGCGGTGCTGGCCGGTCACTTTCCGGCGCATCTGATCGGCCGCGCGAATACGACGCTGACGCTCGTGATCTTCGTGCTGATCTTTGCGTTCCAGATCGGCATCGGCGCGGTGCTGTCGCACTGGCCGGCCGTCGACGGCCATTACCCGGCCGCCGCGCACGTTACCGCATGGAGCGTGCTGCTCGCGCTGCAGCTCGCGAGCGCGGTCTGGTGCGTGTGGCCCGCGCGCAGCGCTGGCAAGCACGTTGATCCGGCGGTACGCTGACGGGTAGGGCGGCTGCGGAAACGGGGCCGCAGCAACGAGTGTCGTGCGCGACTGCGCGCCGTCACGCGCGCCGCATGCACGATCGGACGGCCATATCGATTGAAGATAAGGCCATTTTCGGGCTATAATTTGAAAGTTTGTGCTGATCAACCTCGCACCCTAGCGCCTACCTCACTCATCCCGTTCATCCGCCGCACGCCGCCTGTCGGGCGATGCCGCGAAGCCTCGTGCGCCACGCGCCGGGTTCGCGTCTCGACAACGCAGGTCGCGTCCAGCTAGCGATTCCGCGCGCCTACGCAGCGCGGCGCTCGCGCGGCAGGGTAAACAGGTCGGCAGCAGGGTGTTCCCCAAGGAGCCTCCCGTGTTGCCGTCTTTTTCTCCCGCCTTGCTTGCACTCGCCGACGGCACGGTCTTTCGTGGTTATTCGATCGGGGCCGAAGGCCACACGATCGGTGAAGTCGTGTTCAACACCGCGATTACCGGCTATCAGGAAATCCTGACCGATCCGAGCTACGCGCGTCAGATCGTCACGCTCACCTACCCGCATATCGGCAACGTCGGCGTCAACGCCGAAGACGTCGAAGCCACGAAAGTCCATGCCGCCGGCCTGATCATCCGTGATCTGCCGACGCTCGCATCGAACTTCCGCATGGACCGCACGCTCGGCGATTACCTGCGCGACGAAGGCGTCGTCGCGATCGCCGGCATCGATACCCGCAAGCTGACCCGTATCCTGCGCGACAAGGGCGCGCAGAGCGGCTGCATCCTGGCCGGCTCGGACGACGAGGCGAGGGCGATCGAGCTCGCGCGCTCGTTCGCGGGCCTCGCGGGCATGGATCTCGCGAAGGTCGTATCGACCACCAAGCCGTTCGAGTGGAAGCAGACCGAATGGCGCCTCGGCAGCGGCTACGGCATGCAGGAAGCGCCGAAGTACCGCGTCGTCGCGTATGACTTCGGCGTCAAGTACAACATCCTGCGCATGCTCGCGGAGCGCGGTTGCCACGTGACGGTGCTGCCGGCACAAGCGAGCGCGGAAGATGCGCTCGCGCTGAATCCGGACGGCATCTTCCTGTCGAACGGCCCCGGCGATCCGGAACCGTGCGACTACGCGATCGCGGCCACGAAGCAGTTCATCGAGCGCGGCGTGCCGACCTTCGGCATCTGCCTCGGCCACCAGATCATGGGCCTCGCGGTCGGCGCGAAGACGCTCAAGATGAAGACGGGCCACCACGGCGCGAACCACCCGGTGAAGGATCTCGGCGACGGTCGCGTGGTGATCACGTCGCAGAACCACGGCTTCGCGGTCGACGCGGATTCGCTGCCGGCCAACGCGCGCGTGACGCACGTGTCGCTGTTCGACGGCACGCTGCAGGGCTTCGAGCTGACCGACAAGCCGGCATTCTGCTTCCAGGGCCACCCGGAAGCGTCGCCCGGCCCGCACGACATCGGCTATCTGTTCGACCGTTTCACCGCACTGATGGACGCGGCGAAGCA
Organism: Burkholderia sp. Bp9090; assembly: GCF_003857985.1. Lineage (NCBI taxonomy): Bacteria > Pseudomonadati > Pseudomonadota > Betaproteobacteria > Burkholderiales > Burkholderiaceae > Burkholderia > Burkholderia sp. Bp9090. The sequence goes on from NZ_QTPV01000011.1 coordinate 95,403, forward strand.
GCGCAACGCCTGACGCAACTGAAGCAACCGAAGAACGGGAGATTCGCATCATGTTCGGCCACGCACTCGGCATCACGGATATCTGGACCTACGTGTTCGGCGTGATCTTCATCATCCTGCTGCCGGGGCCGAACTCGATGTACGTGCTGTCGCTCGCGGCGCAGCGCGGCGTGAAGGCCGGCTATCGCGCGGCTTGCGGCGTGTTCGTCGGCGATACGGTGCTGATGGTGCTGTCCGCCGCGGGCGTCGCGTCGCTCCTGAAGGCGAACCCGCTGCTGTTCTCCGTCGTCAAGTACGGCGGCGCCGCGTATCTGCTCTACATCGGCTCAGGCATGCTGCGCAGCGCGTGGCAGAAGCTGCGCGCGCGCAGCGATGCGCCGGCTGACGCGCCGCAGGCGGTCGACGGCGAGCGGTCTTTCGACAAGCCGTTTCGCAAGGCGCTGATCGTGAGCCTCCTGAATCCGAAGGCGATCCTGTTCTTCATCTCGTTCTTCATCCAGTTCGTCGACCCGGCATTCCCGCATCCCGCGCTGTCGTTCGTCGTGCTCGGGGCGATCGCGCAATGCGCGAGCTTCCTGTACCTGAGCACGCTGATCTTCGCGGGCGCACGGCTCGCCGAGCATTTCCGCCGCCGCCGCAGGCTCGCGGCGGGCGCGGCGAGCAGCGTGGGCGGCCTGTTCATCGGTTTCTCGGTGAAGCTCGCGCTCGCCACCATGAGCTGAGCGCGGCCTGCCGACCGACGACAACGCCACGACAAAGATTACTTACTGAATTCACAAGCCATGCCAAAACGCACAGACATCAAAAGCATCCTCATCATCGGCGCCGGCCCGATCATCATCGGCCAGGCTTGCGAGTTCGACTATTCGGGCGCGCAGGCTTGCAAGGCGCTGCGTGAAGAGGGCTACAAGGTCGTCCTCGTGAACAGCAACCCGGCGACGATCATGACCGACCCGAACACGGCCGACGTTACGTACATCGAGCCGATCACGTGGGAAGTGGTCGCACGCATCATCGAGAAGGAGCGCCCGGACGCGATCCTGCCGACGATGGGCGGCCAGACCGCGCTGAACTGCGCGCTCGACCTGCACCACCACGGCGTGCTCGAGAAGTTCGGCGTCGAGCTGATCGGCGCGTCGCCGGAAGCGATCGACAAGGCGGAAGACCGCCAGAAATTCAAGGAAGCGATGACCAAGATCGGTCTCGGTTCCGCGAAGTCGGGCATCGCGCACTCGATGGAAGAAGCGACCCAGGTGCACGCCGAGATCATGGCCGGCACCGGCGGCAGCGGCTACCCGGTCGTGATCCGTCCGTCGTTCACGCTCGGCGGCTCGGGCGGCGGCATCGCGTACAACCGCGAAGAATTCGAAGAGATCTGCAAGCGCGGCCTCGACCTGTCGCCGACGCGCGAACTGCTGATCGAGGAATCGCTGCTCGGCTGGAAGGAATACGAGATGGAAGTCGTGCGCGACCGCGCCGACAACTGCATCATCGTGTGCTCGATCGAGAACCTCGACCCGATGGGCGTGCACACCGGCGACTCGATCACGGTCGCGCCGGCGCAGACGCTCACCGACAAGGAATACCAGATCCTGCGTAACGCATCGCTCGCGGTGCTGCGCGAGATCGGCGTCGACACGGGCGGCTCGAACGTGCAGTTCTCGATCAACCCGAAGGACGGCCGCATGGTCGTCATCGAGATGAACCCGCGCGTGTCGCGTTCGTCGGCGCTCGCGTCGAAGGCGACCGGCTTCCCGATCGCGAAGGTTGCGGCGAAGCTGGCGGTCGGCTACACGCTCGACGAGCTGAAGAACGAAATCACCGGCGGCCAGACGCCGGCGTCGTTCGAGCCGACGATCGACTACGTCGTCACGAAGATCCCGCGTTTCGCGTTCGAGAAGTTCCGCGAAGCCGATTCGCGCCTGACCACGCAGATGAAGTCGGTCGGTGAAGTGATGGCGATCGGCCGCACGTTCCAGGAATCGTTCCAGAAGGCGCTGCGCGGCCTCGAAGTCGGCGTCGACGGTCTCGACGAGAAGTCGACCGACCGCGACGAGATCGCGATCGAGATCCACGAGCCGGGCCCGGACCGCATCTGGTACGTCGGCGATGCGTTCCGCATCGGCATGACGGCCGAGGAAATCTTCGCGGAAACCGCGATCGACCCGTGGTTCCTCGAGCAGATCGAGCAGATCATCCTGAAGGAAAAGGCGCTCGCGGGCCGCACGCTCGCGTCGCTGACGTTCGACGAGTTGCGCTTCCTGAAGCAGAGCGGCTTCTCCGACCGCCGCCTCGCGAAGCTGCTCGGCGCGACGCCGGAAGACGTCCGCCGCCGCCGCGTCGAACTGAACGTTCGCCCGGTCTACAAGCGCGTCGACACCTGCGCGGCCGAGTTCGCGACCAAGACGGCCTACATGTACTCGACCTACGAGGAAGAGTGCGAGGCGCAGCCGACCACCAACAAGAAGATCATGGTGCTGGGCGGCGGCCCGAACCGGATCGGCCAGGGCATCGAGTTCGACTACTGCTGCGTGCACGCGGCCCTCGCGATGCGCGAGGACGGCTACGAAACGATCATGGTCAACTGCAACCCGGAAACGGTGTCGACCGACTACGACACGTCCGACCGCCTGTACTTCGAGCCGCTGACGCTGGAAGACGTGCTCGAGATCGTCGACAAGGAAAAGCCGGTCGGCGTGATCGTCCAGTACGGCGGCCAGACGCCGCTGAAGCTCGCGCTCGACCTCGAGGCGCACGGCGTGCCGATCGTCGGCACGTCGCCGGACATGATCGACGCGGCCGAAGACCGCGAACGCTTCCAGAAGCTGCTGCAGGACCTCGGCCTGCGCCAGCCGCCGAACCGCACCGCGCGCGCCGAAGACGAAGCGCTCGCGCTGGCGGCCGAAATCGGCTACCCGCTCGTCGTGCGTCCGTCGTACGTGCTGGGCGGCCGCGCGATGGAAATCGTCCACGAGCCGCGCGACCTCGAGCGCTACATGCGCGAGGCCGTGAAGGTGTCGAACGATTCGCCGGTGCTGCTCGACCGCTTCCTGAACGACGCGATCGAATGCGACGTCGACTGCATCTGCGACGGCGAGTCGGTGTTCATCGGCGGCGTGATGGAGCACATCGAGCAGGCGGGCGTCCACTCGGGCGACTCGGCATGCTCGCTGCCGCCGTACTCGCTGTCGAAGGAAACCGTGGCCGAGCTGAAGCGCCAGACGGGCGCGATGGCGAAGGCGCTGAACGTGGTCGGCCTGATGAACGTGCAGTTCGCGATCCAGCAGGTGCCGCAGGCGGACGGTTCGAAGCAGGACATCATCTACGTGCTCGAAGTGAACCCGCGCGCGTCGCGCACGGTGCCGTACGTGTCGAAGGCGACCAGCCTGCCGCTCGCGAAGATCGCGGCGCGCGCGATGGTCGGCCAGAAGCTCGCGCAGCAGGGCGTGACGAAGGAAGTCGAGCCGCCGTACTTCAGCGTGAAGGAAGCGGTGTTCCCGTTCGTCAAGTTCCCGACCGTCGATCCGGTCCTCGGGCCTGAAATGCGTTCGACCGGCGAAGTGATGGGCGTCGGCCAGACCTTCGGCGAAGCGCTGTTCAAGTCGCAACTCGCGGCCGGTTCGCGCCTGCCGGAGTCGGGCACGGTGCTGCTCACCGTGATGGATGCCGACAAGCCGAAGGCGGTCGAAGTCGCGCGCATGCTGCACGACCTCGGCTACCCGATCGTCGCGACCAAGGGCACGGCTGCCGCGATCGAAGCGGCCGGCGTGCCGGTGAAGGTCGTGAACAAGGTGAAGGACGGCCGTCCGCACATCGTCGACATGATCAAGAACGGCGAGATCGCACTCGTGTTCACGACGGTCGACGAGACGCGCCAGGCGATCGCCGATTCGCGTTCGATCCGCATGAGCGCGCAGGCGCACAAGGTCACGTACTACACGACGATGTCCGGCGCGCGCGCGGCCGTCGAAGGCCTGCGCTACCTGAAGGATCTGGAAGTCTATGATTTACAAGGTCTTCACGCTCGCCTAAACTAAGCAGTCAGTTACCTGTCGAAGCAACACGTGCCGCGATTAAGCGGTGTTTCCGGTTCACCGGAAATACGTTTAATCGCGGTGATTTTTTTTATAGCCGTTTTTAGCGATTGAGCCGTTTATGAGCACCATTCCGTTGACAAAGCGTGGCGCAGAGCAACTGCGCGATGAATTGCAGCGCCTCAAGTCCGTCGAGCGGCCGGCCGTGATCAACGCGATCGCGGAGGCCCGCGCACAGGGCGATCTGTCCGAAAACGCGGAATACGACGCTGCGAAAGAAAAACAGGGCTTCATCGAGGGTCGCATCGCGGAAATCGAATCGAAGCTGTCGGCCGCGCAGGTCATCGATCCCACCGTGCTCGACGCCGAAGGCCGCGTGGTCTTCGCATCGACGGTCGAACTCGAGGATCTCGAGTCCGGCGACACCGTCAAGTACCAGATCGTCGGCGACGACGAAGCCGATATCGATCACGGCCTGATCTCGGTCAGCTCGCCGATCGCGCGCGCGCTGATCGGCAAGTCCGAAGGCGACGTCGCGGCCGTGCAGGCGCCGAGCGGCGTGCGCGAGTACGAAATCATCTCCGTCAGCTATATCTGAAGCGGGGCGACGTGATGCCGCATCGCGTGTTCCGCCTGCTGTCGGCCGTGTGGGTCGGCAGCCTGCTGACGATCGGGTATGCGGTCGCGCCCGTGCTGTTCCGGACGCTGGAGCGGATGACGGCCGGCTCGGTCGCCGCCCAGCTGTTCCGCATCGAGGCGATCCTCGGTGTGGTATGCGGCGTGCTGCTGCTCGCGCTGTCGAACCAGCAGGTGCGGCGCGGCAGCGGCGATTATCGTCGCGTGCGCTGGATCGTCGCGGCGATGGTCGCGTGCGTGCTGGTCGGGTATTTTGCGTTGCAGCCGTTCATGAACGCGCTGCGGGTGGCCGCGATGGAGGCGGGCACCGATATCGCGAACTCGCCGTATGCGAGCCGCTTCGGGATGCTGCACGGCGTCTCGAGCCTGTTCTATCTCGTCGAGAGCGTGCTGGGGCTGATGCTGATCTGGCGTCTGCCGGCGCAAGACGCCTGAATGGCCTGAGCGCCGCGCGGGCAACGCGGCACGGGGTGCCCCGTGCCGCGCGGCAGGATTACTTGCCCTGGTGCGGCCGCTTCGTGCTGGCCTGACGCTTTTTCGCGCGCTTCACCGTGCCGCCTGCCGTCACGCGCTCGTTGCCGCGCACCGTGACCTTCACCGGCCGCGGACGGCGCACCGGGCTCGCGTTCGGCGACACCTTGACGACCTTGACGGTGCGCGGTGCACGGCCTTTCTTGTCGTCGACGGCTTCGGCCGCGCTCGGCAGCGCGCCGGCACGACGGCCGCGGGCCGGGGCCGCCACGGCAGCCTCGGGCTTCCAGATCACCAGCAGCTTGCCGATGTGCTGGATCGGCGCCGCGTTCAGGCGGTCGCAGATCTCGTCGTAAATGGCGACGCGCTCGTCGCGCTCGTCACCGAACACACGGATCTTGATCAACTGGTGCGCAGCGAGGTGCACCTTGATTTCCTTCAGCACGGCGTCGGTGAGCCCTTCGGCGCCGATCAGCACGACGGGCTTGAGCGCATGGGCCTGGGAGCGCAGCGCGGAGCGCTCGGCGGGGGAAAGCGAAAGGGCGGGCATGGAAATGTCGAAATCTAAATAGGGGCGCGCTGCGCCAGAAGCGAATCGCGGGAAGTTACCGCATCAGCCGCGCGCCGAAACCACGTAAAATCGCGGCTTGGGCCCGGAAGGGGCCGCAGCCGCGCGAAGAAGACGCGTATTATCCGCCAAAAGCACGGCTTCACGAAGCAAATAGCAGCAATCTCTCTCTCGAATGGCAAAAAACCGCTTTAACCAGCACTGGCTGCACGACCACATCAACGACCCGTACGTCAAAATGGCGCAGCGGGAGGGCTATCGCGCGCGCGCCGCGTACAAGCTGAAGGAAATCGACGAGCAGGACAAGCTGATCCGTCCGGGCCAGGTGATCGTCGACCTCGGCGCGACGCCGGGCAGCTGGAGCCAGTATGCCCGCAACAAGCTCGCGCAGGGCAAGAAGCGCGACGCGGAGCGCGAAGGCGGCATCGACGGCACGATCGTGGCGCTCGACATCCTGCCGATGGAGCCGATCGCCGACGTCCACTTCCTGCAGGGCGACTTCCGCGAGGACGAGGTCCTCCACCGGCTCGAAGAAGTGCTCGAAGGTCGCGCGGTGGACCTTGTTATTTCCGACATGGCCCCCAACCTCTCCGGCGTGGCCTCGGCGGACGCGGCGCGCATCGAGCATCTGTGCGATCTGGCGCTCGAATTCGCGCAGAATCATCTGAAGCCGGACGGTGCGCTGCTCGTGAAGTGCTTTCACGGCAGCGGCTACAGCCAGATCGTCGAAAAGTTCAAACAGCAGTTTAAGACTGTCGCGCCGCGCAAGCCGAAGGCGTCCCGCGACAAATCGTCCGAAACGTTCATTTTGGGTCGGCATCTGAAGCATCCGCGCTGACGCGCAGCGGCGTGCCGCAAACGGGCTCCGGCCCTTGCCAGACAAGCGAAGCGCTATCGCGGCGGTTGTCAATCCTTATGGCAGGGGTGGTCGGACTGGATTAGAATGACCGAGGAGCGCCGCAAGGAAAATCTAGGCGCTCGTCTACGAGTGAAGGAGTGGTGCTTTGAACAACAATATGTTTTCGAAGGCAGCAGTGTGGCTGGTGATCGCACTGGTGCTGTTTACGGTGTTCAAGCAGTTCGACAAGCCCCGCGTCCAGGAAGGTGTGTCCTATTCGCAGTTCATGGACGACGCCAAGAACGGCAAGGTCAAGAACGTCATCGTTCAGGGGCGCAACCTCACCGTCACTCCGGCTGATGGCCAGAAATACCAGATCGTGTCGCCCGGCGACATCTGGATGGTCGGCGATCTGATGAAGTACGGCGTGCAGGTCAGCGGCAAGGCCGACGACGAGCCGAACGCGCTGATGTCCGCGCTGTACTACCTCGGGCCGACGATCCTGATCATCGTGTTCTGGTTCTACATGATGAGGCAGATGCAGGGAGGCGGCAAAGGCGGCGCATTCTCGTTCGGGAAATCGCGCGCGCGGCTGATCGACGAGAACAACAACGCGGTGAACTTCTCCGACGTCGCGGGCTGCGACGAAGCGAAGGAGGAAGTGTCCGAGCTCGTCGACTTCCTGCGCGACCCGCAGAAATTCCAGAAGCTGGGCGGTCGCATTCCGCGCGGCGTGCTGCTCGTCGGCCCTCCGGGTACCGGCAAGACGCTGCTGGCCCGCGCGATCGCCGGTGAAGCGAAGGTGCCGTTCTTCAGCATCTCGGGCTCCGATTTCGTCGAAATGTTCGTCGGCGTCGGCGCGGCCCGTGTGCGCGACATGTTCGAGCAGGCGAAGAAGCACGCGCCGTGCATCGTGTTCATCGACGAAATCGACGCGGTCGGCCGTCATCGCGGCGCCGGCATGGGCGGCGGCAACGACGAGCGCGAGCAGACGCTGAACCAGATGCTGGTCGAGATGGACGGCTTCGAAGCGAACTCGGGCGTGATCGTGATCGCCGCGACCAACCGTTCCGACGTGCTCGACAAGGCGCTGCTGCGTCCGGGCCGTTTCGACCGCCAGGTCTATGTCGGCCTGCCGGACATCCGCGGCCGCGAGCAGATCATGCGCGTGCACCTGCGCAAGGTGCCGATCGCGAACGACGTCGACGCAGCGGTGATCGCGCGCGGCACGCCGGGCTTCTCGGGCGCCGATCTCGCGAACCTGGTGAACGAAGCGGCGCTGTTCGCTGCCCGCCGCGGCAAGCGCATCGTCGAGATGCAGGATTTCGAGGACGCGAAGGACAAGATCTTCATGGGTCCGGAGCGCAAGTCGGCGGTGATTCGCGAGGAAGCGAAGCGCGCGACGGCTTACCACGAGTCGGGCCACGCGGTGATCGCGAAGCTGCTGCCGAAGGCCGACCCGGTGCACAAGGTCACGATCATCCCGCGCGGTCGCGCGCTGGGCGTCACGTGGCAACTGCCGGAGCATGACAACGAGACGTATTCGAAGGATTACCTGCTCGACCGCCTCGCGATCCTGTTCGGCGGCCGCGTGGCCGAGGAGCTGTTCCTGAACCTGATCAGCACCGGCGCGTCGGACGACTTCAACAAGGCGACGCAGACGGCACGCGCGATGGTGGCCCGTTTCGGCATGACCGACGCGCTCGGGCCGATGGTCTACGTCGACGACGAGAGCGACAACGGCCCGTTCGGCCGAGGCTTCACGCGCACGATCTCGGAAGCGACGCAGCAGAAGGTCGACGGCGAAATCCGCCGCGTGCTCGACGAACAGTACGGCCTTGCACGCCGCCTGCTCGAAGAGAACCGCGACAAGGTGGAGGCAATGACGGCCGCGCTGATGGAGTGGGAAACGATCGACGCCGATCAGATCAACGACATCATGGAAGGGCGTCCGCCGCGCTCGCCGAAGAGTTCGCCGGCTGTCGGCGGCGATTCGTCGGGCGGCGGCACCACCGCCGAAGTGAAGCCCGGCAACGCGCCGGCGCCTGCTTCGCCGGCCTGACCTTCGCCGTAGCACCGTTCACGGGCTGGTGTGGCTTCACACCGGCCCGTTTTGCATTCATCAACGCCTCCCGCCCGTGCCCGATTCCGCTGTTTCAGCATCCATTCCCGCGCCGCTGCAGTGCGGCCGTTTCTCCCTGACGTTCGAGCGCCCGCTCGTGATGGGCATTCTGAACGCCACCCCCGATTCGTTCTCCGACGGCGGCCGCTTCCTCGCGCGCGACGATGCGCTGCGCCAGGCCGAGCGGATGATCGCCGAAGGTGTCGACCTGATCGACATCGGTGGCGAGTCGACGCGTCCCGGCGCGCCGCCCGTGCCGCTCGACGAGGAACTCGCGCGCGTGATCCCGCTGGTCGAAGCGTTGCGGCCGCTGAACGTACCGCTGTCGATCGACACCTACAAGCCGGCCGTGATGCGCGCGGCGCTCGCTGCCGGCGCGGACTTGATCAACGACATCTGGGGTTTCCGTCAGCCGGGCGCGATCGATGCGGTGCGCGAGGGTAACAGCGGGCTGTGCGCGATGCACATGCTCGGCGAGCCTCAGACGATGCAGGTCGGCGAGCCCGATTACGGCGACGTCGTGAGCGACGTGCGCGATTTTCTCGCCGCGCGCGCGCAGGCGCTGCGCGACGCGGGCGTCGCGCCGGAACGGATCTGCGTCGATCCGGGCTTCGGGTTCGGCAAGGCGGTGGTCGACGACAACTACGCGCTGCTGGCCGCGTTGCCGGACACGGCGCCGGCGCGGCCCGACGGGCGCGCGTATCCGATTCTCGCGGGCATGTCGCGCAAGTCGATGCTCGGCGCGGTGATCGGCGGCAAGCCGCCGATGGAACGCGTCGCGGCGAGCGTGGCGGCCGCGTTGTGCGCGGTCGAGCGTGGAGCTGCGATCGTGCGCGTGCACGACGTCGCGGCGACGGTCGATGCGTTGAAGGTCTGGAACGCCGTGCGCGAAGCCGCGCGGCAACGATAAGTCAGAAATCAGAAAGACGAAGGAGGAAGGTTCGCCATGGGACGTCGATATTTCGGCACGGACGGCATTCGCGGCACGGTGGGCGAGGCGCCCATCACGCCTGATTTCGTGTTGCGTCTCGGCTATGCAGCCGGCAAGGTACTGGCCGGTGCGGCCGACGTCGCGGCCGGTGCACGGCCGACGGTACTGATCGGCAAGGACACGCGCGTGTCGGGCTACATGCTCGAGGCCGCGCTCGAGGCCGGCTTCTCGGCGGCCGGCGTCGACGTGATGCTGGCCGGCCCGATGCCGACGCCGGGCGTCGCGTACCTGACGCGCGCGCTGCGCCTGTCGGCCGGCGTCGTGATCAGCGCATCGCACAACCCGTACCAGGACAACGGGATCAAGTTCTTCTCCGCCGACGGCAACAAGCTGCCCGACGAAACGGAAGCCGAGATCGAGGCATGGCTCGACAAGCCGCTCGAATGCGCATCGTCGGACCGGCTCGGCAAGGCGCGCCGCCTCGACGATGCGGCCGGCCGCTACATCGAGTTCTGCAAGAGCACGTTCCCGGCCGCCTACGATCTGCGCGGGCTGAAGCTCGTGATCGACTGCGCGCACGGCGCCGCGTACCAGATCGCGCCGCACGTGTTCCACGAACTCGGCGCGGAAGTGATCCCGATCGGCGTCGCGCCGAACGGCTTCAACATCAACGACGGCGTCGGCGCCACCGCGCCTGATGCACTGGTGCGCGCGGTGCGGGCGAACCATGCGGACCTCGGCATCGCGCTCGACGGCGATGCGGACCGCCTGCAGGTCGTCGATTCGACTGGCCGGCTGTACAACGGCGACGAGCTGCTCTACGTGCTCGTGAAGGACCGCATCGCGACCGTTGGCAAGGTCGACGGCGCGGTCGGCACACTGATGACGAACCTCGCGGTCGAAGTTGCGCTGCAGCGTGAGGGCGTCGAGTTCGTGCGGGCGGCGGTCGGCGACCGCTACGTGCTCGAACAGTTGCGCGAGCGCGGCTGGCAGCTCGGCGCGGAAGGCTCGGGCCACATCCTGTCGCTCGACCGCCATTCGACCGGCGACGGCATCGTGTCGGCGCTGCTCGTGCTGGCCGCGCTCAAGCGCAGCGGCCGCACGCTCGCGCAGATGCTCGACGGCGTCACGCTGTTCCCGCAGAAGCTGATCAACGTGCGGATGAAACCGGGTGCCGACTGGAAGGGCAACGCATCGATTCGCGCGGCGATCGACGCGGCCGAAGGCGCGCTGGCCGGTCACGGCCGCGTGCTGATCCGCGCGTCGGGCACCGAGCCCGTGCTGCGCGTGATGGTCGAGGCCCGGCATGCGGCCGACGCGACGCGTCACGCGGAAGCGATCGCCGACGCGGTGCGCGCGGCGACGGCCTGAACCGGCTCGGCGACGGCGCGCGACGGTCCGGCCGTGTGCGCGCCGCCGCTCCGGTAATTTCAGATGCGGCGCCTGCGGGCGCCGCAATTCGTCAGACGCAAAGGTTTGCGCTATTAAATAGAGGGCGCTTTCGACGCGGATTTCGTCTGATCAAACGCACACTCCGACCCTGAATCGCGACAGCCGCGCAAGGGGCTTTCCGACCGGCGTGCGCTGCGATACGATCCGCTCGCGCCCCGCATCGGCGGGTACCAATCTACCTCTTCCCGGCCGGCAATTCTTGCCGCCAACCCCGCCACGCCGCGCTTGTGCGGCTGCCCGAACCGGGTCCGCTACACCCTTTCAACCAGTCATGTTACTGTCACGCCAGTTTCATCGATTGTCACATTATCGTCATGAGGAGCCCCTAACCTTCGCGGTGCCGTAGTCATCCGCTCACACACTGGAGGTCTCATGAAATTGATGCAAACCGCGATTGCCGGCCTGGCTGGCGCGCTTTTCGCAGTCGCCGCGCAAGCTGCCGACATCACGGGCGCAGGCAGCACGTTCGCGATGCCGATCTATACGAAATGGGCTGCGGACTACCAGCAGTCCGGCGGCGCGAAGGTGAACTACCAGGGTATCGGCTCGTCGGGCGGCCTGAAGCAGATCGTCGCGAAGACGGTCGATTTTGCCGGTTCGGACGCGCCGCTGAAGGATGACGAACTCGCGAAGGGAGGCCTGTTCCAGTTCCCGACGGTGGTCGGCGGTGTGGTGCCGGTGGTCAACGTGCCGGGCGTGAAGGCCGGCGAGCTGACGCTGTCGGGCCCGGTGCTCGGCGACATCTATCTCGGCAAGATCAAGAAGTGGAACGACCCGGCGATCGCCGCGCTGAACCCGAAGGTCAAGCTGCCGGATACGGACGTCGCGGTCGTTCGCCGCGCTGACGGCTCGGGCACGAGCTTCATCTGGACGAACTACCTGTCGAAGGTCAACGACGAATGGAAGTCGAAGATCGGCGAAGGCACGACGGTCAACTGGCCGACGGGTACGGGCGGCAAGGGCAACGACGGCGTCGCGGCGTTCGTGCAGCGCCTGCCGGGCGCGATCGGCTACGTCGAGTGGGCGTACGCGAAGAAGAACAACATGATCTACACGGCCCTGAAGAACTCGACGGGCACGGTGGTCGAGCCGAAGACCGAAACGTTCAAGGCCGCTGCCGCAGGCGCGAACTGGTCGAAGTCGTTCTACCAGATCCTGACGAACCAGCCGGGCAAGGAAGCATGGCCGGTCGTCGGTGCGACGTTCGTGCTGCTGCACGCGAAGCAGGACAAGCCGGAGCAGGGCGCCGAAACGCTGAAGTTCTTCAGCTGGGCGTTCAAGAACGGCGAGAAGGCCGCCGACAACCTCGACTACATCTCGCTGCCGGCATCGGTCGAGACGGAAATCCGCAAGCAGTGGAAGACGAAGGTGACGGACGCATCGGGCAAGCCAGTCGCCGCAGAGTAAGCCATCCAGCGGTTCGCTGCCCGGTCGTGCCGGCCGGGCAGTGTGTGCGGTAAGGCCGGGCGTTACGGCGCCCGGCGATCCAGAACAGGCGCCCATGTCTGATATTTCGTACACGTCCTCCCGGTCCGATGCCGCGCAGCAACGCGCGCCGAGCCGTCTCGGAGACGTTCTGTTCGGCGGCCTCGCACGGCTCGCCGCGATCGTGACCCTGCTGCTGCTGGGCGGGATCATCGTTTCCCTCATCATTGCGTCGCTGCCGACCATCCAGAAGTTCGGCCTCGGCTTCCTGTGGCAATCCGAGTGGGATCCGAACTCGGATGTCTACGGCGCAGTCGTGCCGATCTACGGCACGATCGTGACGTCGTTGATTGCACTCGTCATCGCGGTGCCAGTCAGCTTCGGCATCGCGCTGTTCCTCACCGAACTGTCGCCCGTGTGGCTGCGCCGCCCGCTCGGCATCGCGATCGAACTGCTCGCCGCGATTCCGTCGATCGTGTACGGCATGTGGGGCCTGCTCGTATTCGCGCCGATCTTCGCCGAATACTTCCAGAAGCCGATCGGCCATCTCTTCAAGGACGTGTGGGTGCTCGGTCCGCTGACGGCCGGCGCGCCGATCGGCATCGGCATTCTCGCGGCCGGCGTGATCCTCGCGATCATGATCATCCCGTACATCGCATCGGTGATGCGCGACGTGTTCGAAGTCACGCCCGTGCTGCTGAAGGAATCGGCGTACGGGATCGGCTGCACGACGTGGGAAGTGATGTGGAAGGTGGTGCTGCCCTATACGAAGACCGGCGTGATCGGCGGCGTGATGCTCGGCCTCGGCCGCGCGCTCGGCGAAACGATGGCCGTGACCTTCGTGATCGGCAACACGAACCTGCTCGACAGCGTGTCGCTGTTCGCGCCGGGCAACAGCATCACGTCGGCGCTCGCGAACGAATTCGCGGAAGCGCAACCGGGCCTGCATACGTCCGCCCTGATGGAACTGGGCCTGATCCTGTTCGTGATCACGTTCATCGTGCTGTCCATCTCCAAACTGCTGCTGCTTCGTCTCGAGAAGGGAGAGGGCAAGAAATGAGCGAGCCCATCATGAATTTCCCGGGGCCGAACGGCGCCGCGCTCGACGCGATGCGCAACCGCCTGCAGCGCAAGCGCAAGGTGACCAACGCGATCGCGTTGACCGCGTCGCTCGGCGCGATGGCATTCGGCCTGCTGTGGCTCGTGTGGATTCTCTACACGACGGTGCATCTCGGTGTCGGCGGCCTGTCGCTGCAGCTGTTCACCGAATCGACGCCGGCACCGAACACCGAAGGCGGCGGCCTGGCGAATGCGATCGTCGGCAGCCTGCTGCTGTGCGGTTTCGGCACGCTGGTCGGCACGCCGATCGGCATCCTCGCGGGCGTCTATCTCGCCGAATACGGCCAGAAGAACCTGCTGGCGAGCACGATCCGCTTCATCAACGACATCCTGCTGTCGGCGCCGTCGATCGTCATCGGCCTGTTCGTGTACGCGATCGTCGTTGCGAAGTCGGGGCGCTTCTCGGGCTGGGCCGGCGTGATCGCGCTCGCGCTGCTGCAGATTCCGATCGTGATCCGCACGACCGAGAACATGCTGAAGCTCGTGCCGAACGCGCTGCGTGAAGCAGCCGTCGCGCTCGGCACGCCGAAGTGGCGCATGGTGCTGAAGATCACGCTGCGCGCGTCGGTCGGCGGGATCGTGACGGGCGTGCTGCTCGCGGTCGCGCGGATCGCCGGCGAAACGGCGCCGCTGCTGTTCACGGCCCTGTCGAACCAGTTCTTCTCGGTCGACATGAGCCAGCCGATGGCCAACCTGCCCGTCACGATCTACAAGTTCGCGATGAGCCCGTTCGCCGAATGGCAGTCGCTCGCATGGGCGGGCGTGTTCCTGATTACGCTCGGGGTGCTCGGACTCAACATCCTGGCGCGCTCGATCTTCTCGAAAAAGTAACGGCGGAGCAATCCGATGAATATGGCAGAAAGCCACCTGAATCCCGTCGAGCGCACCGCTGCGCCCGCCGGCACGCACGATGCGGCGCATGGCCGTCCGCTGGCGCCGCTGAACGCGAAGATCGAGGTCAACAACCTCAACTTCTTCTACAACAAGTTCCACGCGCTGAAGAACATCAACCTGCGCATTCCCGAAGGGAAGGTGACGGCGTTCATCGGCCCGTCGGGCTGCGGTAAGTCGACGCTCTTGCGCACGTTCAACAAGATGTTCGCGCTCTATCCGGAGCAGCGCGCCGAAGGCGAAATCCTGATGGACGGCGAGAACCTGCTGACCACCAAGCGCGACATCTCGCTGCTGCGTGCGCGGATCGGCATGGTGTTCCAGAAGCCGACCCCGTTCCCGATGTCGATCTACGACAACATCGCGTTCGGCGTGAAGATGTTCGAAAAGCTCACGCGCTCGGAGATGGACGATCGCGTCGAGTGGGCGCTGACGAAGGCCGCGCTGTGGAACGAAGTGAAGGACAAGCTGAACCAGAGCGGCTACGGGCTGTCGGGCGGCCAGCAGCAGCGTCTGTGCATCGCGCGCGGCATCGCGATCCGTCCGGAAGTGCTGCTGCTCGACGAGCCGTGCTCGGCGCTTGACCCGATCTCGACGGGCCGCATCGAGGAACTGATCGCGGAGCTGAAGAGCGACTACACGGTCGTGATCGTCACGCACAACATGCAGCAGGCCGCGCGCTGCTCGGACTTCACGGCCTACATGTACCTGGGCGAGCTGATCGAATTCGGCGAAACCGAAAAGATCTTCATCAAGCCGGTGCGCAAGGAAACGGAAGACTACATCACCGGCCGTTTCGGCTGATGACGGAGAATCACAACCATGTCGGATAAACATCTGTCGAGCCAGTTCGACGCGGACCTGAATGCCGTGTCGTCGAAAGTGCTGGAAATGGGCGGGCTCGTCGAGTCGCAGATCGTCGGCGCGATGCATGCGCTGAACGAATTCGACCGCGAGCGGGCCGAGAAGGTGATCGCGGCCGAGGAAACGCTGAACGCGATGGAAGTCGACATCGACCAGGAGTGCGGCAACATCATCGCGCGGAGGCAGCCGGCCGCGCGCGACCTGCGTCTTCTGATGTCGATTTCGAAAACGATTACGAACCTCGAGCGCGCCGGCGACGAGGCCGAGAAGATCGCGAAGCGCGTGCGCCGCCTGATCGAAGAGCCGGCCGCGCGCACGGTGAACATCGCCGAGATCAAGGTGTCGGGCGAGATGGCCGTGACGATCCTGCGCCGCGCGCTCGACGCGTTCGCGCGCCTCGATACGGTGGCGGCCGCGCAGATCGTCAAGGACGACAAGGAAATCGACCTCGAATTCCGCGCGTTCGTGCGCAAGCTCGTGTCGTACATGCAGGAAGATCCGCGCACGATCTCGGTCGGCCTCGAGTATCTGTTCATCGCGAAGGCGATCGAACGGATCGGCGACCACGCGAAGAACATCGCCGAATTCATCATCTACATCGTGAAGGGCACCGACGTGCGGCACCAGCCGCGCGACACGCTCGATCGCGAAGCCAACAGTTAATCGACTCCGTATAGGAAGAACAGAGGTGCCGATGCCCAGCAACATTCTCGTCGTCGAAGATGAGCCAGCGATTTCCGAACTGATCTCGGTGAATCTCCAGCATGCCGGTCACTGCCCGATCCGCGCGTACAACGCGGAGCAGGCGCAGAACCTGATCAGCGACGTGCTGCCCGATCTCGTGCTGCTCGACTGGATGCTGCCGGGCAAGTCCGGCATCGCGTTCGCGCGCGACCTGCGCAACAACGAACGGACCAAGCACATCCCGATCATCATGCTGACCGCGCGCGGCGACGAGCAGGACAAGGTGCTCGGCCTCGAGATCGGCGCGGACGACTACGTGACGAAGCCGTTCTCGCCGAAGGAACTGATGGCGCGCATCAAGGCCGTGCTGCGCCGCCGCGCGCCGCAGCTGACCGAGGACGTCGTGTCGATCAACGGGCTGCGCCTCGATCCGGCCACGCATCGGGTCGCCGCGCACGGCGACGGCAGCGAGATCAAGCTCGATCTCGGCCCGACCGAATTCCGCCTGCTGCATTTCTTCATGACGCATCCGGAGCGCGTGCACAGCCGCACGCAACTGCTCGACCAGGTCTGGGGCGATCATGTGTTCGTCGAGGAACGCACCGTCGACGTCCATATCAAACGATTGCGCGCGGCCTTGAAACCGGCCGGCTGCGATGCGATGATCGAGACCGTGCGCGGCAGCGGCTACCGGCTCGCCAAGCACGCGTAACGTATCCGGGCATGCCGTGTGCCGCGGCATGCCGTTCATTCTTTCGGACGCTGAATCATGAACATCATCTGGGCGCGCTTTCTGGTGTCGCTCGTGCTGCTCGTGCTGATCAGCGTATTGGTCGGCGTATTCGCCGGCCCGACCGCGGCCCTCGGGTTCGCGGCCGTGATGCTGGTCGCGCAGGGCTTCTTCAGCACCTTCCATACGCAACGCCTGTGGCGTCTGCTCGATGCACCCGTCTACGGCGAGGTGCCGAGCGCACCGGGCATCTGGGGCGAAATCTACTACCGGCTGCACAAGCTCGCGAAGCAGTGGCATGCGCAGGTGCGCCAGGTCGAGCAACAGCATTCGCGCTTCATCCAGGCGATCCAGGCGTCGCCGAACGGCGTCGCGATGCTCGACGACCATGACCAGATCGAGTGGTGCAACGCGATCGCCGAGGTGCACTTCGGCCTCGATGCGAAGCGCGACCTGCGCCAGCACATCACGAACCTGGTGCGTCATCCGGAGTTCGTCCGTTACCTGAACGCGCAGCATTACGACGAGACGCTCGTGATGCGCGGGATGGGCGACTCGCGGCAGAACGTGCTGGAAGTGCAGGTGTTCCCGTACGGCGAGAACCGCAAGCTGCTGCTCACGCAGGACATCACGGAGCTCGAGCGGACCGACGCGATGCGGCGCGACTTCGTCGCGAACGTGTCGCACGAACTGAAGACGCCGCTCACCGTGCTGTCGGGCTTCCTCGAGACGATGCGCGAACTGCCGCTGAACGAGGAAGATCGCGCGCGCTATCTCGAGATGATGGAGCAGCAGGCGTCGCGGATGCGGCACATCGTCACCGACCTGCTGGTGCTCGCGAAGCTCGAGGGCGAAAGCAAGCCGCCGATGGATCACGCGATCGACATGCGTGCCGTGTTCGATCATCTGAAGGAGGATGCGCAGACGCTGTCGAACGGGCATCACGAGATCACGTTCGCGATCGACGAGACGCTCGGCGTCACGGGCGCGCAGACCGAAGTGTTCAGTGCGTTCGCGAATCTCGTGACCAACGCGATCCGCTATACGCCGGACGGCGGCAAGATTTTCGTGTCGTGGCGGCGCGAGGGCGCGCAGGGCGTGTTCTCCGTCACCGACAGCGGCTTCGGCATTCCGGCCGCCGACCTGCCGCGGCTGACCGAACGCTTCTACCGCGTGGACCGCAGCCGCTCGCGCGATACGGGCGGCACGGGGCTCGGCCTCGCGATCGTCAAGCACGTGCTGCAGCGGCACGACTCGCACTTGTACGTGCAGAGCGAGGAAGGGCGCGGCAGCACGTTCACCGCGCGCTTCCCGGGCTCGCGGATCATCGCGATCCGGCCGGCCGCGTTCGAGGCGTGAGCGCGTCACGCGAAGCGGCGCCTCACGTCGGCACCCCGGCGGAATGAAAAAAGCACAGCCCTCGGGCTGTGCTTTTTCGTTTGGTGCGCGGCACGCGAAACCGTGCGCCGGGTGCCTACGAACAGAACTTCGCGAGCAGCCCGAGCTGTGCGTTGCGGATCGTCTTGCCCGCGCGCCGCCGGCGGTAGTGGCCGTCGCTGAGCATCTGCCAGGCCGACTGGTTGTCGCCGAGACAGACCGACAGCCCTTCGGCGATCACGCGGCGCTTCAGCTTGCGCTCGCGGATCGGGAACGCGACTTCGACGCGGCGGAACAGGTTGCGGTCCATCCAGTCGGCGCTCGACAGATACACGTCCTCGGCGCCGCCCGCGTGGAAATAGTAGATGCGGTGGTGTTCGAGGAAGCGCCCGACGATCGAGCGCACCGTGATGTTGTCCGACAGCCCCGGCACGCCCGGCTTCAGCGCGCACACGCCGCGCACGATCAGGTCGACCTTCACGCCGGCCTGCGACGCTTCGTACAGCGCGGCGATCACCGACGGCTCCAGCAGCGCGTTCATCTTCGCGACCACGCGCGCGCGCTTGCCGGCGCGTGCATTGTCGATCTCCGCGCGGATCGATTCGATGATGCGCGGATGCAGCGTGAACGGCGACTGCCACAGCTCGTGCAGCGTGAGTTCGCCGCCGATCCCGGTCAGCTGCTGGAACACGTGATGGACGTCCTCGCAGATCTTCTGGTCGGCCGTCATCAGCCCGAAGTCGGTGTAGAGGCGGGCGGTGCGCGGGTGATAGTTGCCGGTGCCGAGGTGCACGTAGCGGCGCAGCGACGCGTTGCCGTTCTGCACGACGCGCCGCACGATCAGCATCATCTTCGCGTGGCACTTGTGGCCGACCACGCCGTACACGACGTGCGCGCCGACGGCTTCGAGCTGCGACGCCCAGTTGATGTTGGTTTCCTCGTCGAAGCGCGCGAGCAGCTCGACGACGACGGTCACTTCCTTGCCGTTGCGCGCGGCTTCCATCAGCGCGTCCATCAGCGGCGAATCCGTGCCGGTGCGATAGATCGTCTGCTTGATCGCGACGACGCTCGGGTCCTTCGCGGCCTGCTGCAGCAGTTCGAGCACCGGCTGGAAGCTCTCGTACGGGTGATGCAGCAGGATGTCGCCGTCGTCGATCGCGTCGAACATCGTCGGCGCGTTCGCGATCGCGGGCGGGATCGACGCGGTGAACGGCGCGAACTTCAGGTCGGGCCGATCGACGAGATCGGGGATCTGCATCAGCCGCACGAGGTTCACGGAGCCGGACACGCGGTAGCAGTCCTTCTCGCCGAGCAGGCTTTCCTCGAGCAGGCGTCGCACGATATGCGCGGGCGTATCGGCCGACACTTCGAGCCGTACCGCATTGCCGAGGTGGCGCGCGGGCAGTTCGCCCTGCAGCGCGACGCGCAGGTTGGTGATTTCGTCCTCGTCGACGAACAGCTCGCTGTTGCGCGTGATGCGGAACTGGTTGCAGCTCTTCACGACCAGTTGCGGGAACAGTTCGCCGACGAAGCGCTGCATGAACGAGCTGAGCAGCACGAAGCCGTGCTCGAAGCCCGACAGCGCCTGCGGCATGCGCACGACGCGCGGCAGCGCGCGCGGCGCCTGCACGATGCCCATCACCGCCTGGCGGCCGAACGCGTCGCGGCCTTCGAGCTCGACGACGAAGTTCAGGCTCTTGTTCAGCACGCGCGGGAACGGATGCGCGGGATCGAGGCCGATCGGCGTCAGCACCGGCAGCAGTTCGTCGAGGAAGTAGCGGCGCGCCCATTCGAGCTGCTCGTCGTTCCACGAGTCGCTCGCGTGGAAGTAGATGCCTTCCTGTTCGAGCGCGGGGAGCACGGTTTCGTGCAGCATCGTGTACTGGCGGTGCACGAGCCGTTGCGCGCGCTCGACGACGAGATCGTAGGCGTGCTGCAGCGACATGCCGTCGGGCGTCAGGGCGCCCGGGTTGTCGCGGATCTGTTCCTGGAGGCCGGCCATCCGGACCTCGAAGAACTCGTCGAGGTTGCTGCTGGTGATGCAGATGAAGCGCAGTCGCTCGAGCAACGGAATGTGCGGGTCGGCTGCCTGGGCCAGCACGCGCTCGTTGAAGCCGAGGATGCCGAGTTCACGATTGAGAAGCGGATAGCGGACGGACATCGGCAGAGTAGGGGGTGATTCGGGCGATGATTCGAAAGGACGCTCGGAAACTCTCACGGTACGATGACGTGCTGATGACAATAATGTATTTATATCGGGAAATTCTACGCTTGAACCGATTCGTCTCATAAATGTTTCGGCCATATACTTTCTACCCGAGTACATGCCCGTGAAGCGTGGCAATGGCAAGCGTTCCACGCTTAAAATATCGCCTTTGATTGATCGTCCAGCGAGGCCGGAGCGGCTGCCGCGGGCGAACGCGCACGGAGCCCCCTTCTGATGGTTACATCCCCCCACTTGCTGGCTGCCGTGGATCTCGGCTCGAACAGCTTCCGGCTGATCGTCGGGCGCGTCGAGGAAACGCCGGCGGGCAGCCAGATCTATCCCGTCGATGCGCTGCGCGAGCCGGTTCGACTGGCCGCGGGGCTGTCGAGCGACAAGATGCTCGATCGCGCGTCGCAGGAACGTGGCTGGGAGGCGCTCAAGCGGTTCGGCGAGCGCCTGCGCGATTTCCATCCCGATCATGTGCGCGCGGTGGCGACCAACACGCTGCGCGTCGCGAAGAACGCGGGCGAATTCCTCGGCGAAGCCGAAGCGGCGCTCGGTTTTCCGATCGAAGTGATCGCGGGCCGCGAAGAGGCGCGCCTGATCTATGCGGGTGCCGCGCATTCGGTGCCGGCGAGCGCGGGCAAGCGGCTCGTCGTCGACATCGGCGGCGGCTCGACCGAATTCATCATCGGCTCGCACTACACGCCGCTCGTGATGGAGAGTCTCTACATCGGCTGCGTGAGCCATAGCCGGGCGTTCTTCCCGGCCGGCAACGTCGACGAATACACGATGCGGCAGGCCGAACTCGCGGCCAAGCGCGAGATCCAGATCATTTCCAGCGAGTACAAGAAGGCCGGATGGGACCAGGCGATCGGTTCGTCGGGCACCGCGCGTGCGCTCGCGGAGCTCGTCGAGGCGAACGGCTTCAACGACGCCGGCATCACGCACGGCATTTCGCGCGGCGGCCTCGAACGCCTGAAGCGCGCGCTGATCAAGGCCGAGAACGTGAACCGGCTGAAGCTGATCGCGCTGAAGCCCGATCGCGTGCCGGTGCTTGCCGGCGGCCTCGCGATCATGCTCGCGGTATTCGAGGAACTGGGTGTCGACTACGTCGACACCACCGACGGCGCGCTGCGTCTCGGCGTGCTGTACGACCTTCTCGGCCGGGCCCAGCACGAGGACATGCGTGCGGTGACCGTCGAGGGTTTCACGCGCCGCTACGGCGTCGATCGCGCGCAGGCCGAGCGGATCGCCGCACTGGCGGTGCGGTTCTACGACGAGCTCGAGGCGTCCGACGACGAAGAAGCGCGCGAGGAAGGCCGGATGTTCCTCAGCTGGGCCGCCGCGCTGCACGAGATTGGCCTGTCGATCTCGCACAGCTCGTATCACAAGCATTCCGCGTATATCGCCAGCAACGCCGACATGCCGGGCTTCTCGCGCACCGACCAGGCGCGCCTCGCCGCGCTCGTGCTCGGGCATGCGGGCAAGCTCGGCAAGCTGTCGCAGACGCGCGACGTCGAATGGCCGCTGCTGTTCTGTTTGCGGCTTGCCGCGCTGCTGTGCCGGCGCCGGACCGATGCCGGGCTGCCGGACATTTCCGTGTCGCAGATGAAGAAGGGCGGGTATGAAGTGCGCCTGCCGAGCGCGTGGGTCGAGCAGAACCCATTGACCGACTACAGCCTCAGCCAGGAAGCGGCCGAGTGGGAGAAGGTCGGGATTCCGTATCGCGTGGTTTATACGGGCGCGTAACGAGACGCTACCGAGGGCGCGGCGCGCTCGCGCGGCTTACCTCGCGGTGTGCTCAGTCGGAGCACACGATCGCGGTCAGGAACGGGAACGCCTGCTTGACGGTTGCGTCGCTGCCGGCATTGCGAACGGCCTGTTCGACTGCACTCTTCGTGCCGCGTACCACGACGCCGTACGCCCATTTGCCGATCGGCGTGCCGTCGCCCGGCTTGAAGATCGGATCGTTCGCCTGGTAGCCGAGCACGACGTAGACGCCGAAGCCGTAGGCGGTCAGCGGATGGTTCGTGCGGAACGCGTTCACCGAATTCGCTTCGACGTGCATCGGCTCCGACTGGATGTCGCTGGCCGCGAGCAGCGGCGCGACGAACTTGTGGCCGTTCGAATGGCAGTCGAGCGCGTCGTCGAGCGACTTGGCCGACGCGGCGCTGGACGCGCCGAGGATGCCGAATGTGCCGATTGCGAGCAGCGCGCCGAGCAGGGCGGTCTTGAAAACGGTTTTTTTCATGCGCGGTTGCGGGTTGGGTCGCGGACATTATCGCGTGTTCCCGCAAGATTCGTGCGCGGGCTGCCGACGCGGGGCCGCCGACGTATGGCACCGGTGGCGGAAGCGGCTTGCGGACAAAACGAAAAAGGGCTGCAAGCGCGATGGCTTGCAACCCTTATCGTGTATATCGTGATCGGAGGGATAGGCTTCGAACCTACGACCATCCGACTCCAAATCGGGGCCCTGCTATTTTCACGTTTGGTCATCGACAAAAATTATAAGTAATTGATTTAATGTGAAATTTAAGCTCACTGCAATTTTCTGTTCCGACCCACCCTTCGCGACGGGCAATTGCAGAGCCTCTCCGCCTACATCGCCGATGCCACGGGGGCTCCGCGAATCTATTTCTTACAATTTACTGTCGAGCCTGAGCGTGAGCTTTCACTTCGCTAGGTAACCGGGCGTCAGTTTCTGTCAAAAGAAACCGCATTTCTCAGACGTTAGATAAAATCGCGCGAGCGACTTGGCTGTCGCAACGGCTGACCGTCTTCGTGCAACTGACGTGACGGTCGAACCTGAGAGAGATAAAACGAAAATGGATATCAGACCGTCCGCACTCGGGGACCTGAAGTTTCGCGACCTCTATGAGGCGATCAGTAAGGGTGTTTTGCAGCAGGGGCGGCTGTTGACGTTGAATACGCCGCTCGGCAAGAACGCGTTGGTGCCGCTGCGTGCACGCGGATCAGCCAGAATCGGGCGTGACTATTCGTACACGATCGATGTTGCGTCGACGCGCGATGATACTGCGCTGCTGTCGCTGATGCACCAGCCTGTCACCCTGCAGATTCAGCAAGTCACGGCTCCCTTTGCGGTTCCCGTCTATCGTCCGGTCCACGGTTTCGTGCATCGGGTCGCCTATT
Organism: Burkholderia sp. Bp9090; assembly: GCF_003857985.1. Lineage (NCBI taxonomy): Bacteria > Pseudomonadati > Pseudomonadota > Betaproteobacteria > Burkholderiales > Burkholderiaceae > Burkholderia > Burkholderia sp. Bp9090. The sequence goes on from NZ_QTPV01000011.1 coordinate 118,904, forward strand.
TGGGTGGAAACGGTGGTCTTTCCACATACCAGATCGAATTTTCGTCGGCGCTGGTCTTCCTTGAGAAAACCCACAACGAAGAAGGCTGGCTCGAGAAAGACGCCCGCGAGATCATTTCCGACGTGCTGGATCGATATCCGCAACTGCGCGGACAGTACCGTTTCACGTTGTCGTCCGATCCTGCCAAGCGTTCGTGGTGCAGGCAGAGCGAGTCCGATCTTCACTTTGTGAACCGCTTGGCTGAGTCCGAGGGTTGGTATTTCTACTGGGTCCACGAAAACGTTAGCGAAGGTGACGCTCCCAAGACGACGCTCGTCATCGTTGACCGCGTATCGACCCTTCCCGACGCCAAGCTAGTTGAATTCATTCGGGCGAACGACAGCAACGAATCTGATGGCTTCGCCCATTGGGCAGCGGTGCAGACGATGCAGAGCACACGCTACATGTCGCGTGCGTTTGATTACAAGCGGCCCGCATCCGATTTTCAGGTTGAAAGTGGACTTGCCGCGACGAGCTATGTCACGGAGGAGCACCGCCAGAAAGCCGAGCATAGCGTTCCTGATGCGCCGATGACGGTCTACGAATCGACGGCTTACGGCTATTCCAGCTCAGACACTGGTGAGGTGCGAGCGCGACGGCGAGTAGAGATATGGGATGCACGAGCAAGCCGATATTTTGGCGTCGGAGGCGTGCGGTGGCTCGATGCCGGTTCGCGGTTTGTGTTGAACGGACATCCCCGCCACGAAGGCGGTGATGCGAAGAAGCGAGAGTTTCTGGTGGTCGAGGCGCGTTGGTTCATCGAGAACAATGTCCCGATTGGCCAGCAGACGGCCGAGTTTCCGCAAAGTCTTCGTGCAACGCTGGCCGAGCAACAGGCGATTCACCGTGAGCGGTTCAAGACGCTTGGACATGAGGCGGATGGTTCGGCCGGTTTTTTCGTGCTCGAAGTCGAAGCGCAGCCCACGGCTGTTGAATACCGAAGCCCGCTGGATCACCCGAAGCCGATCATGTCGATCGAGCACGCACTTGTTGTGACTCCGGATGGCGCGGAAGCGTGGACAAACGACCGGAACCAGATCAGGGTGCATTTCGCTTGGGATCGCAAGAATCCACCGGACGCCTTCAATTCCTCGCCGTTACTGTCGTCGCTTCAATCCGATACTGGGAACGGCTATGGAGCGGTTCACGTTCCGAGAGCGCATGAATGGGTCATCGTCGGTTACTGGAACGGCGACTGTGACAAGCCGTTCGTGTTGGGGCGCATCAACGGCGGGACGACCCCGTCCCAGTGGCATTCGAACGCGTTGCTGTCCGGGTTCAAATCGGAGGGGTTCGGCAAGACAGGCGCCTATAACTCATTCGTTCACGACGACTCCACGAATCAAGGTGGGACGCGGCTGGTCAGCTATACCGGCAAGAGCTATGCGGCGCTGACGCAGGGCTACTTGATCAAGCACGAGGGCAACACGCGCGGGCAGTATCTGGGCGCTGGTTTCATCCTGCACGCCGACGAGTTCGGTGCGGTTCGTGCCAGCAAGGGGTTGTCCATCAGTGCGCACTCGAAATCGTACGACGATGAGCAGATGGGCGTGGACGAGGCGCGGTCGCAGTTGCAGCAGGCGGGAATGCTGGTCGAATCGCTGTCTAGCGCAAGCACAACCGCTCAGGCGGAATCGCTGCAAACCGGACAGGATGCGCTCAAGGCGCTGTCGAAGGACATCCAGCATCCGGTGTCGGGTGATACGTCGGGCGGCGTGACGGCGGGGGGCGGTACTGGGAGCGCCAACGGATTTTCGCAGCCGAACATATTGGTATCGACGCCGAAAGACATTGCACTGGTCGCGGACAGCTCGACGCATATCGTGGCTGAGAAAGAGGTCAACGTCGTCAGTAACGAAAACACATACGTTGCGACGGGCAAGTCGTTTGTCGTGGCGGCCGCGGAAAAGGTGAGCTTCTTCGCGCAGAAACTCGGCGCGTTCTTTGTGACGGCGAAAGGTCCGATCAAGCTGTCGGCCAACACGGATGACGTGAACATCAATGCGGGTAAAGACGTGACGGTGAAGGCCAAGCGCATTGTGCTCGACGCCGATGAAATCATCATCAAGGCGGGCGGCTCTTACACCCGGTGGGTGGCCGCTGGCATTGAAGACGGCACGCAAGGCCCGCGCACGATCAAATCGGCATCGCTCAGCCGTCAGGGGCCGAGCTCGATTGCGCAGCATATGAACAGCCTGCCGCAGGCCAAGTTTAACGATCCGTATGTGCTTCGAGACAGCATTACTGGCGAGGTGTTGAAGAATCACCCGTACGAGCTGGTTCGAGGTGATGGCACACGCCTGACTGGGATGACAAACGAGTTGGGCCATGTCGCCGAACAAAAAAGCGATGACGTTGAATCGGTGATGCTGCATGCACTGAGGCGACCGCCGAGCGCAGCTGGCTCTGCGGATTAATATTGTCTGACCGATCCAAACTTATTTTGTGAATGCTATGAGCACCAATTCGGCAGGTAATCCAAACATAGTTTCGCCGTTCAATAACGACTTCGATCAGGATGTGGTGCAACTCATGGGGCGCACGGCACCTGACGGCTCGTCTTTCGGAAAATTTACGCTCACCCCGGCGAGCGACACGCGGCAAAAGGAGTTGCTGTGCGATGTCCGGCCGATCATTCCGGTGATTTTTATTCCCGGAGTAATGGGCACGCTGTTGGTCAACAAGAATACCGGCGACGAATTGTTTTTTCCGCCGAATGCGGATACCGGAAGCTCCAAGGCTGCGGCGGCACCTTGGTTATATGGTGCTTACCACAAGAATGCGGCCGAGCGCCAGACGAAATTCAATCCGCTAGAAGCGGCAGTCACTACACTCGGCCCTATCAATGTTGGAGATGGAAAGACAATTAGTGAAGACGAAGCGCGACGAAGGGGGTGGGGGTCAGTGCATCGCTGGAGCTACCACCCGTTCCTTTTATGGCTTGAGCAGACGCTGAACTCTCCGAAGTTTTTTGGGAAAATACTAGGTCCGTGGATCACTCCTGATCCAACTGGCGAGACGTGGGCGCTTCATCCGGTACTTGGAACTGATCCAAAAAAATATGGGGGCTTTGGTGACGGAGCGCCGATTGCGCCTGATTCGACAAAATTTGATCATTTTGCAAAATTCAGATATCGCGTGTATGCGATTGGATACAACTGGCTTCAATCGAACGCGGATTCGGCCAAGCAAGTGATAGAAAGCACGGATTATTTCAATCCGAAATCCAAGAAAAAAACACACTTGATGGGAATCAAGGAGATCATCGCCGAAAACCATAGCGGCAAGGCGATCATTGTAACGCATTCGATGGGTGGACTAGTAGCACGCATGGCAATTGCGATGCACGATGCGGCGGACTTGATGCATGGAGTGTTTCATGGCGTGCAACCGGCGACAGGGGCTCCGTTGGCGGCGAAGCGATTCAGAGTGGGGGCCGAAACCGAGGGTCCTTCTACATTTATTACGCAAGATGGATATAAGAATGCTGCGTTGATGGGAAGAGATGAAAATGAGTTTGTGGCGGTGACGGCGAATGCACCGGGGCCGCTCGAACTGCTGCCGATGCCGGATTACAACAACGGTGAGCCATGGTGGATATTTTCAAGGATAAATGGAGACCCGGTTGTTAAGCTGCCAAAAGGTGGTAATGCATATGACGACATCTACACAAGCTCAAAGTGGTACGGGCTCGTTCCGGACGCGTCAATGCTTGATCCGGCGGGAATTGTTCAAGATAGACTTAAGAAGAATAAAATCAATAAGACCGTCTTGGGGAATTTCAAGGATACCTTGTCTAAGGCTGTTGAGAATCAGCGAAATATTATCAACAAGTACCATGGCAATACGTATGCAGCCTACGCCAATGGTGCACTCGATCCTAAGATGCAAGGCGGTCCGCCTGAAAAGAGCGGGGGCAAACGAAGTATCGAGAAGGGGGAGACGCTTGATAAGCTTTTGGCGTGGGGGAACGCAGTATGGACTGGAAACATCCCGGCAGGGGTTACGGAAGAGGAACTGCTTGCCGCCACTCCCTTGTTTGATTCCCGTGATGGGATTTTGCGAGTGCATCTGGAATCTCGCAAACTAACCATCGAATTTCAAGTTCAGAGAACTGCGTCGTTGCCGAGTGGCCCAGGCCAGGATTTGGAAAAAAGTCGAAACGGTATCATTCCTGGAGATGGAACAGTACCGGTCTGGTCGGCTCGTGCGCAAGCCCGTGGACTGAAGCCGGGCGTAGGCGGTGGTCGAGCCGAAGGTGTGCAGATGGTCTTCGAACAAGGTGGGTATCAACATCAGTTTAGTTACGATCACCCGTGGACGCGTTGGTCAGTGCTTTATAGTATTGTGCAGATCGCGTGGAACGCACCGGAGCCGAAATGCTGAGACGTATCGCAACTATTTCGTTAATTATTGCAGGTATGTGTGCCTGCTCAGTTGTCTTCTCTGGAGAGTCGGCAGTGACTAATCCCTTGTTGTCCAAGTCGCGCCCGTGGTGTGTCGGCCGCTTTGTGTTTGATCGCCCGGTGGTGAGCGAAATATCTAACCAATCGTACGAATTTCGCGGTGAAAAGATTGATGTTAAACACAAGTCTTCGGTTGCGGAGTATGATTCGAAAGTAAAGTCTTTGGGCTCAAAGTTGAATGGTTCGCAGCGAATAAATCCGGGAACCGGTGTAAAAATTAATCATTCGTGGTTGGAGAGGGAGTTGCGTCCGCGAAGTGATTCGGCGGTATTTGTTTATCAAGAATATTATTCAAAATCTGGCCTTGATTTCAAGACTGAAGGCTATTTGTTGGATGGCGGAAATCTTTTTCATACTGTTGGTGGAATCGGTGCAGAGGCGCTGGGGCAGGCTGAGGAGATTTATAAGGACACGTATCGTCGAATCAAGAGCCGTGACAACTGGTCGGTGCCGACAGAGCCAGGATTCTGTATTGATGGCGGAATTGTGACTGGTTCGTCGACCTACTCTGAGGAGGTTACTCAGTCGTTCGCGTTGATGCCGGAAAGTCGCCCGGCACTACTGGTGATTCAGATGCGCGATTCCGTTAGCCAAGATCGCGATCCTGCGGCCTCCCTCCTGAAGACCTTACCTGATTTGCGCGCGAAATTGGATAGTATCGGTGCACACTACCGTATTTTGCGTCAAGGTCATCGCAAGGTCGCAGGCATCGAAGCCGAAGAAGTACTGTTTGAAGCTAAAGACGGGGGGGTTACTGAATACCGCTTCTCTCTGCTTGCTCCCGGTGACCCGAGCACGCTGGCGAAGCCGCATACGTCGATTCAGATGATCCTCGGGGATATTAGTAGTCACGATATGCCGGCTGAAGAGCGAACCGCTCCCGTTGATGAAGCAGGGGCATTGCAGGCGTGGGATACGTTGCTGAACAGCTTGAGGTTGCGCCCGGGCGCGGTTTAAACGGTGGAGTGCGATGAGGCGATATGACATCGTGAAAGGTGACACGACGACGGTCGGTGGCATCGTGCAGGGAGGCGACGGACAGGACATATTGCATGGTCGCGAACAAGCGTACGAGCACGATCCGGTGTGGTGCCCAGTGTGCAAGACAGTTGGCATGATTGTATGCGACGGCCCACGCCATTCGAGCACCGGGCGGGATGGTCGGCAGTCGGCGCTGAGTGACGACCTCTGTCGGTGCGCATGTCCGACGCCGCCGAAGCTGGTGGCGTCACAGTCGGTATCGTATATCGAGGTCTGAGCGACGGAGAGCGACATGCTCCGAACGATCGCAGCTCGGGTTGTACTGCTGGTGCTGGCAGTGGGTGTTACCGGGTGCGCGTCGACCGGAATATTGAACGGCGCCCTATAGTTCTCCGTATTCGATACTAGGCCGACTTTTACACCTCACGATATGCCCCGCCCACGAAATCACGGATAGGTCCCGACTGAGTGAATTTCGTAGGGTTCTTCGCCTCACTCTCGCGCTTGCGTTGCGATCCGCGTTGAGATGATGTCGCAGTCGATGCATTTGAGCGTCGCGGACGGCAAGGATAAGTGCGCTTTTTCCGTCGGCGTTGTACCGATTGTGCAAGTTGCGGCGGACGGCGAATCCACCGCAACTTGCACAAGCCATACAACCGGTACAACTCGCCGATCCGCGGCGGACGATCGCTCGGCTCGTCATCGGCGGCATCGTCATCGCTCTCATCTTCGGCGTCGCTCCAACCGAGGAAAGGAACCACAGGTCACGCCACCCTTCAGGCGGATCAACATCCGCGTCGATGTCCGTGCTAAGCGTCAAGTTGTCTTGGCGGCGCTTCACGGTCGAGTTGTCGACGCCCATCCAGTCCGCGATCGTATCGAGGTGCTCGCCTTCACGACGCGCAAACTAGATTGCACGATCTTCGGCCTTCGCGGCGATAAACACGCTGGACGTTGACGCCCGGTCGCTACCCTGATAGCTGATCTCAGGCATCGTGCGGCCGATGCTGTTGGCGTGCTGGCTTTCCAACGACAGAGCCGTGATCGAACGCGATGGAGGCGCCCGGCCCGGGTTCGCACTTGGATGCCCCAGCGCAGGCGGATATGATCCTTGATGGTCAGTACGGAGTGTTGTGGATGAGCTTGCGAATAGGCCCAGTACGGCATGTCGGAGGCGACTGGTAATGGGTTAGCGGCATATCGTCGAACGGCCGTGCGGGCACGTCGGCGAAGGCGTCTCCCCACTTTTGGTGGTCGCCCTGATACTCGCGGTTGCGGCGAAGGAATTCCCAAGCCCATGCCGACGCGTCGGCCATGTCGTCGGGAGGGTAATTGTTCTCGTCGCTCCGGTCAGCGCGATGGACGAATGCAGCTGGTTGTGCGGCCGAGTCGGTAGGGGCTGCCATTGCGGTGATTCCTTCTGGAAGTCGCCCCAGGTGGTAGCAAAATAGTAGCAACGGCTTGGCATTGCGCCAAAGAAAAAGGGGTTAGCATCAGCTAACCCCTTGATTCCTTGGTCGGAGCGAAAGGATTCGAACCTTCGACCCTCTGATCCCAAATCAGATGCGCTACCAGGCTGCGCTACGCTCCGACGAGCCAAAGATTCTATCGTCTAATGGGTGGCCGGGTCAATCACGTTTTGCATACGGCGCACATCATCACGAACCGCTCGCGATTGGCGACAATTCGAAGTGTGATCGTCCGGCCCGCGGGTGGTCGGCCGAACCATTCGTCGAAGCATGGAAGGAGACATCATGATGAACCTGATCCTGTGGCGCCACGCCGAAGCCGAAGACTACGCGGCAAACGACCTCGCACGCCAGTTGACGGCCCGCGGGCGCAAGGAAGCGCAGGCCATGGCCAAATGGCTGCGCAGCCGGCTCGAGTCGAACAGCGTGATCCTCGCGAGCCCGGCGGCGCGCACCGTGCAGACGGTCGAGGCGCTGACCGACCAGTACCGGACCGTCGATGCGCTCGCGCCGGGCGGTAGCGTCGACGACGTGCTGGCCGCCGCCGGCTGGCCGGACGGCATCGCGCCGACGGTCGTGATCGTCGGACACCAGCCGACGCTCGGCAGCGTCGCGGCGCAATTGATGGCCGGCAACGACGACAGCTGGAGCATCAAGAAGGGCGGCATCGTGTGGCTCGCGAGCCGCACGCGCGACGGCAACCATCAGGCCGTACTGCGCGCGGTACTGACGCCGGAGCTGGCCTGAAGGGGTTTGCGGGCTTTGATCATACGGTTTCGCAAGCTTTCTGCTAAAGTCAATTCGGCGACACGTCATTGAAAGGACACGGTCGTGCCACAGAACGGTAACGACCGGTTACTACATTGGCTGGCATGTCGTCCTATTCCTTACGATCAGGAAAGCCTAATGCGAGAACTGCCGACGCCTACGCTCCCTTTTGCCTCGCTTCCCCTCGACACGACGCGGCGTCACCTGCCGCGCGCTGCTGAAACCGTCACATCCGAGTACCGTCTGCGTGCCGCCTGGGCGCGCACGGAAGACGAACTGCGCGAGGCCCAACGCCTGCGCTACACCGTGTTCGCCGAAGAGATGGGCGCGCAGGTCAGCGGTCCGTCCGGTCTCGACGTCGATCCGTTCGATGCCTACTGCGACCATCTGCTGGTGCGCGATCTCGACACGCTGAAGGTGGTCGGTACGTACCGCGTGCTGCCGCCGCACGAGGCCGCTCGGGTCGGCCGCCTGTATGCCGAAGGCGAATTCGACCTGTCGCGCCTCACGCACCTGCGCGGCAAGATGGTCGAGGTCGGCCGCTCGTGCGTGCACAGCGACTACCGCAGCGGCGCCGTCATCATGGCGCTGTGGGGCGGTCTCGGCGCATACATGATGCAAAACGGCTACGAGACGATGCTCGGCTGCGCGAGCGTATCGATGGCCGACGGCGGCCATTACGCGGCGAACCTGTATCAGTCGCTGCCGGCGAACGCGCTGACGGCGCCTGAATACCGTGCGTTCCCGCACACGGCGCTGCCGGTCGACGAACTGCAGACGGGCACCGTCGTCGCGCCGCCGCCGCTGATCAAGGGCTATCTGCGTCTCGGTGCGAAGATTTGCGGCGCGCCGGCGTGGGATCCCGATTTCAACTGCGCGGACTTCCTGACGCTGTTCCGGCTGTCGGACATCAACGCCCGCTACGCCCGGCACTTCCTGGGCTGAGCCATCCCGATCGCGGCGCGCTGCTCCAGGCGCGCGCAAGCGAACGCCGTCGCGCGGCAGGTTGTCGCGCGACGGCGTTCGACCATTCCGGGGATGTTGTCTTATCCGACCCTGTTAATTCGAGCGATATGCGCCGACCACCGTGCGGGTGGGCGCACGTTCGGAGCGGGCCCCGCGCGCGGCGGCCCGGACGACACGGCGGGCTTGCCTAGTGCTTGCGCCGCCAGTCGAGCAGATGGTGTTCGGCCATCCAGTGATGGATCATCCCTTCGCCGCCATGGTTGCGCTTGTATTCGCGCGACTCGAAATAGGACAGGGCGACGAGCACCATCAGGCCGATGAACAGGCCGATCAGGCCGGCAATCTCTTCAGACGACATGGCTGCCTCCTTTCAACGGCACAGCGCCATGGATTCATATTAGGACACGCGCGGGACGATCCCTAACCCGGAATTCCGCTAGACTCGGCGCGGTCCTGGCGCGCGATGGGCGCGCCGTTTTACGGAGCCTTCCCGATGACCCGTTTCATGCTGGCCGTGCTGGCCGCGTCCATTCTTGCCGGCTGTGCCAGCGATCCCCGCCAGGCCCGTCGCGGCCACCCGCCACAAGATCCGGCCGATTACCACGGTGTGCCGACCGACATGACGCCGCCGTCGATGCTCGGCGAGCCGGCGCCGTCGGCACCCGCAGCCGTGCAGTGACGATGGCGGCAGGCCTTCGCGGCCGTCAGGTTCCGGCCGCGGCTGCGTCGGCGCCGATCCGCCGCGTCAGCGCCGGCAGGTAGCGCGCGAGCGTCGCGCCGCGCGCGACCATGAACAGCAGCAGCGCGAACCACAGCCCGTGATTGCCGAACGGGCCGACGGCCGCCAGCGTCGCGGCGATGAAGATCGCGAACGACGCGACCATCGCACGCATCAGCGATTGCGTCTGCGTCGCGCCAATGAACACGCCGTCGAGCAGGAATCCCCACACGGACACGATCGGCGAGACCGCCGCCCAGGGCAGGTAGCGCAGCGCGACCGCGCGGATCTCGGCCTGGTCGGTCAGCCGCGCGACGATCCAGCCGCCCGCGACCCAGTAGACGAGCGCGAACAGCAGCGCGCCGAGCGCGGACCACAGCAGCGTGACGCGCACGGCCTGCCGGAAGGCGGCGCGGTCGCGCGCGCCGGCGGCGGCGCCGACGAGCGCCTCGGCCGCATGCGCGAAACCGTCGAGTCCATAGGCCATGAAGGTCTGGAAATTCAGTAGCAGTGCGTTGGCCGCGAGCGTCGCGTCGCCCTGTCTGGCGCCGAGATGCGCGAACCAGCCGAACGCGCCGAGCAGGCACAGCGTGCGCAGGAAGATGTCGCGATTGAGCGCGATCAGCCGCTTGAGCGCCGCACGGTCCGCGAGCGCCCGCGCGGCCAGCGCCGCGAGGCCGCGCGGCCGCAGCCGCCACAGCATCCAGGCGCCGAGCGCGAAGCCGCATGCGTCGGCGGTCGCGGTCGCCGCACCGATTCCGGCGATGCCCCAGCCGAAGCCGTACACGTAGAGCAGCACGGCCCCGATATTCACCGCATTGATGAAGACCTGCGCGACGAGCGCGAGCCGTACGCGTTGCACGCCGAGCAGGTAGCCGAGCACGACGTAGTTCGCGAGCGCGAACGGCGCGCTCCAGATCCGTGCGTGGCCATAGGCCAGCGCCGTCGCGCGCACGGCCTCGCTGCCGCCCAGCGCGGTCAGCGCGAACGACAGCAGCGGCACCTGCAGCGCGAGCACGGCGGTGCCGAGCGCGAACGCGACGATCAGCGCGCGCAGCACGTTCAGCCGGATGCCGGCGGCGTCGCCGGCGCCGTGCGCCTGCGCGACGAGGCCGGTCGTGCCCATGCGCAGGAAGCCGAAGCCCCAGAACACGAAATTGAAGAACAGCCCGCCGAGCGCGACGCCGCCGAGATACTGCGCGCCGTCGAGGTGGCCGGCGACAGCCGTGTCGACCGCGCCGAGGATCGGCTGGGTCAGGTTTGCGAGGACGATCGGGAAGGCGAGCGCAAGGACGCGCCGGTGCGAGACGGCGGCCGACCCGGTGCCGGCCCCGTGCGGTAATGCGGATTCGGACATGGCGAACGCGTCAGGCGCGTTCCTGCACGCAGACCCACGGCGACACGACGACCGCCCACAGCTCCGGATTGCGCGCCGCGAAGTCGGCGGCGGTTTCCGCCGGCATGCGTGCGACGAGGCCGGACGACAGCCAGCGCGTGACCTGTTGCGCGTCGTCGCCGGCGATCGCTTCCGCGACGCTCACGAGATCGAGATCGTGTGCAACCGACAGCAGCTTGCCCTGTGCGAAGAAGCGCTCGAGATCGCACCAGTCGATCTTGGCGGTTTCGCCCAGGAGTTTGGCGTAAAGCGGGCTGTGCGACGCGCCCGCGGCGGATTCGTGTTGGTGGGAGGACATCGGTTGTGTGCTGGAAAGACTGCGTGGCGCCACTATAAACCATCCGGGCGCGCGGCCGGCCGCCCGGTACGGCCACGACCGTTTCAGGCGTCGCGCAACGCGCGCCGCACGATCTTGCCGGTCGGCGTCATCGGCAGGCCGTCGACGAACGCGATCGCGCGCGGGTACTCGTGCGCGGCCAGGCGCGTGCGCACGTGCGCCTGCAGCGCCTGCACGAGCGCGTCGTCGCCGACGTGGCCGGGGTTCAGCACGACGAACGCCTTGACGATCTCGGTGCGCGTCGGGTCGGGGACGCCGACGACGGCCGCCATCCGTACCGCCGGATGCGTGAGCAGGCAGTCCTCGATCGGCCCCGGGCCGATCCGGTAGCCGGCGCTCGTGATCACGTCGTCGTCGCGGCCGACGAAGCGCACGAAGCCGTCGGCGTCGATCGTGCCGGTGTCGCCGGTGAGCAGGTAGTCGCCCGCGAACTTGTCGCGCGTGGCGGCGGGATTGCGCCAGTATTCGATAAACATCACCGGGTCGGGGCGGCGCACCGCGATGCGCCCCTCGACGCCGGGCGGCAGCGGCGTACCGTGCTCGTCGACGATCGCGACCGCGTGGCCGGGCACGGCCTTGCCGATCGCACCGGGCTGCGCATCGAACAGCGCCGCGCACGACGACAGCACCATGTTGCACTCGGTCTGTCCGTAGAACTCGTTGATCGTCACGCCGAGCGCGTCGCGCCCCCAGGCCGTCAGCCCGGCGCCGAGGGATTCTCCACCGCTCGCGACCGATTTCAGCGCCAGCGCGTGGCGCTCGCGCGGCGCCGGCACCGCGCGCATCAGCTTCAGCGCGGTGGGCGGCAGGAACGCGTGGGTCACGCCGTGCCGCGCCATCAGCGCGAACGCGGCTTCGCCGTCGAACTTCTCGAAGCGGCGCGCGAGCACGGGCACGCCGTGATGCCATGACGGCAGCAGCACGTCGAGCAGCCCGCCGATCCATGCCCAGTCGGCGGGCGTCCAGAACAGGCGTGCGTCGCGCGGGAAGCATTGCTGCGACATCTCGACGCCCGGCAGATGGCCCAGCAGCACGCGATGCGCATGGAGCGCGCCTTTCGGCTTGCCGGTCGTCCCGGACGTGTAGATGATCACCGCCGGATCGTCGGCCGCGGTGTCCGCCGGCACGAAGTCCGGCGATTCGTCGGCGAGCGCGGCGTCGAAGCGCTGCACGCCGGGGGCGTCGGGTGCATCGTCGCCGATGCAGTAGCACGTGCGCAGCATCGGCAGTTGCGCGCGCAGCGACGCGATCTTCGCGTAACCGGCTGCGTCGGTGACGAGCACGGCGGCTTCGCTGTTCGCGAGCCGGTATTCGAGTGCGTCGGCGCCGAACAGCGTGAACAGCGGCACCGCGATCGCGCCGAGCTTGTACGCGGCGATATGCGCGATCGCTGTTTCCGGACCCTGTGCGAGGAAGATCGCGATCCGGTCGCCGCGTTGCAAACCTGCCCGCGCGAGGCTGTTCGCGAAACGGTTAGAAGCATTCTTCAGGTCGTCGAACGTGAGGCGCGACACGTCGCCTTGCGCCGTTTCGTGGATCAGCGCGAGCCGTCCGCTGCCGTCGGCCCACTTGTCGCAGACGTCCACGCCGATGTTGTAACGGGCCGGAACGTCCCACCGGAAGCGGGCGAGCAGGTCGTCGTAGCGGTCGGCGGCGGGCAGCATGCGAGTCTCCTTGGCGTCGATCGTCGGCATCGGTCGATAGATTACATCGGCATTTCACGCGACCGAAACCACAATGGCGTCTGATAGATAGGGAATGTGCGGACTCGTGCAACGGGTGCGGCTCAGTGCACGATTCCGTCATGACGCATAAGATCACGACAAAACAGTGATATGACCATGGATTTGCTTCTGATAGCTGCGGGGTTCAGCCTCTTCGGAATCGGGGCGCTGGTGGCGTTCGCCAGCCGCGTCGATCCGCTGTCCGGCCGGTTCACCGGCCGTCTGCGCAAGCGCTGACACAACCTTCCCGTTCTCCCTCGCGACGACATGCGATGCGTGCCGGCATCGCGTGTCGTCCGTCGTCTGCCGTCGACGCTGGCGCGCTCAGCGCGCCGGCAGGTAGCGTGCCGGATCGATCGAGCGGCCACCGTAGCGCAGCTCGAAGTGCAGCGCGGTGCGATCGCTGTCGCTGTTGCCCATCTCCGCGATCGTCTGCCCCTGCGTGACCGGCTGGCCTTCCTTCACGAGCAGCGCACGGTTGTGCGCGTAGGCCGTCAGGTAATCGGCGTTGTGCTTGAGGATGATCAGGTTGCCGTAGCCGCGCAATCCGTTGCCCGCATAGACGACGGTGCCCGGCGCGGCGGCCAGCACCGGCGTGCCCGCAGCGTTCGCGATATCGATGCCCTTGGATTTCGAGCCGTCGAAGCTGCGCACCACGTTGCCGGCGGCCGGCCAGATCAGTGCGATGCTGGTGGCCGGCTTGACCGCCGATTCGACCGGCGCGGAAGGCGTGGGGCGGCTGCGGCCCGCGCTGCCGGTGCCGGTGGTCGACGCGGTCGTCGTGCCGGGCGGCGGCGCGACCCGCAGCACCTGGCCGACCTCGATCGCGTCGGGGTTCGTGATCTGGTTCCAGCGCACGATGTTGGCCGTCGACGTGCGATTCTCGCGTGCGATCTTGTAGAGCGTGTCGCCGCGCTCGACGCGGTAGTAACCCGGGCCGACGGGAGCGGAGCCGCACGCGACGAGCAGCGCGGCGCAGGCGGCCGCGAAGAGCCGCTTCGTTGTTGTTCCGATCATTGAACCTCGCAAAACCCTGCCGCGCGCGACGCGGCAGGCGATACAAAACGTCCGATTTTAACGGGTTCGACCCGCGCACCGCAGTTTCGGGCCGCGGGCGCGGCCGGCGCGCACCGGTTCGGCGCGGCCGGTGTCAGCCGGCGAGCGGCAGCACGCGAATCCGCAGTGTGGCCGTTTCCGTCGCGCCCGGCGCGAGCATGCGCAGCCCGAGGCCGTTGTGGATCGCGTCCGGCAGGCCGAGCCAAGGCTCGACGCAGTAGAAGTCCGATTCCGGTTTTTCCGTCCAGGTCGTGACCGCGTACCACGGGATCGAGCCCGGTACGTCGAGCGCGATCTCGATCGTGCGGCGGCGGCCCGGCATCACGATGCGTACCGGCGTGGACGGCGCGCCGTCGAGACAGTGGAAGCGGTCGAGGATGTCCGGATCGCCGAGGCTGTACGACGCTGCGCCGGGCTCGAGCGGGCTGATCGAGCCGTCGGCGCGCTGCATGCAGCGGCGCGTCGGCGGCAGCTCGAGCGTGGTTTCTGCACGTTCGCCGTGCGGCAGCGCGAAATAGAAATGATGGCCCGCGTAGTAGGGCAGCGGCGTGTCGCCGCGATTGGTCGTGGTGAGCGCGACGTCGAGCGTGTGCGCATCGGCGAGCCGGTAGGTCGTCTCGAACCGGAAATCGAACGGATAGCTGTCGCGCAGCGCGTCGTTCGAATCGAGCGTCATCGACAGCGCGGCGCCGTCGGCCGACGGGCGTGCCGCGAACGGCAGGTCGCGCGCGAAGCCGTGCATCGGCAGGTCGCGGACCACGCCGGCGGCATCGCGCCAGCGGCCCAGTTCGCCGTCGACGCGATGGCGGCCGAGGAACGGAAACAGCAGCGGATTGCCGCCGCGCACGCGCGCGAGGTTGCTCCAGTCGGCCGCGTCCGGCCAGAAGATGACCGGCTCGCCGTCGACGTGCCACGACAGCAGGCGGCCGCCGAATTGCGGGGCGACCCGAACGAGCGACGGGCCGGCGTGGAGTTCATGAATGTCGTGCTGCTGGAAGATCGGCATGGCGAATCGGTATGAACGGGTGGGCGGGGTGCGCGATGGCGCGCTCCATTATCGGGTTGCGACGCGGTCGGGGAAAACCCTTCTCGGGGAAATTGCGAGTTTTTCAACCTGCCGACGGTCTGGATAATGCCTCTAAACCGGTGATGTTGCCGGGTCATGACACTTCGTGGAGGGGGCCATGGATCTGGCAATGGCAATGGGAATCGCACTGTTCGGCATGTTCACCGGCAGCACGGTATTGTTTTTCTATCAGCTCGGCCGCTGACGGCAATTTCTGCCGGAATCGCAAGGCCCGCCATGCAAATGGCGGGCTTTTTGCTTTCTGCGTGCTTACAAATTGCAAGCGTTTGTGTGCATTGCCGCAATAACCAGTCAAATGCCTTGGCGCAGTAATCTGGGCTGGGCATAATCGGGGCGCGTTTTTTCGGACGCGCGATGCGTCGTCCGCTCTTCTACCCGACTGATCACCACCAAAAGGACCGACGCGTGAGTCTCTGGTTTCTGGTATTCCTGAGCGTCCTGCAGGGCGTTACCGAACTCTTCCCCGTCAGCAGTCTCGGCCACACGCTGCTCGTGCCCGCGCTGTTCGGCATGCACATCGACAAGCATGCGCCGCAGTTGCTGCCGTTCCTCGTCGCGCTGCACCTCGGCACCGCGCTCGCGCTGCTGTGGTATTTCCGTGCACGCTGGATCGCGCTGATCAGCGGCTTCTTCGCGCAGCTCGGCGGCCGCAAGAACGACGACGGGCACCTGATGTGGGCGCTGATCATCGGCACGATCCCGACCGGGATCGTCGGCCTGCTGCTCGAGAAGCGCATCGAGCGCGTGTTCCACGACCTGCGGATCGTCGCGATCGCGCTGATCATCAACGGCGTGCTGCTGTGGATCGGCGACCGGATTCAGCGCAGCCGTGCGCATCAACCGCCCGAGAAGATGACGTTCAAGCAGGCGTTCTTCGTGGGCCTGGCGCAGATCGGCGCGCTGATTCCGGGTTTCTCGCGCAGCGGGCTGACGATGATCGCCGGCAACGTGGCCGGGCTGACGGCGGAGAAGGCGGCGGAGTTTTCGTTCCTGCTCGGCACGCCGATCATTTTTGCCGCGGGCGTGCTCGAACTGCCGAAGCTGTTCCATGCGCGCGACCAGCTCGCGGATGCGCTGCTCGGCGGCGTGCTGACGGCGATCGCGGCTTATCTGAGCGTGCGGTTCCTGATGCGCTATTTCGAAGGGCGCGGGCGGCTGGCTTCGTTCGGCGTGTATTGCGTGATTGCCGGGGTGTTCTGTCTCGGCTGGTTCATGCTGCATCCGCAGCCGGTTTGAGGGTTGCGGTGCCGCCGGTCGCGCGTCGCGCGTGATGTGACGCGATGATCGGGTATAATTTCGGGCTCGGCTTCATGCCGGGCCCGTTTCGTTTCGGGGCTTCGAGTTTTGGGGTGTGGTGGTGGCGCTCGAAGCCTTTCGCGTGGAATGCGGTCCGGGTTTTGTCTTGTCGCCGTGTCTTTTCCCCTCGACCGCCCTTAGCTCAGTTGGATAGAGCAACGGCCTTCTAAGCCGTAGGTCACACGTTCGAATCGTGTAGGGCGGGCCAGAATTCTTCGCTTATTCAAGCATTTAGTCACGCGAGCGACAGTGGTTAACTTGGCTCCGTTCGCCGGTTAGTGTGAACGGAGTGTGAATGGATTCTACCCGATGACCGCTGATACTTTGCCGGATGCCGCGTCATCATTTGTTGAGCGCTTGGGTTAGCAGTGTTCCTCCAACGCCCAGCACTGCACCTATGACGGCCGATATCAAGTTAGCGAGGATGTCATCACGCTTGCGCTGCCAGAACGATTTCCGGGCATCACGTCGGATGCCATAAAACAAAGTGTCCCGTCTTGGGCCCGGCCTAAATACGGCTATGCACATCGCAAGACCGATACCGGCTACGCAGGCGAAGGGCACCACTTGCCACGATTTGTAGTGGAGCGCTGCTTGCCCGATTCCAAACCAACTTACGGCTCCCGAAATGAACACAACCCATCCTCGATCTCGGAGAGGTTTCGTGCCTTCGCAACCACTGAGAGTGGCGGCTACCCGCTGAAATAGGGCAACGCTTGCGTCACTGGTGTCGTATGTCGATACAGTTGCATACAGTCGGCCGTCACTCCGAAGAGTGGTGGAGGGATTGTTGCGGCTGATTCTTATCTCGCCTTTCCCGTTCTCCCCGAGGAATGCGAAGAGTTCCTCTGCATTGTCAAACTCATAGCTCCCACTGGTCATCTTTGGCGGGGCACCATCAATGGTCATGAGATCAATTACGACTTGTAATTCCTCTCTGAATACATGGCAGTAATGCAACTGTTTCTGATGGCCTTCTTCTATGCGTTTCATTTAATTTGGGCTGAAATGGGACTGCCGGATGGTAGCTGAACCAAATTCGGGGCGGTGGGCGGTGGGCGGTTGTCGTTATGCCTTGTCGGAAGGCGGCGGTGCGAGAAAGTTGAGCTCGCGAATCGGTGCCCGATTGCCACTTGGCTGAATGTCATCTCGCATTGCCTGAATAACAATATTTAACAGAGCGTCGTGTTGCTCGTCGCTTCGGTTGCTGTTGCGGTAGGTTATCTCGGCCTGAAATGCGTGAACAGCACCCAGCACTGCGGGAGAGGCGACCAAGGCGAGCGAGTTTACTGCATCGGCATAACGTTCTTGCGCGGACGGCGTGGAGCGCCCGGAGACGATGCCTGACAGCGCGACCATGAATTCCTGATAATGCCCAATCTTGGTCTGTCGCCAAGCCGCCTCGTGCTCCCGGCGTTGTGTAAGACGGGCGGTGACAATGACTCCGACGAGTGCAAACACGCCTGACGCGAGGGTGGCGAGGATGACCGGTAAAACGGCGGCGCTATTCATGGTATGCCTTAAAAACGACGGTGGACGTAATTATGCCGTTTGCCACTCAAACTGGCGGGCCGAAATCCGATAGAGATTTCTGCGCGGACTTACGCCACTCGCTCGCACGCGTGCGCCCCCGTGCGCGGGTGGATGCGTATCTCTAGCGGAGATCGGCTAGGAACTACCGTCCCGTTTTCTATCGCCCTGCGCGCACCTTCGGGCAGCGACGAGAACACTGCATCAACCATCTTGGGCCGTGTGATGCGGTCCTCGACTATCAGATTTACGAGCGCGAAAAGGCTATCGCATACCTCCGATACATCTTCGGAGTCCATCTTGCCGGGGTGAACAGCGTTATTCCCAATGACGCGGACTGCGTCGAGCGCTCGTTGGACCTGCACGGGAAGGCCGTTAGCGACAAGCCAACCAATCTGCTCGTTCAAGTTGTTGCCCTTGGCTTGTAGTTCGGCACAGAGCTTCTCGATGCATACCCGCAGGAGTGCGGATGCGCCACGCGGGGACAATGAAGCGATGTTCCGTGCTTCGTCATAGTCGGCAGCTACAGACTCGGGCATGTCTGCGTGTCCGATTGGAGCACTCACGGGTTTTGGGTAAATCATCGCGCCACGATTTGAGCTGTACTTGTCGTTCGCTTCTAACCAGTAGCTTGGCTGCACACAACTGATGCAAGTCGCTCGGTGTACCTCGACATAGTTGTCTCCGAGATGAAATTGGTCCCATCGCATTTGTGCGAGTACGTCGCACCTCGGGCAGTTGAAAGCACCGAGCTTGAACTTCGCAGCGATACGCTTCTGCATGTTGGTTCACCTCGCTTGACGGCGCGGTCGATGTCGGACGCGGCGAGAGCGGCGGGGCTCGACGTGGTGACGACATGCTCCAAAGTCGGAGGGCACATCCGCCCGCCATGCACCGATTTGGACGATGCCCATTAGCGGATGCGACGTATCGTGACGTTACGAGATGCACGTCCTCAACCGACCAATCGGGCGTCTCGGTCAGGCCGCTGGTGACTCGCGATCCCGTTCCAGAGGTGGGCCGATAAAATATACCGAATTTCGCGAATTCGAACTGGAAAGAATTACATCGGCCGACTATGCTGATTCCTGATGCCGTATGTACCGTTTCATAGGCATCCCAATCACAGATGTCAGCGATGTGCTGGCGAGTACAACAACGCAAGATGGTCTCCAAAGCGGATCGATCGCAATGCACAACGGTAGTGCGGCAACGGGAGAACAAGAATGAGAATATTTCGGGGTTTGGGCGCGGCGTCGGTGGCGCTCGCTATTTCCATGTCTGCATTTGCGGATGGTAGCGTCATACTTCCTCTCTCGAATGTCACGGCAAACTGTCTGAATGTGAGTAAGAAGACAGTTGATTTTTGGATATTATCGGCCCGCGTTCCAACAGATGCGAACTGGTTCAGATCAACAAACGGCGTGGGCGCTCGTGTCGATGTTACTCTTTCGGGACTCGGCCAGAAGGCGAGTTTTCCTGCGGCTGCGGCAATCGACACTCGAGATATTGGTGGAAAGATTGTACGAGCATCGCTAGGTCTCCATGTGCTGGCGGACCAGGATTTGTGGAATACGAAAAATGCGTCGTCACCAATTCGCACTTCGGACCTGAGCGTACCTTTAACATTCGTCCGCCGGCAGGGAACATCGGATACAGTGAAAGTCTTTCAGGCCTTGCTGAATTTCACCAAATCATCGTCTGTGTTGATACCTCCCAATCCATACGTACAGGGGGCCCAACTGGTCGGTCAACTCGCTAATTCAATAGCTACGGTCTTCACGGCAGATTCAAATGACATTGTAGACCCGAATTTCTCACTCGCCTTCAGTATGAGCAGGATGGACAGCGGTTGCTCTGTAAAGGATCTCCACGACAATGTTGGTGTGGAAATTATAGATTCTAATGTAGGGGATGAAAATCAGGGTATTATAAAAACGAAGAATATCGCAAATTACTGTTTCTACAAAATCGGCCAGGAGGCCGACCCAGACATCGGGTTTGTAAGAAAAGCCGGTGGTGTTTGTCCGGTTGCGGCTCCAGCGAACGTGGCGATACTTTCTAATCCTCAATTCATCTGGCTTGCTTACGGAAACTGTAAGGATGACGCGTCGTGTGGCAGCGCTTTTGCTCTGTCGCCAGCGACGACAAATTTGAAAGAAATTTTGCTGGGCAAACCGGAAGTGTTTGGATTGATTGGAAGGCGTCTCGGGGCGCAAAGCGCATCCACACTGGTGAGCATACTCGAGAACCATCCTAACGATGTTGCTGCACTTGATCGTGGAAAGGACGTTTTGAACGCTATTTCGATGTGCCGAAGCGTGGGAATTAGTGAAGAGCGCTGTCTTGACCGAAAATTCACAGAAACTAAACCATAAGCAATCTGGTAACAGATGCTATTCAAACCGAAAGATGTGCCATGAGCGCACGTGCTTTGATGTCCGCGGCCGGGGATTATGTAGGCTTCACGTAACCTGCGAGATTCAGAAGAGCAAATTTTGATGATTCGATTTGAAGCGTCGGGATAGATTTTAGGTAACGATCGATAGTTTTAAATCTTTCTCATCACCTCGGGATGGAAGTGCTTCGATGGATAATTGGTCTGCATCTCATGTCTTCGTGATCCGCGGTTGTATTAATAGAGCGATTGGGAGGAGGGATGGCGCATTTCAAATTTATTAGGCTATGTGCATGGTATCTGGCATGTGCGTGTTTTGGTATTTCGGATGTGGCTTGCGCTCAGAGCTGCGAGCCGCAATACGCGCCTGCTACCTTCCCATTTCGGGCGGACCCCAGCAGTCCCAAAGGACATCCCGTCAACGTCGGCATTGTCACGAAGGGATTCGTTGCATTGCGTGATACTAAGGTCGTTCACGGCATCGATGTTTCGAAATGGCAGGACCAGACTGACTTCACGAGTCTTCGACAATGCCTTGAGGTCGTTGACCATAGCCGCGGAATTGGTCCTATGCACGCTCCGTTTGTGTATGTGAGGTTGACCGCTGGAGAAGATCCAGATAACGAAACACTGTTCCGCGCTCATTGGTACAACGCCCGCAATCAGAATCTATACGCAGGCCCCTACCATTCGCTTGTTGTAAAGGATTCGCCAACTGCGACCGCTTCGATGAATGAAGGGGATTTCACGAAAATCCGGAACGAGAATCTCATGAGCGCGGACGTACAGGCTAACACCTTCGTCAAACGCTTCGGCCATCTTCTGCTTGCCGATCCGCTGCGCGACGTTGCCCCGGGCGATCACGGGAAACCGTATCTTCCCATCGTTCTCGCTTTGATGGAGAGGCCCCAGCAGCGATATGGGGACGACGACCGGAGGGTCATCGGAAAGGCATATGGCGCCTCTGCGTGCCGCTGGATCGAGACCGTACATCGCCATCCGAGTTTCGCTGGGCAACGAATCATTGTCTTTACATCGGCATCTATCTTCAGCGACTACGACCTTGGCAATGCACCTTGTGATCTGCGTGCCGGAGGGATCTGGATTTCTCTGCACACATCCGATGGTTCGCGCGACGGCGTCGACCGCACCGAGCCGACGGCGCGGGCCATAGCGGATCTGTGTAAAACGCCGGACGGCACGAACCGCTGCATCTTTCAACAATACACGTCGTATGGAGGATTTGCGCTATTTGGCAAGGACTCTCCGCTTGATCTCGACAGGTTCTACGGGAGTGAAGCGGATCTTACAGCATTGCTGCAGCATGCTAGGCATCCGGAGGAGTGGAAATGAACGCTTATGCTCGTCGGTGCGTGGCACAAAGCACTTTCATTTGTCGATTTTTGATTGTAATTCTGTTATTGCTCTGCCTGGGGGCCGGCCACTACGCATGGGCAGCTGGCGACTGTCCTGCACCCAAGTATACGGCACCCCTACCTGCTACGATACAGAATCCAAGAGTGCCGTGGAATCGTACCGATACAGGAGCAATCCTCGACGGATTCGTAGGACTGAAGGAGGCGTCTGGTCTGCTTTATGGAATTGATCTATCGTCCAACAATGTCATCAATGATTACGGGCGGTATTCGAAGTGCGGCGCGAAATTCGCGTTTCTCCGGCTTGATGGTAGATACCGGACACATGCCGCCGCACTGGCGCGCGAGCAATGGGCAACGATTCCTTATGTGTTCATGCCGATTCCCGGAGATATGCGCGATGAAAGGAAATATGCAGTTCTCACTACCGATAGCAAAGCGTCGATCCAGGAATATTTAAAGGAATTTGAGCGAAAAGGTGTGGAAAGCGCAGATACCCTTCCAGATTTGCTCGACGCACAAGGGCTTTCAGATGTTCCCCACATCTCATTCTCTGGACTTTCAGGGCGCATCCTCGCGCTTGACGTTGAACAAAAGCTGAACAATGAGCGGACCAGCGCATCGGCTCGACGCTTTTACGGGCGATTCTACGCGCGGGCGATTTGTTCTTGGATTACGCGTGCAAAGGTCCACTATCCGGACATCCAGGTCATCATCTATTCGACCCCGTCCGTCTTCGGCGACTACCTAAACTACGCCTACCCCGAGGACGATGACTGCCTCCGTGGCATCCCGGTATGGATGGCACGTACCACTGCGGACGGCGGCGATCTCGTCAGGCAGCCAGGATCGAAGGATGTGAACGACCTTTATTCGCAACGCGCCTGTCTTCAACCTGGTGGAAATCGATGTATCGTCCATCAGTACACGCATCGTGGGGTAATTGGCTCGGTACTGCCGGTTACCGATCCGAGAACGCCTCATGTCGATCTGAATCGTGCGTTTCGTGTCAAGGTGGTTCGCGATGCACGGACCTCGCAATACGTGCGAGAATAACAAGGACCGGCGCAAATGATGTTGCAATGGACGACTCGGTACCGGTGCAGGTCAGACCATCCATTAAGGAGCCCGTGCTTGACCTAAGTCGTCTGATGGCTCTGCCAATCTGATTTGGCCTCTCTGGAGGGGGCAACCGCCAGCGTGCGTTTAAGTTATACGGTACCAAAATCAATTGTTCCAGAGCCGTTGCTCGAGTTCATTGCGGTTATGTGCGGTCCCAGCCCCACGAATGGACGCGTGAGATTGCATGTAGCACCGTGCAGGCATGTACGGCTATCGAAACGTAGTTGCGGTAATGGACGGCGTCCTCCAGCTCAATCAGAGGAATGCTGAGGTTGCTCAATGTATCGAGCACTGTCTTCTGGCGTTGTATCGCGTTATAGAGCTGGGGCGATTCTTCGAGACGGAAGTGTTCAATTTTTCCTTCCTCAAGCATCTCATCGAGTTGCTCAACACTTTGGCAAAACCCGGTTCGACTTGTCTCGTGTGTTGCTCTAAATGCGGCGAGGTCTTCCTGAATTCCCACGAGAAAATCTATCCGCGATTCTGGATTAATGCGGGACTTTAACTGCGACACAAGGTTGCAGAAGCGTCTATCATGTTTTAGATCTATCTCGAGCATCGCATTGGGATCTTCCCAGTAGCGACGTCTGAATGATGCTTGAGCGTCACCTTTCGAAAAGTAGTCGGTATCCGGTTCAAGGTTGTCTTCGACCGAGGTTAGGTGGGAAATACGCCACGTAATGTTAAGTCCAGTTTGCCAAGCAAGTTGTCCCCTGAATGCGTAGAATGCCATTTCAGAGCATTCGTGAAGGACGTGACGTAAATGGGCACACGAACCCTCTATTCGATTATCGAGATCGTCTGCGCGATTAATGATTTTCGTCAAAGCACTGGCTGCGGACTCGCTTAGCTGCGATAGGTCTGGCTTATGCCGTCTCCGGACCTCGGCTAGTACGAGTCGATAGCGCGCGTGTTGCTCAGAGAGCTGAGTGCGGTAATCATTGGTCGAAGAAATCTTCGCCCATTCACTCTGCCTTTTTGCGTAAAGCGCGCTTATCGCTGATGCTACGAGTGCTGCCGAAGCGAGATAGTCTGAAAGGTTGAACGCGGTCATCTCTCGATAATTGGCGGTGGGGCGAAGACGAATCAGCTGAGCCGGAGTCGATTAGCCGGTGAAGGGATTCTTGATCTTGCCGGTCGGTGCAGGAGGCTCCTCGCAGACACGTTCGGGGAGTGCCGGATCATGCTGAAGTACATCAACGACGCTGGCGATGGCGCTCTGTAAAGCAAGCGCGGCGGCGAGTCCCGCCTTGTCACGCGTCAGTTCCAGCGTGCCGGAAAGCACAACGCGCTCTGGATCGTTGGTTAGGCGGCGCATCGATTTCCGGCGTACTCGGTTCGTTACACATGAGCGGGGTGCAGAGTTGGGGCAGCAGCAGCCCGCTTTGGATGGGCTTCGCGAAAGTGCTGGGTTCGCAGAATCAGACGCCGCTCGCATCGCAGGGCTACATGTCGATCGTCAAGATCGGATGAGCGGTTAGGGGCGTTCCGGCCACCACGGCTGCGGGGCCTCACGGATGAGATAGTCGTCGAGGTTCTTGTCCTCTAGCCATTTCGGCCGAGGACCTTTCCCGGTCCATGACTCTCCTGAATTCGGATCGTAGTACTTTGCCGGCGCCTTTTGTCGCTTGGCTTTGAGGAAACCCGCAGCGCGCAGTAGCTCGATCTCGGTGATGCCATACTCTTTCACGTGTTCGCTGATCTCGGCAAGTATGGCTTGCTTTTCGCGCTGCTTGGCTTTTGCGACGAGCAGATTGAGATGGCCGAGTTGCTTTTGAAGTTCGAGTAGGTCGGTATCAGTCATTTTTCCGATGGGCGATGTATGCGAAGACGGAGTGCGACGCCTCGCGAAGGTAGTGAGATCCCGAGTTTCGATCTTGCGGCGTCCGAGCTCGTCTTTGTTTCGAGCCGACCAGGAGCTCTGACGGCCCCTTCGTCAGAGAATTCGAAGATGACGAATCTTCCCCATCTGGGGAGAGCGCTTCAGGATTAGTTCGGTGATGTACTCCGGCAAGAGGGCCCGGGGTACATTGGCTGGTACTTCCTCAACGAGCTGCGATGGGACATGAACGATGTATTCGTCCGGATCGTTCTTCAGACTGTGTTCGTAGCTGACGCGGTAGTCCATGGCGTTCGGGGCGCGGAGGCTGAGCAAACGCGATTCTAGCAGTGCATGAACGGGAGCCAGAGTGCAGCAGACCGGAATGCGGGTTCCCACTGCGGACACTGGGCGCTGGCGCGAGGCCGCCGATAGTGCTGACTTTGTCCATCGATATACGATGGGCCGACGTAGTTTGGCGGCGTTTGCCGCGGCTTTAGTCGACGCATATTCGTCCATAGACCAGTGGAGGTGGACTTGCGAACTGGTTTGGAAGCACTTCACCAACGGGCGTTTTAAGAATGGCGTCGCCAGCGGTGCGCAACTTGCGTTTCTGCTGTCCAAGACACTGCAAGCCAAGCGCTTCGAGGATGCAGTCGCGCTGTTCCAGAAGGACGGAATGGATATCGATGAAGCAATCGAACTTACCGTACAGTTGCCATTCAGGCGTGAAATAATCTTTGTTCAAAAACGAGAACGGTTTTCCGAGAGAAAAAAAATGAGAAACGCAGCATGAACGAAATCGAAAGCCCGCGCCACGAGGCCGTGACGAATCACGAGGGGCAGTATTCGATCTGGCCGACTTCCAGGGAGATTCCGTCCGGCTGGAAAAAGTCCGAATTCGGCGGCACCCGGGAACCATGTCTCGACCACATTCGAAGCGCCTGGACCGACATGCGTCCGCTGATCGTGCGCCAAGCGATGGCAAGCGAGGGAGGCGCGTGAACGCTGCGGGGAAGGCCGGCCTGCAGGCCGCGAACAAACGGGCATCGAGGACGCTGATAGGTTGGCGCATGAAGGCCTATTCGCGTGTGGTCGCACAGGCTGTCGCGCGTCATGCGAAGACGCTGGCGATCATCGTCGGCATCTTCGTGTTCGGGCTACCGTTGAATGCGCAACTCGACCTGCTCGGCATGCCGATGAAAGTGTTGCTGGCCGAACACGCAACCGGACTCGGCGTGGCATCGGTGCTGGCGACCTTGTCGATGCTGGCTGCCGCGTCTGTGGCCGTGCAGGGCGATACGGTGTTCGGTGGCGCCGCGCGCCGCTGGAGCGCGAGTTTGCCAGGCGGGATCCGCGCGCATCGTGCGGCCGATCTCATCGTGACGGGCGCTGCTCTGTGGCCGTTCTGGATCATGCTCGCTGCCGCGATTGCGCGACACGTGCTGGGCGCGCGCGACACGGTGACCGGCGCAACCTTTGCGCTGGTCGTCGCGACGCTTGCGCTCGCCTGGACGGGCGCGCCGCTCGCGCTGCTTGCGCGTTCGCGCGCGGCGCTGACGGCGGTGTTCGCGGCCAACGCATTGTTATGGATCGTCCTTCGCTTCGGCGTCGCAGGGACCGCCTGCGCGGCACTTGCCCTGGCGTGCGGCGTTGTCGCACTGTGGCGCGCGCGGCTTGACGCGTTCGTCGAGCGCGAACAGCACGGAGCGACGTTGCTCCGCGGTGGGAATCCGTTCGAACTCGTTCGTGCGGTGATGGTGAACGTCTATGGTCATTCACTGCGGCTGGGCGGCTTGATGCTGGCCGTGCTGGCGATGATCTGCGGATGGATCGTCTCGATGCCCGACTATCTGTCGCGACATTGGGGCATCGTGAACGTGGTGCTGCCGTTCGCGCTGTACCAGATCGCGATCCTGCATGGGTGGATGCGCGACGAATCAGGCCGGCTGACCAGTTGGCTGGGCAGCTTGCCACGCGCGATTGCCCGCTTCAATCGGGCGGCGGCGATGAGCATCGTGGGGCTGTCGAGTGCCTATGTGCTGGCGATTTGCGTTCCGTTCGCAATTGCAACCGACGAAGGCCGTCGCTACGCCATCGTCTTTGCATGCTACGCCGGCCTCGCCGTTGCATTGGCGGCGTGTCGCTGGTGGGGCGCGCGGGCGTCTCGCATCGTCGACACGTTTCTGACGGCGGGCTGTGCGATCGCTTGCTACGGCATGTTGAAATAGATGGAAAACGACATGAGCATCCTGAGAGTAGCGGGGCTGGGCAAGCGATACGCCGGACGGACGATCTTCAGCGACGTCCAATTGGAACTGCAGGCAGGCGTCTATGCACTGAGGGGCAAGAACGGCAGCGGCAAATCGACGTTGCTGAAATTGCTGGCAGGCGTGGTCCGGCCCGACGAGGGCGTCGTCGAAGTGGGCGGTCACGCGATCGACCGTGCAGCGGACAAGGCCAAGGCCTGTACTGGCTACATGCCGGACAGTGAGGAGTTCTACGATTTCGTGACACCATCGTCGGTATGGCGGCTGATTGCCGATGCGCGGGGGACGAATCTCGAGCAGGGTCTGGTGACGGCCGACCGCCTTGGGTTGACGCGATACGCCGACGAACCGCTTGGCGCGCTGTCGCAGGGAACGCGCCGCAAGGTATTTCTGGTCGGTGCGTTCATGGGCCCTCCGGCCTTGATACTGCTCGACGAACCGAGCAATGCACTCGATGCCGCCGCACATGCGCAGCTGTGCCGGATGATTGCGGCCGCGGCGCCGACGTCGGTCGTGCTGATGTCGACCCACGACGCGGAACTGGTCGCCGCGACCCGCGCGCGCATCCTCGAACTGACGGCACACGGTATCGTCCTGTCGAGACCGTCGAACGTTGCAATGCATGTCGAGCAGTGATGACGGGACCGGCGCGACGCGCATGATGCGCTGCGCTTCCTGGCGCCGTGGGCCGCACGCCAGGATGGCTGCTCGGACGACGACTTTCGCGGCTACATCGGCAGGATCGAATCGGCGGCCCCGTGCTGGTTCGGCGAGACGCCGCTGTCGTCGCAGCGTAAGTACCTGCTGAAGCAGACCGCGAGCACGGCGTTCGCGAAGATCTGCCGTTTCTCCTGTCGCGTCACGGGATACACGTGCGCTCCCGGTGCGTTGCACATTCTGCAGAAAATGCGAATGTCCCCCGGATGCCAAAGTGTTTTCGCGGAATAGCCCTTCCGCGGCACAGCGTCGGCCACGGATACTGATAGCCATACACGTTCCGCGTCCGAGGACGCCACACCGATCCCTGCATGATCGATGCCGCGGACACCGGACGACTATGCGACGCCGCTCGGCGGCGTGGGCGAGCCGGGGCTGCCGCCGGTCGCACCGGCGCTGACCAACGCGATCTTCGCGGCGACGGGCACGCGCATCCGCAGCCTGCCCGTCGCGGACCAGCTCGCGAAGCCGAAAGCGGCGTGATGCCGTGCTGCGCGCCGGGCCGTCCGCAAGGCCCGGTGCGTATATCCGCCCGTGCGCCCGCCGTTGCGTGCGGCCCGTTCATGCACTCTGTTTGCATATCAATTCGACGGATTCCATCGGGCCGATCGGCCGCCACGACAATCGCTTTCCGGCATCAACTGCGGGAATTCAATCTCCATATTTGCACCCAGAATTCCATCTGAAAATAGAATCAATAGCCCTCTGATATCGGGTTTGCCCGATGGTGCGGTATCGTACAAAGAGGGGCCGGAAAGTGTCGGATCATTGGCCCGTGAATTCATTTTTTGTAAGAAATTCATTGAGAAAAACCTGGCGCGGCTCAATCATTTCTTGAAGGTTGATTGGGCGGCTGGTAATCGGTGCGTATCTGATTTTTTGCTGATTATCGGGCAAGTATTCATTCGCGTTTTCATTCTTTTGTTCCGCGACGTGCATGGTGCCGTGAGGTCCACGCATGGGGTGTCTGCTCGTCTGCAGATTGAAGTCGTCGAACCGGATGCCGGGCGGCGCGAGGATTAATTGCATATCGACAAACAGCCGGTTTGTCGAATGCTGATCGAACGTGAGGGCGTTGCGAAAGAATTCATCGCGATATTCGATCCGATGGGACGTCGCACGCCATCTGGCTGGAATGATCGGTGAAAAATAAACGGGCGATGGAGTCGTTTCGTTCATAAATTTAACATATTTAACGTATTGATCTGCGTCGCGATTCGCGGCGTGGTTCGATGCCCCGCTAGATGGGTTATCTAGCATTCTCAATCTGGAGAAACGCAATGCAAGAACTGAATCAGCAGGAAATCGCACAAGTTTCCGGCGGCTACTACGGCGGCGGCTCGATTTTCGACACGCTGGGCAACGTGGTCGAGCTGTACGGCCAGACGCTCTACAACGTCGGCGAAGCGCTGACGACGGCTGTCGTGGGCACGGGCAACGCACTGCTCGGCCTGCTGGGTGGTCAGCACGCGTAAGCCGAACGCGATTTCCGTGCGATGGCGCGCGTTGCGCCGCCATCGCGTGAATCGCGGGGCCGCCGCGGCACCGGAGCGGGGTGCCGCGGCGATCTTCCCGGGCAACCGGAACGCATCCCGTCGAACCCAATTGACAGTCAGTCATCCCGTATCTTGACGAACCCGACTTCTCTCTTCCGGCACGAAGCACAACAGGCGCAGCGCGCCGGCGCGCTGGGCGAGATCGTGCTGGTGCGCCCCGTGTCGCTGACGCTGCTGGCGGCCGCCGCTGTCGCGATGGCCGCATGCGTGCTGCTGTTCTTCACGTTCGGCACCTACACGCGTCGCACGACGGTCAGCGGCGTCGTGATGCCGGATGCGGGGCTGGTGAAGGTCTACGCGCTGCAGCCGGGGATCGTCGTCGAGCGCGACGTGAAGGAAGGGCAGCACGTCGCACGCGGGCAGACGCTCTATACGGTGTCCACCGACCTGCAGAGCGCGGCGCAAGGCGCGACGCAAGCCGCGCTGATCGCGCAGGCGCGGCAACGCAAGGCGTCGCTGCTCACGGAAATGGACAAGACACGCAACCTGCAGCAGGACGAACGCGCAACGGTGCGCGCGAAGATCGCGAGCCTGGGCGGCGAGCTTGCGCAGATCGACGATCAGCTCGCGGCGCAGCGGTTGCGCACGTCGATCGCGGCCGACGGCGCGAAACGCTATCGCGGCCTGCTGGCCCAGGACTACATCTCGAAGGATCAGGCGCAGCAGCGCGAAGCCGACCTGCTCGACCAGCAGTCGAAGCTGAACGGGCTGCTGCGCGAGCGTGCGTCGACGGCGCAGTCGCTGACGGAAGCGAACAACCAGTTGGCCGGCCTCGACCTCAAGCAGCAGAACCAGCTCGCTCAGATCGACCGCAACGTGATCGACGTCGACCAGAACCTGATCGAAAGCGAGGCGAAGCGCCGGATCGTCGTCGCCGCGCCGGAAGCGGGCGTCGTGACGGCGGCGATCGCCGACGTCGGCCAGTCGGTCGATACGTCTAGGCCGCTCGCGAGCGTGGTGCCCGGCGGCGCGCGCTGGCAGGCGCACCTGTTCGTGCCGAGCACGGCGATCGGTTTCGTGCGGGTCGGCGAGCCGGTGCTGGTCCGCTACCAGGCATTTCCGTACCAGAAATTCGGCCAGTATCGCGCCGAGGTCGTGTCGATCGCGCGCACGGCGCTGTCGGCGGCCGAACTCGCGAACGACGGCGGCCCGGCGGCGACGCCGGGCGAGGGGCGCGACGCGACCTTCTATCGCGTGATCGTCGCGCTCGATGCGCAGCACGTCACCGCGTATGGCGCGCAGCAACCGTTGCAGGCGGGCATGACGCTGCAGGCAGACATCCTGCAGGAGCGCAGGCGCCTGTACGAATGGGTGCTGGAGCCGCTTTACAGCCTGACCGGCAAACTCTGACGAGGTCGCGCATGGCACTACTCGATCGACTCTCGTTCGGCCTCGGCCGCCAGCTGCCGATGATCCTGCAGACGGAGGCCGCGGAATGCGGGCTCGCGTGTCTCGCGATGGTGGCCGGCTATCACGGCCATCACGTGGATCTCGCGACGCTGCGCGGGAAGTTCCCCGTTTCGCTGAAGGGCGCGGGGCTCGGGCGCGTGATCGAGGTCGCGCAGCGCCTCGCGCTCGGCACGCGCGCGGTGAAGCTCGACCTGGCGCAGCTCGGCCAGCTTCGCCTGCCGTGCCTGCTGCACTGGAATTTCAACCACTTCGTGGTGCTGAAGGAAGTGAGCGGCAAGACCGCGACGATTCATGACCCGTCGCACGGCATCCGCAAGGTGCCGCTCGCCGAAGTGTCGCGTGCGTTCACCGGCGTTGCGCTCGAACTGTGGCCGGCTGCCGGGTTCGCGCCGCGCGCGGCGCGGCCGGCGGTGAAGCTGCGCGAGCTGCTCGGCCCGGTGTCGGGGCTGTCGCGCTCGCTCGCGCAGATCCTCGCGCTCGCGATCGCGCTCGAAGTCTTCATGCTGGTGCAGCCGTTCTTCCTGCAGTGGGTGATCGACGAGGTGATCGTCAGCGCCGATCGCGACCTGCTGACGGTGCTGGCACTCGGTTTCGGCCTGTTGCTGCTGATGCAGCAGGCGACCGGCACGATTCGCGCGTGGGCGCTGATGTACGTCGGCGTCACGCTGAACATCCAGTGGCGCGCGAACGTGTTCACGCACCTGCTGAGCCTGCCGGTGCGCTACTACGAGCGGCGCCATCTCGGCGACGTCGTGTCACGCTTCGGTTCGATCGACACGATCCAGCAGACGCTGACCACGTCGTTTCTCGGCGCGGTGATCGACGGGCTGATGACGATCGTGACGCTCGCGATGATGTTCGTGTACAGCCGCGTGCTCGGCCTGGTCGCGCTGGCGACGATGGCGCTGTACGCGCTCGTCCGGTGGCTGTGGTACGGCCCGCTGCGGAGTGCGACCGAGGACCAGATCGTGCACGCGGCCAAGCAGCAGAGCCATTTCCTCGAAACGGTGCGCGGCGTGAAGACGATCAAGCTGTTCAACCGCCAGACGGAGCGCCGCGCGAGCTGGATCACGCTGCTGGTCGAGCAGGTCAATGCGAGCCTGCACGTGCAGAAGCTGCAGATCTTCTACCAGCAGCTCAACGGCCTGCTGTTCGGCATCGAGAACGTGCTGATCATCTGGCTCGGCGCGCGCATGGTGATGGACGGCCAGTTCACGGTCGGCGTGCTGATGGCGTTCAACGCGTACAAGAACCAGTTCGACAGCCGGGTCGGCAGCCTGATCGACAAGTACTTCGAAGTCAGGATGCTGCAGCTCCAGGGCGAACGGCTGGCCGACATCGTGTTCGCGGCAAGCGAGCCGGACGCGAGCCTGCGCAACGTGCCGGGCGAGGCCGACGCGCTCGACGCGAGCATCGAGATCGACGCGCTGTCGTTTCGCTACGCGGACGGCGAGCCGCTCGTGCTGGACGGCGTGAGCGCGACGATCGCGGCGGGCGAGTCGGTCGCGATCGTCGGGCCGTCGGGTTGCGGCAAGACGACGCTGATCGGCGTGCTGCTCGGCATCCACGAACCGACGGGCGGCACGGTGCGGATCGGCGGGCTCGACGTCGGCCGGCTCGGCATCGAGCGGCTGCGCGCGCTGGTCGGCACGGTGCTACAGGACGACGTGTTGTTCGCGGGCTCGATCGCGGACAACATCAGTTTCTTCGATCCGGACGCGGACCCGCGCTGGGTCGCCGAATGCGCGCGCGTCGCGGCCGTGCACGACGACATCGCCGCGATGCCGATGGGCTACAACACGCTGGTCGGCGACATGGGCACGGTGCTGTCCGGCGGGCAGAAGCAGCGCGTGCTGCTCGCGCGGGCGCTGTACAAGCGGCCGGGCATTCTGGTGCTCGACGAAGCCACGAGCCATCTCGACATCCAGCGCGAGATGCAGGTCAACGCGGCCGTCACGCAGCTCGCGATGACGCGGCTGATCGTCGCGCACCGGCCGGAGACGATCGCGTCCGCGCAGCGCGTCATCATGCTGCAGGGCGGCAAGGTCGTGCTCGACCAGTCGACCGCCGCGATGCGCGCGGCGATGGCGGCAAGGACGTCCGCCGCTGCACCCGCCGCGCCGCAGCCGGCGACGCATGACGCCGGCGCGGCGGAACCGGTCGCGGGGCGCTGAGCGATGAAGCGTCCCCTCGCTACCGTGCTGGCTGTCGTCGCGCTCGCGGTGTCCGCGCCGCCGACACGCGCGCAGCTGCTCGACGTGTACGGCACGCGCAATGACGTCGCGGCCACGCCGGCCGGGTCGATGGCGTCGGCCACCGCGTGCGGCGCACAGCCTGTCGACGCGCGGCCGCTCGCGCTCGAGGACGCGATCCTGCTGGCGATCTGCTCGCATCCGCAACTGAGCCGGACATGGTCGGATGCGCGCGCGGCGGCGGCCGAGGTCGGCGTGTCGAAGGCCGCGTACTGGCCGACGCTCAATGCGACGGCGGGTGTCGAGCGCGACAACCTGACGACGAACTACAGCGGCGGCTATTCGCAGGACCAGAGCAGCACCAGCCGCTACGGCATGCTCAACCTGAGCTGGGTGCTGTTCGATTTCGGCAAGCGCGGCGCGACGCTTGACCGTGCGCGCGCGCTGCTGCGCGCGGCCAACGCGGCGCACGACGATGCGCTGCAGAGTGTCTTCTACGACGCGGCGCAGGCGTTCTATGCGCTGCGCGACGCGCAGGCGGCACTCGCCGCCGCGCAGGCGGTCGAGCACGCGGCGCAGGAGAGCCTCGCCGAGGCGAGCGCGCGGCACGACGGCGGCGCGGGCACGCTCGGCGACGCATTGCAGGCGCAGACCACCTACCGCAAGGCGCTGCTCGATCGCGTGAGCGCGGAGGGCGACCTGCAGAGCGCGATCGGCACGCTCGCGACGACGCTGGGCGCCGACGCCGATACGCCGCTGCGCATCGCCGACGCGGAACCGTCGCCCGATCGCGACGACTTCACGCGCGGTGTCGCCGACCTGATCGCCGAAGCGAAGCGCCATCACCCGAAGCTGATCGCCGCGCGCGAAAAGCTCGAAGCGGCGCGCGACGAGGTGCGTGCGGTGCGCGCGCAGTCGTTGCCGACGATTTCGCTGACGGGCAGCGTTGCGCGCAACAACCCGTCCTACCAGCAGCAGGCGTCGTTTCTCCAGTTGCGGAGCAGTCACAGCAACTCGATCGGCATCTAGGTCTCGATTCCGCTGTTCGAAGGGTTCGCGTCGGGCTACCGGGTCGCGCAAGCGAAGGCGCAGGCGGACGCACAGGAAGCCGACGTGCGCAATACCGAACTGAAGGTGTCGCTCGACGTGTGGAAGAGCTACCAGAGCCTGCAGACCGATACGACGAACCTGG
The DNA here is from genome assembly GCF_003857985.1 of Burkholderia sp. Bp9090. Taxonomy (NCBI): domain Bacteria; kingdom Pseudomonadati; phylum Pseudomonadota; class Betaproteobacteria; order Burkholderiales; family Burkholderiaceae; genus Burkholderia; species Burkholderia sp. Bp9090. The sequence continues at coordinate 152,789 of NZ_QTPV01000011.1, forward strand.
ACAACTCGCGGCATCTGCTCGATACCGCGCTGCATTCGCTCGACATCGCACGTGGCCGCTACAAGGCCGGCGTCGGCACGTTCACGGAATTGCTGAACGCGCAGTCGGCGCTCGCGGATGCGCGCCGGCAGCGTGTGCTCGCGGTGTCGAAGTGGCGGATCGCGAGACTGAAACTGGCCGAGAGCCTCGGGAGGTTGGGATTATGGAACGACGCGGGCTGAACGGCGCCGGGCCGGACGCGAGCGGCGCGCAAGCGCGCGGCTGCGCGTTCCTGTTCCCGGGACAGGGCGCGTTCTATGCGGGCGCGCTGCGGCAGCTGGGCCGCGAACACTCGAGCGTGCGGCTGACGCTCGACCTGCTCGACGCGGTCGCGAGCGAGCGCCTCGGCCGCCCGCTGACGGGCGCGCTGTGGCGTGACGATGCCGGGCTCGACGTCTGGCTGCACGAAGCGCCCGATCTGCTGCAGCTCGGGATTTACGGCGCGTCGGTCGGGATGTTCGGCGTGCTGCGCGAGCGCGGCGTGACGCCCGACGTGCTGATCGGACACAGCTTCGGCGAGATCGCGGCGCTGGTGTGCGGTGGCATGTATTCGATCGAGCAGGGCGCGCGGATCGTCTGCGACCGGATAGCGTCGTTGCAGGCGGCGGCGCCGGCCGACGGGATGATGGCCGCGATCTCGACGGGTGCCGACGCGACGCGCGAGCTGATCGACGCGAGCGTCGTCACGCACGCGGTGCGCAACGTGTGCATCGCGGTCGAGAACCATCCGTCGCAGACCGTCGTGTCCGGCCCGCGCGACGCGCTGGAGCGCTTCGTCGCGGCATGCGCGGCACGCGGCGTGACAGCACAGACGCTCAGGTCTCCGTATGGATTTCATCACCCCGATCTGGCCGGCGCGCGCGAACAGTTCGCCGCGCGGCTCGCTGCGTATCGGCACGGCCCGCTCGCGATTCCGGTGTATTCGCCGATCCTCGGCCGCCGCTACAGCGGCGCCGACGATCCGGGCGCGCGGCTCGCGTCGCATTTCGTGCTGCCGGTGCGGTTCGCCGATGCGATTCGCGCGGCGTGCGCGGACGGCATCGGGCGCTACGTCGAATGCGGCGCGCTCAACGCGTTGGCGCGCATCGTCGTGCGCATCGCGGGGCCCGGCACGGTCAGGACGTTCGGCGGCCCGTCGAACGCGACCGAGGAATCGAGCGTCGTCACGACCATCACCCGTTATTTCCAGGAGGACAGCATCATGAAGGACGATATTCGCATCGGCAACGCCGGCTCCGGGTTCGACGCGTTCTGGCATGCGCGCGGACCGCACATCGTCGACTGGCTCAAGGGCGAGCTGCGTCACGCGTTCGATGCGGCGAGCACGGCGCCGGCCGGCGCCGCGCCGGTCGCGGCACCGACGCTCGCCGCATTGGCACCGCAGGCCGAGCCGCTCGGCGCTTCCGCGCCGCGCCTGTCGGCGGTGGCCGTGGCCGCGCCGACCCTGACGGCGGTGCCGGCGCCGTCGGCGCCGCACGAACCGCTCGCCGCGGCGAAGCCCGCCCACGTGCCGCGCGAGCGGCTGTTCACGGAGCTCGTCGATATCTACGCGCAAGCGATGGAGTATCCGGCCGAGGTGTTCTCCGAAACGATCGAGCTCGAAGCCGAACTCGGCATCGATTCGGTCAAGCAGACCGAGATCATCCAGCGCATCACCGCGCGCTACGCGCTGCCGCCGCTGCCGGCCAATTTCCGCAGCGGCGATTTCAAGGCGATGGGGCAGATCGTCGATTTCGTCTACGAGAACCAGGGGAAGGCGGCCGCCTGACGGCCGTGGGCTGAAACGTTGGTCGGCAGGGGGGCCCTGCCCGTAATGACAAGTTCTCGATAGGCAGGCGATCCATGTCGAATACCAGCATGCGCGGCAAGCTCGTTCTCGTGACGGGCGGTGCGAAAAACGTGGGCAAGGCGATCTGCAGGCGTTTCGCCGAGCAGGGCGCGCACGTGATCCTGAATTTCTTCCACTCGCTCGACGCGTCGAAGCAGACGGCCGACGAACTGCGCGCGCTCGGCGCGACGGTCGACGTGATCCGTGCGTCGGTCGCGCAGCAGGCGCAGGTCGACCGGATGTTCGACGAGATCGAACGGCGCTACGGCCGGCTCGACGTGCTCGTCAACAATGCGGCGTCCGGTGCGCTGCTCGGCGTCGACGAGATCGGCGCCGAGCATTTCGATCGCGCGCTCGACACCAACCTGAAGGGCGCGTTCTGGTGCGCGCGCCGTGCCGCGGCGCTGATGGCGCGCTCGGGCGGCGGCGCGATCGTCAACGTGTCGTCGGTGGGCGCGACGCTCGTGCCGGCGAACTACCTGGTCGTCGGCACCGCGAAGGCGGCGCTCGAATCGCTGACGCGTTATCTCGCGGTCGAGTACGCGGGCCGCGACATTCGCGTGAACGGCGCGTCGTCGACGCTGATCGACGGCGACGTCGCCGCGCAGTTTCCGGACCCGGAGAACACGAAGCGCTCGAGCATCGCGGCGACGCCGCTGAAGCGGCTCGCACGCGCGGAGGACCTCGCCGATCTCGTCGTGTTTCTCGCGTCGGATGCGGCGCGCTGGATCACGGGGCAGGTGGTCGTCGCGGACGGCGGGCTGTCGCTGTGCAGCGAAGGGTTGTCGCCGCGCGCGGAATGGGCGGGCGCGGCGCGTGCCGAGGGCGCGGGCGAGGCGGCGCCGGCCGCGGCGCCGCCCGTCTCCGTGAACGCGCAGCGGGCCGATGGTCCCGCCGCGCCACCGGACGACGCGCCGGACAGCGACGACATCGCCGTGGTCGGCATGGGTCTCGCGTTGCCTGGCGCGAGCGATCCGGACGCGTTCTGGCGCGCGCTGCTCGACGGCCCCGAACTGTTCGGCAACGTGCCGCCGGATCGCTGGGATTACCGCTCGTTCTATTCGCCCGACACGTCGGCCGAGGACAAGAGCTATCAGTCGCGCTCGGTCTTCATCGAGCAGTTCGAGCCGTGCCCGACGGTGCGCGCCGAACTCGACGCGGGTACCGCGCCGCACGAGCTGACGACGCTGTGGCTGCGTCACGCACTGTGCCAGTCGCTCGACGGCGTGACGCTGCGTGACGCCGACCGCGTGGCGTTCCTCGTCGGCTACACGGCGGACGGCAGCCAGCATCTCGAGGAGGGGATGGTGCTGGCCGCCGCGCGCGAACGCCTGAACGCGGTGCTGATCGAGGCAGGCGTGGACGCGGCCGAGCGCGAGCGGCGCGTGGCCGCGATCGATGCGGTGCTGAGCGCGCGTTATGCGCGCGGCGCCGGCGATCTCGCGTCGTTCTTCCCGCACCGGGTCGGCCTGAACGCGATGCAGGGCGTGCTGCCGGACGACGCGCAATGCATGATGGTCGACACCGCGTGTTCGTCGTCGCTGTATTCGATCGATCTCGGGATCAAGGCGCTGCTGCTCGGCAAGCAGGACGTGGTTGCGTGCGGCGGCGCATTCGCGCTCGCGCCGCGCGGCTCGGTCCTGTTCTCGAAGCTGCACGGGCTATCGCGCAGCGGCGAGGTGCGGCCGCTCGATCGCGACTGCGACGGCGTGCTGTTCGCGGACGGCGCGGGCGTCGTGATCCTGAAGCGCGTCGCGCGGGCGCGCGCGGACGGAGACCGCATCCTCGGCGTGCTGAAGTCGTTCGGCTCGTCGTCCGACGGCAAGGGCAAGGCGATCTACGCGCCGAATTCGGCCGGCCAGCGCATCGCGATCGACCGCGCGTATGCGCGCACCGCGACGGTGCCGGCCGACGTCGACTGGGTCGTTGCGCATGCAACGGGCACGCCGGCCGGCGATCTCGCGGAATTCCAGAGCCTGCGCGACGCGATCCGGCGCGACCGTCCGGTGCAGGTGACGTCGAACAAGTCGCTGGTCGGGCATACGGGGTGGGCGGCCGGCGTCGTGTCGGTGATCCAGGTGCTGCTCGGGTTGCGGCATCAGGTGATCCCGCCGCAGCACCGCTTCAGCGAGCCGCCGCCTGAGTTCGACATCGCCGGCACGAACCTGCGGATTCCGGTGGCGCCGGTATCGTGGCCGGTCCGGCGTGAATCGGCACGCGTCGCGGCGGTGTCCGGGTTCGGCTTCGGCGGTACGAACGGTCACCTGATCGTGTCGGAATACCGCGCGGATCTGCCTGCCGGCGAGGCGAGCGGACGGTTCGAGCGCGAACCGCTCGCGATCGTCGGCTGGTCCGCGAAGTTTCCGGGCCTCGACGGCGACGCCCAGGTCGCCGCGTGGCTGCGAGGCGAAGGCCGTGCGCCCGACGCGAGCTTCGGAACCGGCTACCCGCTGCCGAGCTTCGCGCGCGTGAAGATGCCGCCGGCGGTGCTGCGCGCGCTCGATCGCTGCCAGCTGATGGCGCTCGACGCCGCGCACGACCTGCGCGAACGCCTCGGCACGTTCTGGCACGCGCATGCGGACACGATCGGACTCGTGATGGGGCACATGGGGCCCACGCGCAATGCGGCGCTCTACGCGAGCCGCTGCTATCTCGACGACATCGCGGCCGCGGTGCTCGACGCGACGCGGCCGGACGAACGCGCGGCGACCGAACGCGTGCTGGCCGGCTTGCGCGAGGCGACGAAGCAACTCGTCGCGCCGACGACCGAGAATTCGTTTCCCGGAATGATGCCGAACGTGATCCCGGCGCGCGTCGCGAACTATCACGACCTGCACGGAATGAACATGACGGTCGATGCGGGCCACGCGTCGACGCTCGCGGCATTCGAGGCGGCCGAGCGTTTCCTGTGCAGCGGCGAACTCGACATGGCGATCGTCGGCGGCATCAACGGCAACTCGGCGGAAGAGGTGCGGCCCGCGTTCGGGCTGCCGCTCGCGGAGGGCATCGTGCTGTTCGCCGTCACGACGGTGCGGCGTGCGCAGGCCGAAGGGCTGCCGGTGCTCGCGGTAGTGGGCGGCGGCGACGCGAGGGCTGCTGTCGAACCGGCTGCGCCGTGCGATGCGACGGGCCGCGCGGTCACGTATGCGGGGGCCGACTCGGCGATCGACGTGCTGCGCGCAATCGTCGCGCGCGATGCCGGCACGACGCTCACGCGCGACGGCCGCGGCGACCGCGCGCGCTACGCGCTGCACGTTGCATGTGAGCCGGCCGGCCCGCACGGGACCACGCCGCACGAGCCGCATCGCGACGCGCTGCGTGTGCCGCCCGCCCATGCGACGGCGCCGGCCGCCGCGACCGCGCAACCGGCCGCATCGACAACCGCGGCGACCGCACCCGTTGAACCCGGCACCCTGATACCCGGCCCGCTGCGCCGGACCGGCGTCGCGGCCGACGGCGAGCCGCTCGGCGTCGCGCGTTACCGGATCGAATGGCGCGACGCGCCGTGGCGGCCCGCGGGCCGGTCGACGCCGTTCATCGCGCCGCGCTGTGTGATCGTGACCGACATGCCGGACGCGCTGGCCGCACAGGCCGCACACGCCGACGCGGGCCCCGGCTGCGTGGTGCTGTCGACGCGGCCGTTCGCCACGCACAGGCCGGGCTGGCACTGGATCGAGCGGATCGACGCGGCGGCGCTCGATTTCCTGCCCGACGACATCGGCCACGTGCGCGTGCTCACGTCGCTCGACGCCGGCACGCTCGCACCGGGCGCAGCAGCGCCGGCTGCGTCCGCGCGGCTCGCGCTGCACGACCTGGCGTTCCTCGCGATCAAGCGCTGCCATGCGGCACTCGAGCGTGACGGCAGCTTGATCGTATTGCTGCTCGACGCGCTCGCGGGCGACGTGCCGCATCCGGATGCCGGCCTGTTCACGGGCCTCGTGAAGGCGCTGGCGATCGAGATGCCGGAAGCGCGCCCGGTTGCCGTGCTGACCGATACGCGCGCGCTGCCGGACGCGATGCGCGACGCGGAGCGGGAAAGCGGCGCCCGCCACTGGCTGCCGGTCGTCGCGCTGGGCGCCGGACGGCGCCGCACGCCGCGCGTGATCGCGGACCCGGGCGAACTGCGCGCGGACGAGCGGCTGTCGCTCGGCCAGGATTCGGTCGTGGTCGCAGTCGGCGGTGCGCGCGGGATCACCGGCGAGCTGATGAAGACGCTCGCCGCGCAGGTGCGCCCGACGCTGTACCTGATCGGCAGCAGCGCGCTGGACGCGATCGACGCGGAACTGCTCGCTATGGATGACGAAACGTTCACGAAGAGCCGTCCGGACTACATCCGCCAGCAGAAGGCGCTGCATCCGCAACGGTCGTTGCCCGAGATCATCCGCGCCTTCGAGCGGCGTGCCGACGCGCGCACGGCCTGCATGAACATCGAGGCGATGCGCGCATTCTGCGGCGCGCACCGCGTGACCTACTTGCGCGCCGACGTGCTCGACCCCGACAGCGTGAAGGCGGCCATCGACACGATTCTCGCGCGCGAGCCGCGCGTTGACCTGCTGGTCAACGCGGCCGGACTGAACCGTTCGGCCTCGGTGCGGGTGAAGTCGCTGGACGATTTCGTCGCGGTGCGCGACATCAAGGTACGCGGCTACTGGAACCTGCGCCGCGCGTTCGGCGCGCGGCAGCCGCGCCTGTGGTGCAACTTCGGCTCGTTCATCGGGCTGACCGGGCAGGCGGGCGAAACCGACTACGCGTCGGGCAACGACTTCCTGAACACGCAGGCGTCGTATCACCGCGCGGTGCTCGGTCACGACGAATTCACGATCGGCTGGACGCTGTGGCGCTCGGTCGGGCTCGGCGCGAACCCGGTCACGCGCGCGTTTCTCGAGAAGAGCGGGCTGTTCACGAGCATGCGCACCGCGGAGGGGCAGCATCACTTCATGCGCGAACTCGGGCTCGGCGAGCGCGCGGCGATGTCCGTGCATCTCGGCGACGCCGAGCGACGCGCGATCGAAACGCACCTGCCCGGTTACTTCGACCTCGACGAAGGCGCGCCGGCCGCCGTCGCCGCGTCGCGCGATCCCGATTTCTATCTCGGCGCGGAACGCGCGCGGACCGACGACAGCGTGACGTTCGAGCGCGTGTTCGACCTCGAGCGCGACGCGTACCTGCAGCATCACGTCGTCAACGGCTTTCCGACGCTGCCGGGAACCTTCGTGCCCGAAGTGGCCGCCGAGGCCGCGCTGCGGCTCGTGCCGGGGCTCAAGGTCGTCGGCTTCGCGGACGCGGCATTCCTGCACTTCCTGCGTGTGTACGACGCGAAGCGGCCGAGCGTGAAGCGCATCCACGCGCGGATCGCGTCGCGCGACGGCGACGCGGTGCACGTGCGCGTGCGGATTTCCGGCGACGTGCTGGCGCCGGGCGGCCAGGTGCTCGTGCGCGACAAGCCGCACTTCGAGATCACCGTGCGCCTGGCCGACACCTACGCGCCGGCGCCGGTGTGGCACGAACCGGCAATGGCGAAGTTCACGCCCGTCGCCGATCCGTATCACTTCGATGCGGCGCCGGTGCGGCTGACCGGCATGTTCGTGTCGACGACCGACACCGGCATGAGCGACGCGGGCAAGCAGGCGCGCTTCCGGCTGAACGTGCCGGACGGCGACCCGGTGTTCTCGCGCTTCGTGGTGCCGAGCATCCTGCTCGACGGGCTCGCGCGCGTGGCCGCGCTCGATCACGTCGCCGGCGACTACATTCCGCTCGCGGCGCCGATGTCGATCGGCCGCATCGATATCTACGAAGCCGGCAACGACTGCGAGCTGGCGAGCCGCCACACGTCGATCGCGCTGCGCGTGAGCCCGCGCGCGTTCGCGCTGGAAGGGCCGGCGAGCAGCGGCAACCGGTTCGTCGCGGTGCGCCCGGACGGCAGGATCCTGATGCAGATGCGCGACGTGACGGGCATCGTGATCGGCTACGTGCATCGCGTGACCGGCGCGTTCGCCGCGCGCGGCGAGATCGACGCGCAACTGGCCGGGCGCGCGCCTTCCGAACAGGTGTCCGCATGAGCATGAAGCGACTCGCGCCCGGCCCGCGCGGCAGCGTCGTGATGGGCAACCTCGCGGCGTACAAGCGCAATCCCGTCACGATGCTGCTGAAGCTGCAGCAGCAGTACGGCGACATCGCGCGCAACCGTCTCGGCCCGTTCCTCACGCACGCGCTCGCGCATCCCGATGGCGTGCAGCACGTGCTGCAGGACAACCACCGCAACTACGTGCGCGGCCGCTTCTACGACAACTTCAAGATGTTCTTCGGCGACGGCCTGCTGACGACCGACGGCGAGTTCTGGCGGCGTCACCGCCGCGTGGTGCAGCCGCTGTTTCACCGCAAGCAGGTCGAGTCGCACACGGCCGCGGTCGGCGCTGCGGCGCTCGCGCTCGTCGAGGAGTGGCTCAGGCGGCCGGCGCATGCGCCGTTCGACGCCGTCGAGGAAATGATGCGCGTGAGCCTGCGCATGCTCGGGCTGATGCTGTTCAACGCGGACATCTCGCGGCATGCGGACGACGTCGGGCCGGCCGTGCGCTTCGGCATCGCGGCGATGATGCCGCAGGGCAACCTGAACGATTTCGTGCCGCGCTGGATGCCGACGCCGTTCAATCGCCGGATCGCGCACGCGCGCCGCGGGATCGACACGATCGTGGACGCGATCGTCACCGAGCATCGCGCGGGGCGCTCCGACACGAGCGACGTGATCTCGCTGCTGCTCGCCGCGCGCGACCCGGACACAGGCGCGCCGCTGACCGAGCGCGAGGTGCACGACGAGGTGATGACGGTGTTTCTCGCCGGCCACGAAACCACCGGCAGCGGGATGGCGTGGGGGCTCTATGCGCTCGCGCAGCATCCGCAGGTGTTGCGCCGCTTGCGCGAGGAGCTCGATGCGGTGCTCGGCGGCCGCGCGCCCGATGCGGCGGATCTCGAATGCCTGCCGTACCTCGCGCAGACCGTCGACGAGATCCTGCGCCTGTACCCGCCGATCTGGGGCTTCACGCGCGATCTGGTCGACGACGACGAGATCGGCGGTTATCACGTGCCGGCCGGCTCGTCGGTGTTCATGTCGCCGTACGTCACGCATCGTCATCCGGCGCTGTGGGCGAACCCCGACGCGTTCGATCCGGAGAACTTCGGATCGCATGCGCCGGAGCGCCACAAGTACGCGTACTTTCCGTTCGGCGGCGGGATGCGCAAATGCATCGGCTATCAGACCGCGTTGCTGCAGATGCGCGTGCTGATCGCGGTGGTGGCGCAGCACGTCGACCTGAGCGCGGTGCCCGGTCATTCGCTCGACACCGGCGCGACGATCTCGCTGCGTCCGCGCGACGGGATCCGGTTGATCGCGAAGCCGCGCTTGCGCGAGCGGGTGTCCGCGGGGCAGGCCGGGGGGGATGCAAGCGCGCCGGCTGTCAGGACATCGGTGTGTCCGTTTACGGGCACGCAAGCGCTGGGGGCTACGTCGTTGCCGTTGCCGTTGCCATCGCCATCGCCATCGCTGTCGCCAACGCCAACACCGACGCCAGCGTCAACGCCAACGCCAGCGCCGACGCCAACGCCGACACCGACACCGACACCGACACCGACACCGACACCGACACCGACACCGACACCGACACCGACACCGACACCCGGTGCCGAGCAACCGGCGAGCGCGGCATCACCCACGCCCGTTCATTCCGCCGGCCCCACGCTGTCCCCGGACGTGCTGGCCTTTCTGCAACGCGACGCGATCGCGGACGACGCGCCTCAGCGTACCGACGCCACGCCGACGCACCGCTTCACATGGCGGCCGGTCGAGATCGAGCCGCTGCCCGACCTGCCGGCGGCCGAGCTGAGCGGCAAGCGGATCGCGATCGTCAACGGCCGCGGTCGCACGGTCGAGCGCGTGGTGGCGACGCTCACGCGCGCCTGTGCGAAACCGGGCGTGTTCGCGCCGGCCGACGGCGTCGATCCGGCGGCCGCCGCGAGCGCGTTCGTCGCGCAGTCGGGGCCGTTCGACGGGGTCGTCGATCTCGGCGTCGAAGCGCCGTTCTCGCTCGACGCGCGCGATCAATGGGAAGCGCCGCTGCGCCGCACGGTCGCACTGCTGCAGGCGTGCTACGGCGACTGGTCGCAGGAAGAATCGACGTCGCGGCTGTTCTATCTGGCGCTCACCTGGCAGGACGGCCTGATGGGGCATGGCGACGGCCCGCTCGTGCAGCCGCTCGGCGGACTGTGGGCCGGCCTCGCGAAGACGCTGCCGCAGGAACTGCCGAACTGCAACGTGCGCGTGCTCGACATCGCGCCCGACGAAACGGGGCGCGTCGACCAGCTGGTCGCGCGCGAACTGTACCGCTGGGGACGCTTCGAGGTCGGCCACCGCGGCGGACGCCGCCATACGCTCGTCGCGACCCGCGACGATCTGCCGGCCGACGCGGCGCCCGACTGGGCGCCCGACGACGTCGTGCTGTTCTCGGGCGGCGCGCGCGGCATCGGTTTCCTGGCCGCGTGCGCGCTGGCAAAACGCCATCGCTGCACGGTGGTCGTCACCGGGCGCGATGCGTTGCCCGCCGGCGACGAGCCGTGGCTCGCGCTCGACGACGCGGGCTTCAAGCGCTACGGGCTCGAGCAACTGCGCCAGGCGACGCCCGGGCGATCGCCGAAGGCGATCCGGGATGCGCTGCGGCAGCTCGAACGCCGGCGCGACCTGAAGGCGTCGCTCGACGCCGTGGCCGCGCTCGGCCTGCCGGTGCACTACCGCGTATGCGACGTGACCGACGCGGATGCCGTGCGCACGCTGTGCGACGCATTCGGCGACCGGCTGCGCGCCGTGATCCACAACGCGGGCATCGATCAGCCGGTGCGCTTGCCGCGCAAGAGCGCCGACGAGTTCATCGGCACCGCGCGCGTGAAGGTGCTCGGCTTTCTCAATCTCTACGCGGCGGTGCGCAACCGGCCGCGCGTCGACTGTTTCGTCAACGTCGGCTCGCTGACCGGCCGCTGGGGCGGAATGACAGGCGAGATCGACTATGCGGCCGCGAACGAGGCGCTGGCGCGGCTCGGCTGGTGGGCGCGGCGCGACGCCGGCGAGCGCGTCGTGAGGACGATCGCGTGGCCGACCTGGGACGGTGTCGGGATGATCACGAACCTCGCCGTTACGCGGCGCTACGTAACGCCGATGCGAATCGACGAAGGCGTGCGCCACTGGCTCGCGGAACTCGCGGCCCCGGCGAATCCAGCGAATCCAGCGAATCCAGCGACATCCGGCAGCGGCGAGCCGATGTACATGGGCGCGGTCGGCCGCGCACTGACGCCGATCCAGCTGCGCGGGTTCGACGCGGTGGAAGGCTTGCCGAACCTCGGCGAACTCGCGACGCGCCGGCATCACGCGGGCGCGCCGCGACGCTTCCGGCCGTTCGCTTGCTTCTCGACGCGCTATCGCACGGCCGGCGCACCGTACACGCATGCCTTCCGCGTCGACGGTCGCGCGGCCGTGCCGGCGTCGCTGCTGCTCGAGCACGCGCGCGTCGTGGCCGACTGGGTCGCGCCGCCCGGCGGCGAGCGGGCCTGCCTGCAGGAAGCCGTCGACATCACGATCGCGCTCGACGCGCTCGCCGACGCGCTCGACGGCCACGGCGATCTCGCGCTCGACACCGACGTGAGCGGCCGCATGGTGGCCGACGGCTGGCACGTGACGGTGCGCTGCGCGTCGCTTGCCGGCCGCGTGCTGCTCGATGCGACGTTCGTGTACCGCAGTCATCCGCCCGGCGGCACGACCGTCGCGCTGCCGCGCGAGACGGAGGACGGCCCGGCCCGGCGGTCCGCACGCGCGAGCTGGCGCGACGACCTGTTGCCCGAGGCCCGATGGAGCGGCGGCATCGCGCAGGCGAAGGCCGCCGACCCCGCCGCGCTGTGGGGTGTACAGGGTGTGCAGGGTGATGCAGGGCGCGTGCCGTGTCCGCAGCTGTGGCTGCCGGTCAATCACCTGGAAAACGTGCTGCGCGTGCTGCTCGGCGCGTGGCCCGCCGACGGCGAGCCGCCGCACGCATGGCGCATCGGCCGCATCGTGTTCGGCGCCGCGCAGGCGGGCGACGCCGACATGCTGCTGCGCTATCCGGACGATCGCTTCGCGATCGCGGATCGCGCGGGCGCATCGATCGCAGACCTGTACGACGCGCGGCTCGCCGGCGCGACCGACACGCAAGCCGTGACGGCGTCGGCTACTTGAACGGCAAGAGGAGGTTCACCATGACGGAGCGCAACGACGGCGCGCGGTACTGCATCATCGGCGCGGGCGCGGCGGGCATCACCGCCGCGAAGAACCTGCTCGCGGCCGGCATCGGCTTCGACGTGATCGAGCGCGAGGACGACGTCGGCGGCAACTGGTACTACGGCCGCCCGAGCGGCGCGGTGTATCGCTCGATCCACATGATCAGCTCGAAGCGGTTTTCCGAGTACACCGACTTTCCGATTCCCGACGACTATCCGACCTATGCACGCGGCGACCAGGCACTCGCGTATCTGCGCGCGTACGCGCGGCGCTTCGGCGTGTACGACCGGATCGAGTTCGGCCGCTCGGTGCTCGAGATCGCACCGGTGCAGGGCGGCACGCAGTGGCGCGTGGAACTGGATCGCGGCGAGGTGCGGACCTATCGCGGCGTGATCGTCTGCAACGGCCACCTGTCGCATCCGCAACTGCCCGACTATCCGGGGCGGTTCGACGGGCTGCAGCTGCATTCGTCGCAGTACCGCACGCCGGAGATCTTCGACGGCAAGCGCGTGCTCGTGGTCGGCGCCGGCAATTCCGGCTGCGACATCGCGGTCGAGGCGTCGCATCGTGCGCGCGCGGTCTTCCACAGCACGCGCCGCGGGTACTACTACTGGCCGAAATTCCTGTTCGGAATGCCGGCGGACGAGTGGGCGGAATGGCCGCTGCGGCTGCGCATGCCGCTCTGGGCGCGGCGCTATTTCGGCGAGCGGCTGCTGCGCCTGACGACGGCCGGGCAACCCGAACACTACGGGCTGCGCAAGCCGGACCACAAGCTGTTCGAATCGCATTTCATCATCAATTCGACGCTGTTCTATCACCTCGGACACGGCGACCTCGACGCGCGGCCGGACGTGCGCGAACTGAAGGGCGATCGCGTCGTGTTCGTCGACGGCAGCGAGGAGGCGATCGACGTGATCGTGTACGCGACCGGCTACCAGCCGAGCTTTCCGTTCATCGACCAGGCGCACCTGCAATGGCGCAAGCCGCAGCCGTCGCTGTACCTGAACCTGTTCGACGCGCAGCATCGCGACCTGTTCTTCATCGGGCTGTTCCAGACCTCGACCGGCAACTGGCCGTTGATGGACTACCAGGCGCAGCTGCTCGCCCGCTACCTGCATGCGCGCGACGCGGCGCCGCGCAAGGCCGCGCGCATCGACCGGCTGATCCGGCGCGGCCGCTCGGACTGGAGCGGCGGCATCGCGTTCCATCGCACGCCGCGGCACGTGATCGAGGTCGAGCATTTCGCGTACCGGCTGCAGCTGCGGCGGCTGATACGCGGGTTGCCGGCCGTGCCCGGCGGTGCGGGCGCGGACGCATCGAAGGTGGCGCCGGCGCACGCGGTGCGCGCGGGAGGTGCGTCGTGAGCCTCGTGCATGTCGAACACCTGTCGAAGACCTACCTGCTCGACAGCGTGCGCGTGACCGGGCTCGCCGACGTGTCGGCGACGCTCGACGCGGGCCGCTTCACCGTGCTGAGCGGCCCGTCGGGCAGCGGCAAGACGACGCTGCTGAACCTGATCGGCTGCATCGACCGCCCCGACAGCGGGCGCGTGACGATCGCCGGTCACGACACGGCGTCGCTGTCGGACGATGCGCTGTCGGATTTTCGCGCGCGCCATGTCGGCCACGTGTTCCAGACCTTCAACCTGCTGCCGGTGCTGTCCGCGTACGAGAACGTCGAGTATCCGCTGCTGATGGCGGGCTGGTTACCCGCGCGGCGCGCGGCGCGGGTGCGCGACCTGCTCGGCGCGGTCGGCCTGGCCGACAAGGCGCGGCACCGGCCGAGCCAGCTGTCGGGCGGCCAGCGCCAGCGCGTCGCGATCGCGCGTGCGCTCGCGGCCGAGCCCGCGATGGTCCTCGCGGACGAACCCACCGCGAACCTCGACAGCGCGACCGGGCACGCGATCATCGCGTTGATGCGCGCGATCCAGCGCGAGCGCGACGTGTCGTTCATCGTGTCGTCGCACGATCCGGAGGTGGTGAAGGTGGCCGACGCCGTGATCCGGATTCTCGACGGCCGCATTGTCGGCCACGAACGGGCCGGCGACGACACGGCGACGCAGGAGGTGTACCGATGACCCATACGCTGATGCTCGCGCTGCGCAACCTGCACCGCAACCGCCGGCGCTCGCTCACCACGCTGCTCGCGATGATCGTCGGCGTCAGCGCGATCCTGTTGTTCGGCGGCTTCAGCCGCGACATCACGCTCGGCCTGCAGACCGACTTCGTGCAGCGCAGCGGCCACCTGCAGATCCAGCGGCAGGGCTATTTCCTGTACGGCACGGGCGACCCGGCCGCGTACGGGATTCACGGCTACCCGGCGCTGATCGAACGATTGCGGCACGACCCGCAGCTCGCGCCGCTGCTGCAGGTCGTCACGCCGACGCTGCAGTTCGGCGGGATCGCCGGCAATTTCGCGGCCGGCGTGTCGCGCACCGTGATGGGCTTCGGCGCGATTGCGGACGACCAGTACCGGATGCAGCAATGGAACGCCTACGGGTTCCCGCTGCAGCCGCGCACATTCGCGTTGCGCGGCAGCGCCGGCGACGCGGCGATCGTCGGCCTCGGCGTCGCGCGCGTGCTGCACCTGTGCGGCCCGCTGCGCGTGCCGGATTGCCGCGATGCGCCGCCGGGCCCGGCCGAGCCGGCCGCCGACGGCCCGGCCGCGACCGCGCCGCCCGACGTGCTCGCGCTCGCACAGGCCGAGGCCGGCACGCGGCCGGCCGCCGACGGCGCGCCCCATGTCGAAGTGCTGACCGCGAGCGCGGGCGGCGCGCCGAACGTCGGCCGCTTCTCGGTGGTGAAGGCGGACCAGCAGGGCGTGAAGGAACTCGACGACGTGTATCTCGCGGTGCACCTGCCGCAGGCGCAGCGGCTCGTCTACGGCGGCGCCGCGCCGCGCGCGACCGCGATCGAGATCCAGCTCGCGCGCACGGCCGACCTGCCGGCGGCACGGGCGCGCATCGAACAGCTGCTGCACGGCGGCTTCGACGGACAGGCGCTCGACGTCGTCGATTTCGCGACGCTGAACCCGTTCTACGACCAGACCAACCGGATGTTCTCGGTGATCTTCGGCTTCGTGTTCGTGCTGATCAGCGCGATCGTGCTGTTCGTGATCAGCAACACGATGAGCACCGCGATCATCGAGCGCACCGTCGAGATCGGCACGCTGCGCGCGATGGGCATGCGGCGCGGCGGCATCCAGGCGCTGTTCGTCTGCGAGGGCGCGCTGCTCGGCGTGGCCGGCGCGTCGCTCGGCGTGCTGGTCGCGCTCGCCATTGCCGCGATCGTCAATCGCAGCGGGCTGGCCTGGACGCCGCCCGCGCGGATCGACGCCGTCGCGCTGACGGTGCGCGTGTGGGGCGAGTGGCGAACCATCGCCGTCACGTTCGCCGGGCTCGCGTGCGTGGCCGGGCTGTCCGCGTGGCTGCCGTCGCGGCATGCGGCGCGGCTGTCGATCGTCGATGCGCTGCGGCACGTGTGAGGTCGCCCGATTGCCGCGTTTTTCGTTCACTTCACTTTCGGGAGAGCGCCCGTGCGTCGCCTGTTCGTTTCATGCTGTCTGAGTCTTTCGTTCCTGGCCGGCGTCGCGCGTGCGCAGCCGGCGCCCGATCCGCAGAAGGTGCTCGCCGCGAGCGACGCGATCCGCACGCCGGAGAAATCGTTCGTGCTGACCGCGACGCTCGTCGAGTACCGGTCCGGCAAGCAGGTCGACGGCAATACGCTGTCGATCCATTCGAAGCCCGACGCGCCCGGCGGTGCGTTCCGCACGCTGGTGCGCTTCGTCGCGCCGGCGCGCGACACGGGCAAGCTGATGCTGAAGAACGGCAACGACCTGTGGTTCTACGATCCGGCGAACCAGGCCAGCGTGCGGATCTCGCCGGACCAGCGGCTGCTCGGCCAGGCCGCCAACGGCGACGTCGTGACGGTCAATCTCGCGCACGACTATACGGCCGCGCTGAAGGGCGTCGAGGACATCGTCGACGGTGATCGGCAGACCCGTCGCGCGTACCGGCTCGCGCTCGCCGGCCACGGCGACGGGCTCACGTACCGCCGCATCGAGATCTGGATCGACGCGGCGAACAACCGGCCGCTGAAGGCACGCTTCTATTCGGAAAGCGACCGGCTGCTGAAGACCGCGTTCTATCGCCGCTACACGATGCAACTGGGCGTCGAGCGGCCGACCGAGACCGTCATCGTCGACGGGCTCGACAGCAACTGGGTCACGGTCATGCGTTTCTCCGACTACGCGTGGCGCGACATTCCCGATGCATGGCTGCAGCGCGACTACCTGTCCCGCTTCCAGGCGCAATGACGGCGCGGCGCCGAGGCCGGATCGCGGCGCTCGCGTTCGTGCTGCTGCCTGCGCTCGTGCGTGCAGCGGATGCGGGTGGGGCGGGTGGAGCGGGTGCGGCGGATGGCGCGGCCGGCGTCGACGCGGCCGATGCCGCGGCGCTCGCGCTGGCCGACCAGCCGGCCGCGACGCCCGCCGACACCGCGAAGCCGTGGAAGCTGAACGTGCAGGACGCGCTGCGCGCGAGCCGCTATCGCGACGGCGGCGAGGCCGGCCGCAACCAGCTGTCGATCGAGTTCGAATACGGCCAGTGGCTGACGCCGTCGTTCGCCGCGCATTTCTCGATGCGCTTCGACCGCTTCGATCCGCTCGGCACGTCGCGCACGTCGTCGCGCGACGTGGCGCTCGTGAAGGAAGCGTATGCGAGCTGGCGCGCGTCGCCCGCGTTCGTCGTCGACGCGGGGCGCGTGAACGAGCGGCTCGGCGCGGCGATCGGCTACAACCCGACCGACTTCTTCCGGGCCGGGGCGGTGAGTCTCGACGTGCCGCCCGATCCGGACAGCCGGCACACGAACCGGCTCGGCACGGTCGGGCTGCGCGCACAGCAGGTGTGGGACTCGGGCTCGCTCGCGGCGCTGCTGTCGCCGCGGCTCGAGCGCCGCAGCCTGCCGGGCGATCCGGCCGCGTCGTCCGACCTGCAGCGCACCAACGGCGTCGACCGCTGGATGCTCGTCGCGAGCCAGCGGCTCACCGCGGCGATCCAGCCGCAATGGATCGTCTACGGCGAAAGCGGGCAGGCGCCGCAGTTCGGCCAGAATCTGAGCGTGCTGCTCGGCAACTCGGTGGTCGCGTACCTCGAATGGACGGGCGGCTACCGGCGCTCGCTGATCGCGCGTGCCACCGGCGCGGCCGACGATCGTGCGTTTCGCACCAGTTCATCGGTGGGCGCGACGTGGACGCTGCCGGTCGACCTGTCGCTGACCGCCGAATTCCAGAGCAACGGCGGTGGCGCTAACGCGGCGCAATGGCGGTCGTTGCAGCGCGCGAACCCGCTCGCATGGGGCCGTGCGGTGCAGACCTCGATCGCCGCGCAGGAACTGCAAACCCGTCACGGCGTGTTCGTGATGGCGGCGTGGCGAAATGTCGGCGTGCGTCGCCTCGACCTGTCGGGCTTCGTGCAGGCCGATCTCGGCGGCGGCCGGCAATACTGGCTCGAGTTGCGGCGGCGTTTCGACCGCTTCGACGTCGCGCTGCAATGGCTGCATCAGGGCGGGCCGTCGTGGAGCCGCTTCGGCGCGATGTCGGAGTCGACGAGCGTTCAGGTGCTGGGCATTTTTTATCGATGACGCAAGGAGAATTCGAATGAGCAAACGCGCGCTTCAGGCGGCGACCGCCGTGCTTGCGCTGGTTCCGACGATCACCGGAGTGCTCGGCATGATGGGCATCCATGATCCGCTGTACGCGTCGCTCGGCATCGCGCTGCCGGCCGACGCGACGCTGGACGGCAACCTGCGTTTCCATGCGGGTGTCTGGCTCGGGCTCGGGCTCGCGGCGTTTTCGGTGATCCCGCGCATCGAGCATCAGGGGCGGCTGTTCGCGACGCTGTGGATGATGATCTTTCTCGGCGGTATCGGGCGGCTGATTTCGCTCGCGGCGCTCGGGCTGCCGTGGCCGCCGTTCGTCGGCTTCACGGCGCTCGAAGTCGTCGGCGCGCCGCTGTTCATCGCATGGCAGCGGCGCATGGCCGCGCATGCCGCATGGGAGCACGCGAATGCATGACTTCGACATCGACCAGCGCATCGCGCCGCGTCGTCGCGCCGATGCGGCCGTGCGGGGCATCGCGGCAGCGTTCCTGCACGCCGTGGCGGCGCGACGCGTATCGCTCGGGTACGCACGGCTCATCGCCCGTATCGCGCTGCTCGCGTGGGTCCTGCTGGGCCCGGCGCAGGCCGGCGCGCAGACGGCCGTCGACGACTACGCGGCGACCCGCTATCCGATCGTCCTCGTGCACGGGTTGACCGGGACCGACGACTATTTCGGCGTCCTGCCGTACTGGTACGGCATCCAGGCCGATCTTCAGCGGCATGGCGCGACCGTCTACGTCGCCGACCTGTCCGGTTTCCAGGGCGACCTCGGCCCGAACGGGCGCGGCGAACAGTTGCTGGCCTACGTCAAGCAGGTGCTCGCGGTCACGGGCGCGGCCAGGGTGAACCTGATCGGTCACAGCCAGGGCGGGCTGACGTCGCGCTACGTGGCGTCGGTCGCGCCCGCGCTCGTCGCGTCGGTCACGACGATCGCGACGCCGCACCGCGGCTCGCAGTTCGCCGATTTCGTGCTGGGCGCGCTGAAGCTCGACCCGACCGGCCTGTCGACGCCGATATTCGGTGCGCTGCTGAACCTGTTCGGAATCCTCACCAGCGACACGCACAACACGAACCAGGATGCGATCGCGGCGCTCAACGCGCTGAGCACGCCCCATGCCGCGCAGTTCAACCAGCTGTTCCCGAGCCCGGGGCTCGGCGCCGGCGCGTGCGGCACCGGCGCACCGGTCGAGACGATCGGCGGCAACGTGCATCTGCTGTACTCGTGGAGCGGGGCCGCGTATCAGCCGGTATCGCTGCTCGGCATCGTGACCGGCGCGGTCGACACCAGCGTGATTCCGGTCATCGATCCGGCGAACGTGCTGGATCCTTCGACGCTCGTGTTCCTGACGGCCGGCAACGTCATGGCGCTGGCCGGCGCCGGCCCGAACGACGGTTTCACGTCGACCTGCAGTGCGCGGTTCGGCACGGTGATTTCGACGCGCTATCGCTGGAATCACTTCGACGCGATCAACCAGCTGCTCGGCGTTCGCGGCGCCTATGCGGAAGACCCGGTCGCCGCGCTGCGCGTGCAGGCAAACCGGCTGAAGCAGCAGGGCGTCTGAGCGATGGAGGTCCGGACCACGCTGTCCCGCGCGGTGTTGTACGGTGCGACCGGGGCGATCGCCGCGGCCGCCGTTTGGCACGCGTTCGGTCGTCAGGCTGCGTCGACGGCTGCCGTGGCCGCCACGGATACCGCGCCGCCCGGCCACGCCGCGCCGAGCGGTGCGGCGGTGCTGCGGCCGGTGCTTGCCGTGTCGGATGTCACGCTGCCGGCATCGCTCGCGGGCGCGCGTGCGCCGCGCCTGCCGGTCGGGCCCGGATGGCGCCTCGCGCACGCGCATGCGGTGCGGGAATTCTTCGATTACTTTTTGCTTGCGCAGCATGACCTGACGCCCGCGGCGCTCGATGCGCTGGTCGCGCACGAAATCGCTTCGCAGCCGATCGGCGAGCCGGCCCGCCGCGATGCGCTCGATCTGTGGCCGCGCTATCGCGCGTGCATCGCCGCGTTCGACACGCTGCCGGGCGCGCTGCCGGCAGGCGCCGGTCTCGATCCGGACGGCATCGCAGGCGAACTCGAGCGGCGTGCGGCGCTCGCGCGCCGCTGGCTCGGCGACTGGAGCGCGCCGTTCTTCGACGCGGAATTGCGGCGGCAGCGCGGCGATCTCGACCGGATCAGGATCGCGCGCGATCCGACGCTCGATGACGCGCAGAAGCGCGCACGCCTCGCCGCACTCGATCAGGCGTTGCCGCCGGACGAGCGCGACGCACGCGAGCGCGCGGCGCGCCAACGCGATGCGCTTGCAACGCTCGCGCGGCTCGACGGCCAGCGCGCGACGCCCGATGCGCTGCGTGCGCAGCTCGGCGCCGAAGTCGCCGCGCGCGTCGAGCGGATGCAGCAGGGCGACGATGCGTGGCGGGCACGCTATCGCGATTACGCTGCCGAACGCGACCGGCTCGACGCGCAGCCGCTTGCGCCCGACGCGCGCGATGCGCGGCTCGCGCAATTGCGGCGACGCGACTTCCCGGATCCGGCGGACGCATTGCGGGCCGCATCGCTCGACGCGGGCCGGGCCACGGCATCGGCGCACTAGCACCCGTCTCGGACGTGCACGCCGTCACGGCGCTCACACCTGACGAGGGAGAAGTGTGGGATAACCCACACTTTCCGCATTCTTTTCGATTCGGGAATGATTTTAATTTCCAGTGTAAATCGCATTACCGCGCATTGACATTCATGCGCCGTTTTCAATGATTCATTGCGCAATCCGTTTTATATGGGTGGGATTTAAATCGCCAATTTTTTATTGACAATGCAAGTATCTTCGGATGGCGAGCCGAACTGTCAAATTACTTCATGTAACAAAAGCGGAGTGTCGCGTACGGTTGGGCTGCGTGATACCTTTTTGCTCAATGTCACCGCGTTGAAAAGGCGGAGAAACCGTTAAACCGGTGCGGTGAAAACAGCAGGAAGGTCCGGTGGCCGAGGGGCAGGGATACAACGTACGAGGTGCGCCGTGATACATCAGGCCAACAACGTCATCGAGTTGCCGCATGCACTTGGTGCCAATCATTTCCTGTCAGCGCTCGACGGAATTAACCGTTCCGAATTGGCGCCTCATCTGATGCTTTCGAATCTCGAGACCGGCCAGGTGCTGTGCGATGCCGGCGAGAATCTGGAGGCCGTCTATTTTCCGGTGACGGCGGGCATTTCCCTGCAATACACGGCGGGCGGCAAGACGACACTCGGCGTGACGGAAATCGGCCGCGAAGGCATCGTGTGCGACGACGTCATCGGCAGCGCGATGCAGCGCCGCGTCGTCGTCTACCGCGGCGGGTTCGCGTACCGGCTGTATGCGCGCCGCTTCGCGGACGCGTGCGACGTGTCGGCGGCGATCCGGCGGCAGGTCTTCGTGCGGATGCAGCTGGCGTTGTCCCAGGCGTCGCAGGTCATGTTCTGCAGCCGTCATCACGTGATGCGGCAGCAACTGGGCCGCTGGCTGCTGATCGCCTACGAGCGCGCACGCAGCATCGAAATCCCGGTCACGCACGGCATGCTGGGGCAGATGCTGGGCGTGCGCCGCGAGACCGTCACCGATGCCACGCGGCAGCTTCACGAGCTCGGCCTGATCCATCAGCATCGCGGTGCCATCGTGCTCACGGATCTCGCCGGTCTCGAACGGCAGGGCTGCGATTGCCATCGGGTCGTGCGCGACGAAACACGCCGCATTCTCGCGACCGATGCCGGTACGGATGCCGGCGCCGAGTTGTCGCGCCGCGTCCGGACGACATAGTCGCCGGCACCGCGTCGTGGCGCGATGGCATGCACGGCGGCGCGGCGCGCAAAGGGAACGGGGAGGTGCCTGGCGCAGGCGGTGCGGCGACGCGTCGGGCAGGCGGCATCGACAAGAATCAGAAAAACAGTCATTCAGGTATGGAAAACATTTCGAAGCTCCAGAGTCAGCGCAGCTCGTTCCACGTGTGGCCATGGAGTCCGGCGCTCGGCATCCTGCCGATCGTCGTCGTGGTCGTCGCGCTGGCCGGGTTCGTCGCCGTCAGCCTGATCGTGATCATGTCGTTGCGCGTGTACGTCGGCGGCGAAAGCAGCTGGTCGAAGGCGCAGAAGGACGAGATCCTGCTGCTGAGCCGCTACGGGCAGACCGGCGACGAAAAGCTGTTCGACGAATACCTGGCGGTCGACCGGACCCTCACCTTCCTCGGCGCCGCGCGCCGCGCGATGACCAGTACGCCGCCGGACCACGGCGTGGCGCGCCAGGCGCTGATCGAGGCGGGCATCAATCCGGTCGATGCGGCGGCGGTGGTGTGGTTCTACCCGATCCTGAGCAGCTTCGCACGCCTGAACGCCGCGTTGCAATACTGGGAGGACGCGGACCGGCAACTGGTCGACCTGCGCAGGATCGCCAACGCGCTGCACGCGTCGGTGCATGCGGACGACGTCCGGCGCACGAGCAGCCTGAACCACGCGATCTGGGATCTCAACGCGCACATCGAACCGCTGCCGAAGCGCTTTTCCGACGAACTGAGCGCCGAATTCCGCTCGGCCGTCATCCAGCTGTTCCTGTCGTACGTCGTGGCCTCGCTGCTGATCATCCTGCTGTCGGTGCGGTGGGCGAGCCGCGCGCAACGCCAGCAGGTGTCGATGCAGACCGAGCTGGACCGGAGCCAGGCATTCGCGGCAGCCGCGCTGCGCTCGGTCGCCGATGCGATCGTCACGATCGGCCTCACGCGCGGTATCGAGACCGTCAATCCGGCGGCCGAGCAGCTGCTCGGCACGTCGTCGCGGCAGTGTGTCGGCAAGCCGATCAACGACGTGCTGGACCTGATCGACACGTCGACGGGCATGTCGATCAAGCTGCTCGCGTCGCTCGGCAACCGCAGCGACCCCACGTTCACCCGCGATCTCGACCTGATCCGCGTGTGCGGCTCGGCGGTGTCGGTGCGCGCGTCGCTGTCGAAGATGGACAACGCCGCGGGCCGCTGCGTCGGCTACGTGCTGATCCTGCGCGACATGACGCGCGAACACCAGTTGATCGAGAAGCTGACCTGGCAGGCGTCGCACGATGCGCTGACCGGCCTCATCAATCGCACGGCGTTCGAGCGACGCCTGGGCGACGCGCTGGCGCAGCGCGGCGGCGGGATGCTGCTGGTGCTCGACCTCGACGGCTTCAAGGAAGTCAACGACGTGTGCGGCCACGCGGCCGGCGACGCGCTGCTGCGCGACGCGACCGCGGTGTTCGCGCGCAGTCTCGGCCACGACGACGTGTTCGGCCGGCTGGGCGGCGACGAATTCGGCATCCTGCTGCCGGCCGGCAGCGACGGCGCGCCGGACGGCGGCAAGGCGGAACGCCTGCGCGCGAGTCTCGAGGACTTCACGTTCCTGTGGGAAGGCGAGCCGTTCAAGCTCAGCGTGAGCATCGGCGTGCTGGATCTCGCGTGCCGGCCCGAGAGCGTCGAGAAGGCGATGCAGATGGCCGACGTCGCGTGCTACGTCGCGAAGGATCGCGGCCGCAACCGCGTGCATGTCGCGGATTCGCGCGACATGCATTCGAGCCGCCAGGCGTATCACACGCAGTGGAGCCGGCGCGTGAAGACGGCGCTCGAGACGAATTCATTCCAGTTGTATGCGCAACCGATCGTGCCGATCCAGCCCGCGCTCGGCGCGCGGGAGCGCGCGGAGATCCTGCTGCGCATTCCGGACGCCGACGGCAAGCTGATCTCGCCGGTGTTCCTGCCGGCCGCCGAGCGCTACGGCCACATGACGATGATCGACCGCTGGGTCGTGCGCACCGTGATCCGGCGCCTCGCGCGGCTAGAACAGCGCCGCTACGTCGAATACAACGTGAACCTGTCGGCGATGTCGATCACCGACGAGCGCTTCGTGGAGTTCGTGATCGCCGAACTGTCGGCGTCGGGGCTCGACCCGTCGCTGCTGTGTTTCGAGATCACGGAGACGAGCGCCGTGCGCAACCTGGAGGTCGCGTCGCGCTTCATGTGCGAGCTGCGCGACCTCGGCTGCCGCTTCGCGCTCGACGACTTCGGCGCCGGCATGTCGTCGTTTTCGTATCTGCGCCAGTTGCCGATCGACTACCTGAAGATCGACGGCGGCCTCGTGTCGACCATGACGTCCGACAGCATCAAGCGCGGCATCGCGTCCGCGATCAACGACATCGCGCACGTGATGCAGTACCGCACCGTCGCCGAGCACGTCGAGGATACGGCGACGGCCGAGATGCTTCGCGCGCTGGGCGTCGACTATTGCCAGGGCTATTACTTCAGCCGCCCCGCGCCCTGGCAGGAAGGGGGATTCCATTGAACCAAGCGAGGAACGAACGCATGAGTGCTCCATTTGAACTGACCGGCGACCTGATGGACCTGGCGAGCTATCCGGCCTGGCTGCGCGACGTGGTCGGCGCGACCGACGAACTGAAGGCGCGCGTCCGTGCGCATCCGGTGTTCGCGGCGATGAGCGGCGGGACGCTGCGCGCGTCGCAACTGCGCGCATTCTTCGTGACCGGCTGGGCGGTGGTCAGCCAGTTTCCGGAATACATGGCGATGAACCTGGTGAAGACCGCCGCCTACCGGTCGCGCGGCGACGAGAAGGCGCGGCGCTATCTGATCCGCAATATCCGCGTCGAGCAGAACCACGTCGATCACTGGGCCAACTGGGCGGCGGAATCGGGCGTGACGATCGACATGCTGCTGGGCGGCGACGCGCCGCTGGCCGGATTCTCGCTGAGCCACTGGTGCTGGAAGAGCGGCAGTACCGACGCGCTCGCGCCGAGCATCGCCGCGACCAACTATGCGATCGAGGGCGTGACGGGCGAGTGGAGCGCGCTGCTGTGCGCATCGCCGTACGAACGGCAGTTCGATCCGGCCGTGCGGCATCGCGCGATGCGCTGGCTCAAGCTGCACGCCGACTACGACGACCGGCATCCGTGGGAGGCGCTCGACATCGTCGCGACGCTGCTCGGCCAGTCGCCCGCGGCGCGCGACGTGCGGGACGTCGAGACGTCGATCCGCAAGAGCCTGAGCTATTTCCTGACGAGTCTCGATTGCTGCATGCATGTGTAGTCGCCGGCGTCGCGCGCGCGCGGGTTCGTGCGGGCCGCACCCGGCCGTTCCGGCTGGAAGGCGGGCCGGCGTGACGTCGCGATGCGCCGTGCGTGCCGTCGTGCTGGACGATTTTCCATGGCCACCCAAGTTCTCGTCGTAGAGCCCGATCCGCGCATGCGCGACAGGATCCGCGCGCTCCTGAGCGGCTGCCAGATCGATACGTCGGCGCTCGACGATGTGTCGATGCTGCTCGCGCACGTGAGCGCGGCACCGCCCACCCTGATCGTGTTGCGGGTCGAACGGCCGGCCACGACGTTCTACATGGCGCTCGGCGCACTGCGGCGGGCCGGTTACGACATGCCGGTGATCGTGATCAGCCGCGACGCGCAGGTGGTCGACAAGGTCGTCGCGCTCGAGATCGGCGCGGACGACTATGTCGTGGAGCCGTTCGAGCCGATGGAGCTGGTCGCACGCGTGCGCAGCGCGATGCGCCGCTACGCGCCGAACCGGTCGGAGTCGCCGCGCGGGCCGCGGAATGCCGAAACCTATGCGTTCGGCGACATCGAGGTGAATTTCGTCACGCGGCGCGCGACCCGCGCGGGAGACGACCTCGGGCTGCGCGCGAGCGAATTCGCGCTGCTCGAACTGTTCATCTCGCAACCGCTGCGCGTCCTGTCGCGCGCGGAGATCCTCGCGCTGCTGGGGCTGACCGTGGCCGGGCGCTCCGAGCGCGGGCTCGACGTGCTGATCTTCCGGCTGCGCAACCTGATCGAGCAGGCGGTCGGCGACTATCGCTACATCCGCACGGTGCGCGGCAAGGGCTACATCTTCGTGCCGCTCGGCACGCTGGCGGACGACGCGTACCCGCCGCCGCACGCGTGAGCGGGGGGCGGGCACGTCGGGCATCGCGGCCGGCGTGTCGCGCGCCGGCATCGACCAACCTTCACCTGCGCATGCCGCCATCGCCCCGGTTCGCCATCGGGGCGACCCGCCATTGTCGGTTTAGAACGACCGTGCTAAATTTCCCGCCAGCATTTGGCAGTCACCGACCCGATCATCCGGCTGCGGGGCGTTCGGCCGTCGGGTCGTCGTGTGGCCGTGGCTCGACGTGACGCTCGCCGCGCACGGGCGCGATGGCGATTTCCACGCCGGCAAGCGTGCCGCCGCGCGTTACTTCTTTCGCCGGGAGCTGCCGAAGGTGGGTGCGCAGCGCGACCTGCTGGCGAGCGCCGATACGACGACGCTCGAGATGCGCGACGCGTGGTTCAGAGCGCCGCGCAGCACGAATGATGGTGACGCGGCGCGGGCCGATGCGCGTGCGCTGCGCGCCGATCGCGCGGGCGTGTCCCGCTGCCGTATCGATGCCGTATCGCTGCGCGACGACGTCGCGCGAGGAGAGAGGAGAACATGAAAGCCCTGTTGTGTACCGCATTCGGCCCGATCGACCGCTTGCGCATCGAGGACGTCGCGGTTCCCGAACCGGCCGCCGACCAGGTGCGGATTCGCGTGAAGGCGGCGTCGCTCAACTTCCCCGATGCGCTGATCGTCCAGGGGCTCTATCAGGTGAAGCCGGCGCTGCCGTTCTCGCCCGGCGCGGAATTCGCCGGCGTGATCGACGCGGTCGGCGACGGCGTGAGCGCCTGGCGGCCCGGCGACGAGGTGGTCGCGTTCACCGGTCATGGCGGATTCGCGGAGCATTGCGTGGCCGACGTGCAGCAGATCGCGGCGCTGCCGCCGGGGATGACGTTCGAGCAGGGCGCGGCGCTCGTGCTGGCCTACGGCACGTCGCTGCATGCGCTGCAGCAGCGCGCGCGCCTGCAGCAGGGCGAGACGCTGCTGGTGCTGGGCGCGGCCGGCGGTGTCGGGCTCGCCGCGATCGAGATCGCGAAGGCGCTGGGTGCGCGCGTGATCGCGGCCGCGTCGAGCGCGGACAAGCTCGCGCTGTGCCGCGCGGCCGGCGCCGACGACACGATCGACTATGCGACCGAGGACCTGCGGCGCCGTGTCGACGAACTGACCGGCGGACGCGGCGCGGACGTCGTCTACGATCCGGTCGGCGGCGCGTACAGCGAGGCGGCGCTGCGCGCGACCGCGTGGCGCGGCCGGTTCCTCGTGGTCGGCTTCGCGGCCGGCGAGATTCCGAAGATCGCGCTGAACCTCGCGCTGCTCAAGGAGCGCGACATCCTGGGCGTGTTCTGGGGCGACGCGGTGCGGCGCGACCCCGCGCAGCATGCGGCGAACATGCGCCAGCTCGCGCAATGGTTCGCGGCCGGCAAGGTGCGGCCCGCGATCACCGAGCGCGTGCCGCTCTCGGGCGCGGCCGACGCAATCGCGCGCATGGCGAGCCGGCAGGTGAAGGGCAAGGTCGTGATCCTGCCGGACGCGTGACGACGCCGGCGCGGCATCATGCGGCGGCGGCCGAGCGGGCGCCGCCTTCGAGCGGGTTTCTTTCGTGTGACGTTACCGGAGTCGTTGAGCATGCAACCCCTGTCGAATCTGCAACCTGCCGTCGCGACATCGCTCGCGACGTGGCACGCGATGCTCGCGCGCAAGGATTTCAGCGAACTCGACACGATCGTCCATCCGGACGCCGTGTTCCGCTCGCCGATGGCGTTCAAGCCGTACGGACCGGCGCCCGCGCTGCTGCTGGCGCTGCGCACGGTGCTCACGATCCTCGAGAACTTCGAATACCACCGCGCGTTCGCCGACGACGACGGCACGAGCGTCGTGCTGGAATTCAGTGCGACGGTCGGCGACAAGCGGCTGAAGGGGATCGACATGATCCGCTTCGACGTCGACGGGCGGATCGTCGAATTCGAGGTGATGATCCGGCCGTTCAATGCGCTGCAGGCGCTCGGCGCGGCAATGGGCGCGCGGCTCGGGCAGCAGTTGCCGGGGTTCAAGATCGGCGGGTGAGCGGCGGGCCGCCGGCCGGTGCGGAAAATGTCGCCGGCGCAACGCGACGGTCGCGCTCGCGTGCGGCGCCAGCCGGGCGCGCGTCAGTGAGTCTTGATCCTGACGCTGTAGCCCGCATCCTCGAACGCGACGACGAATTCCTCGGGGAACAGCCACGACTCGACCTTCACGTGCGACGTCGCGCGATCGATCTCGACCTTGGCGTCGGGATCCACGCGCCAGATTTCATGTTCGACCGCGCGGGCGGTATCCTCGTCGAGCGAGTGGTCCAGTACGAATTCCATGATCAATTTCCTGTTTTGACGGCCGCATTCACATGAGCGAGAGCGGCCGGTTGGCGAACGAAGCCGATGACGTCGACGGGATCGGACAACATGGGTGGACGATACGCGCGATCGCGTCGAACGATAAGCCGGCATGCGCGTGACGCACTGTCGCCCGTTGATCAACGAATCCGGTGAAGCGTGGGCGAACGGGCTTCGGGAGTGCGAAAGATGCGTTGCAGCCAAGATCGACTTGGCTCGCGGCGATGCGCGGCTCGCTTCGCGCCAGTGAATTGCCGATGAAGCAAGTACCGTTCCGCGCGATCGATGTTGCACGACACGGCACCGCATCACACCACGCACCACGCACCACGCATAACGCGCGACGCGCTCCGCGCATCACGCATCACGCATCACGCATCGAGCGACGCCACCGCATCGGCCGCGATCATCGCGAGGTGATTCGCGGGCCGCGGCCGGCCGGTCGGACGAAACACGGCCTCGCCCTGCACGATGGCGCGGCCCGAATACGCGCACCGTCCGTCGCGCCGTGCGACCGCGCGGCGCCATTTCTGTTCGCCGTAGTGCAGGCGGCCGCTTTCGACCCAGCGGACCAGCAGCGATTCGTGCGACCACTCCAGCAGCGTGACGTGAACCTGGCTGCGACCGGGTGACGATGCGCGCGGCGCGATGCCGACGGAAGAGACGTTCAGCATGATCGATTGCTTTCGGCGCGACCGCCGCGGCGCCGATCCGCATCGCGCGGCAACGAACGGCACTGCATCGGCCGCCCGGTGCGGCGCCGGAGTTCGTGAGTTACGCTGAATGCCATTGCCAGTCTCCTGCCGGCCGGCGAGGCCGGCGCGGGGTCGATCGAGGCCGCGCGCGCTCGACGCGGCCGGTTCGGGATGCGTCGACGGAGCGGGTGCGCAGTACGTACCGCTCGCATCGCCGACGAACGCCCAGTGTAAAAGCGCATGCCGGGCCACCGGAAGGCGCGCGAACAAGAACACGGTGTTGCCCGATATCGAACACGGGCGTGTGTGCCTACGGCCGCACCACGGCATCAAGTGCGCGTATCCGGCGCCGCGCCGCGCGCCATCGCGTGCGGCATCGGGCGCAGCGTGACCGTGCAGGTCGTGCCCGCCGCGAGGAAGCCGTCGCGCGGCATACCGTCCAGCCGGATCCGGACCGGCACGCGCTGCGCGAGCCGCACCCACGTGAAGATCGGGTTGACGTCGGCGAGCAGCGTCGCGCCGGCCGGATTGTCGCGATCGCTGATGCCGCGCGCGACGCTTTCGACGTGTCCGGTCAGCGACGGCCCGCCGGACAGCAGCCGGATCGCCGGCATCATCAGGATCACGACCGTCACCATCGCCATGCGCGGCGCTGCCAGCTCCAGCCGCATCGACACGCCCACCGCCAGCACGACGGCGACGATGGTCTTCGCGACATGGATCAGGCGCGCGCAGTCGGTTCGGCCGTATTCGCGGCTCATGCCGAGCAGCATGCGAGCGAACGCCGCTGCGTTGACAGGCCTGGCTAGCGCGGGCTTGGTCGGCGGCATGGCGTGACGGCAGGACGGATCCGGCGGGACGGCTGCGACACGGTGGCGCGCATCGCGTCAGACGGAATCCGTCGACAGCATTTCGACATGCAGCTCCTTGTCCGTGCCGGCGGACGACGGCGGATCGAGCAGCGCGATGCGCACGTGTTCGATGAACAGCTTCAGCTTGTTGCTCGCGTACGGATTGCGCGGATAGACCGCGTAGATCACTTCGTCCTGCGGTGCTTCATCGGCGAGCACGCGCACCAGCCGGCCGTCGCGCAGGCAGTCGTCCGCGATGTAGCGCGGCAGCATCGCGATGCCGATGCCTTGCACCGCGGCGTCGCACAGCGTTTCGCCGTTGTTGGACAGGAACACGCTGCCCGGGCTGATTGCGCGCGGCTTGCCGAGGCTGCCGGGCGTCGTGAACGTCCAGGTGGCCGACGGCGCCGTATGGCTGTAGTTCAGGCAGCGGTGCTCGAGCAGCGCGTCGATCGAGTCCGGTTTGCCGTGAGCGGCGAGGTAGTCTGGACTGCAGACGACGACGCGCTCGCATGCGGCGACGCGGCGTGCGATCAGCGCGCTGTCGGGCAGTCGCGCGGAGCGGATCGCGACGTCGAAGCGCTCGACTTCGAGGTTCATCGTGCGATCGTCGGTGTCGAGCGTGACGCGCAGCTGCGGATGCGCGGCGGCGAAGGCCGCGACCGCCGGCCCGAGCAGGCGGCGAGTGAGACTCACCGGCGACGTGATGCGCAGCTCGCCGCACAGTCCGTGCGAGCGTTCCGCGATTTCCTCGGCGACGTCGACGAGCCGGCGCATCGATTCCGACGCGGCGCGATAGAAGATCATGCCGTCTTCGGTCGGCGTTACGTTGCGGGTCGAGCGCATCAGCAACTGCACACCGAGCGTGCGCTCGAGGTCGCTGATGCGCTTGCTGACGACGGACTTCGACAGGCCGAGCCGGCGTGCGGATTCGGTGATGCTTTGCCGCTCGACGGCGAACAGGAAGGCCTGGATATCGTCTATGTTCAGGGATTTCATGATGCTGTCCGAGGGGCGTCGGGCATGAGTAAAGGGCGGCCGTTTGCTGCGCTGCCACGCATGCCGAGGCGATCGACGGGCGACGCGACGGCGGCGGCCGGCCGCGCGAATCGTGTGACGAAAGCGCGGCGCGCGGCGGCATGCGCCGAAACGGCTGCAACGCGTGGGAAACGCGACGCGTCGCCGGCATGTCGTGGCCGCGCGAACGGCTTCGCGCGGCTGCGCTGCAACGCGGCACGAACGGGCGGTTCGGGGGCGCGGCGGGTTACGCGAGCTTGATGCGAGCCCGACGCAGTTGGCAATCCGTACGAGTCCAAGCGTAGTGGAACGTGTCGCGTGTCGATAGCCGGGCCGGATGGTCCTCAGTGTTCCGTGCAGGGAACAATCGATCGCGCCACCATCGGGGACGGCACGATCTGCGAATCGCTGCCGGTGCTTGCCGGCGCGCCGGCGGGCTTCAGGCGATCTGATCGAGGCGATAGACCTCCACCGTGTCGACGGCATCCCAGTCGCGAGCCTGGAACGCCGCGATGTGCGTGCGTATTCGTAACGGATCGGAGGGAATGCGTCGACGCAGGGTGGTGTCGCGGTTGCGACCGCCGGTATCCGGACGGTCGCAATCGCGCGAAACGGCATGCGCCGTCGCGGCTCAGTTCTTGTCGTACGAGAACTGGATGCCCGCGGTGCCGCCGGTTTCGATGAACAGGTTGATGAACGCGGGGACGGTCGCG